>JADJDU010000030.1:0-300000 GCA_016702505.1 Microthrixaceae bacterium
GGTGGCTGGTTGTTCACGAGAACCATTTGAGAGGTTCCGGGTTTGACGTTAGCAGGACGCCTGGTTTTGGTTTGTGACCAGTTCGGGAACGAGACCACCATTGCCCGTGATGGTGGTGGGCAGGCGTTGTCGATGGTGGACGAGGCGAAACCGTCAGCTGGTGTTTGGTGAATGCGGGCAGGTTGGAATTGGTGACTGACGGAACTCGCTCGATTGGCTTGGTATATGATGGGGCTGATGACTCCGTCAGGTTCACCGATGCTGGCGGTGGTGTTTTGGTCGCCCACCCACGAGGGGCACCGGTTGAAGTCGATGCGCAAACCCGCCACGACGGTGGAGCGGCTGGGAATGAAGTTGCTAACACCTCTGACCATTTGGGTCGCTGTCACCCAAACCAATGAAAATGGTGAGCCGATTAGGTTCGAATATTTACGCCGGGGTGAAGGCGATCATCGATCACTTCAGGGTCAGTCATGTGAATCGACTACTACAACACTGCGGGTGTTCACACGTCCACGGTGTCGGCCCCCGGAACTGAAGTCGAAACGGTCACCACGCTGGTCCGCGACTCCCGACACGTTGGCGCTTGAGCAGGTCACGTCTCCTGCGGGGTGGTGTTTGAGAATGATGCTCGTGGGAATCGGTTGATGGCCCGTGATGCGTCGGGTCGGGTGACGTTGGACCTACAACTTGTTTGATCAGGTGACGTCGGTGTCGTGGTGAGACGAAGTCCGTTGCTGGTGCCGACGGTGGGGTGGTGATCTTGACTGTGGCGTATAACGCGATGGCATGCCGGAGACGGTGGTGGAAGCTGCTGGTACTCCTGATGAGGCGGTGTCGTCGTTGGTATGACCCGTGCATCGCGAGGATTTGCGTGAGGTGGTCGATGGTCGGGTGAGATTGGCTGTACACCTACGACGAGTTGAGCGGTGATTTGGTGTCGGTGACGGACCCGGAGGGCAACAAGACCTCCATGGACTATGACTCGATCGGGCGTCTGGAGTGGGTGGTGGCCCCGAAAGGCAATCTGGTGGGCGCAGACCCGGAGTTGTGGAAGACCAGGTTGGTGTCTGATGCGTTTGGTCGGGTGATCGAGGAGACCGATCCGTTGGGCAACCGGGTGAAGACAGGGTTCGACGCCAACGGGAACATGATCCGGGTGGAGACCGGCTTGTCAGCGACGGTCACCAAAGGTGACGTGACCACCTATGGCTATGACGCCGTGGATCGGCTCACGTCGGTGGATCCACCCGGTCCCGGTGCCCGCACCTATTCCTATGACGCGGATGGCCGGCGGGTGGGGTTCGTGAACGAGTTGGGTGGCACGTGGGCGTACGGGTATGACGGTTTGGGCCGTTTGGTCTCACAGAGCGACCCTGCCGGGGAGGTCACCGCCTATGGCTGGGATGGTGAGGGCCGGTTGGGGACGGTGACCCAACCCGACGGGTCCTGCACACCACCAAAAACCGGGTGTGTGACCTACTCGTATGATCCGGCGGGGCGCCCGGTTGGGGTGGATTACGCGGATCCTGGTACTCCTGATGTTGAGAACATCACCTATGACGTGATCGGCCGTCGTACCCACGCCAGTAGGGGTGGGGTGACGGAGATGTGGGGTTGGGATCAACGGTCCCGGCTGGTGTCGCACAGCGATGTGAATGGTCGTTCCACTGGTTATGGCTGGGATGACACCGGAAACCTGACGTCGATCCACCCCGGCCAGACCATTACCGGTGACCCGCACCTTCGACGGTGCGGGCAGGATGGTGTCGACCACGGGATTGGGGCCGGCTCACCACGTTTGGGTATGACCAGAACAGCAACTGGTCCGAGACGGTGTTCCCTGCGGTATCGGCGAACCGGGACGTCTATTCGTTTGACCGGGGTGGATCGGATGGTTGGTGTGTCTTGGAACCGCGGATCCACCGTGCTCGGCTCGCTCGCATATGGGCCCCGTGACTTGAAGGGCCAGGTCACGTCTGTCACCGGCACCGGAGCCGTGGCTGGCCAGGACCAGTCGTGGTCCTATGACGATCGGGATCGCCTCACTTCGACTGGGACGGAGGGGTTCGGGTTTGATGCGGCCACGAACCTGGTGGATGCGGATGGTGTGTTGCAGGTGTTCGACCCCGCCCAACGCTTGTGTTGACATCGCAGACCGCGACCGGCGGTGATTGTGGACGCCACCGGCTGATGCCACCACCTCATGGCTATGACGCCTGCGGGAACCGGACGTCGATGACTCATCCGTCGGGAACAACCGCAACCTATGGGTTTGATGCCGAGAACCGCATGACGTCGGCGGTGTTGCCGACGACATGGCAAGACGACACTGTCCGCCAGTACGTACCGGTTCCTGTTGCCCGTGTTGCGGACAGCGCGGCGGGCACCGGTACCTGTGATGGGGCGCCGTGTGCTCGTATCGCCGCTGGTGATCCGGTGGCGTTGACGGTCGCTGGTGTTGGTGGTATTCCAGCTGCGGGGGTGACGGCGGTGGCAGTGTCGATCATCGCATCGGGCACCACGAGCGATGGCTGGTTGGAGGTGAACCCGGCCGGGGACGCCGCCGCGGGGACTTTGCCGCTCAACGCTGGGCAGACGTCGGCTCAGACGGTGACGGCGAAGGTCGCAGCCAACGGCACCATCGTGTTGTCCAGCGATGTTGGGGTGGGCGGGCTCAAGGGGTGACGGCAACACCGTGAGGTGACGGGTCCCACCGGTCAGAGCGCGTGATGGCGGCTATGATGGCCGCTGTTCACACAGCACCCGAACCGATGGAGAGTCCCAGCATGCCAGCTAACCCACTCACCGCGCCTGACGTGAGCAAATCCGCGCTGGGATCGAACGCGGGGACCTGACGCCTGTTCGCCCGCGGGCTGGGACGTCATCGCAGCACGATCGGACGCGATCGCCTGCAACGGTGGCCGAGCCGCGCACACCACCAAAGCGCAGGTCCGAGCTGACACGGCACGATTGCGACCAAAAGCACCGATGCTGGTCGCGAACCCGAACTGGCGTGGCAGGTGACCAAACGTCTCGTGGCCGGAGATTCGCCGACGACGATCTCGATCGAGCTGGCCCAAGGCCCCACGGCTATACCGCCAACATCTCCCACGAAATGATCTACCAGGGCGTCTACGCCCCGAAACGTCACGGCCCGCCCACCAAGGTCTACAAGATGTTGCACCGCCGTCGTCCACGACGCCGACACACCGGTCAACGCCATAGCCAGCAACGATCCAGCGTTCTCGGCCAGTTCAACATCATCCACAACCGCCCACCCGCCGCCGAGGCACGGGCAGAGGTCGGTCACCCCGAAGGCGACGGATCATCGGCGCCCCGCAACCAGTCCGCCATCATCACCCTCGTCGACCGCAAAACCCGGTACCCGTGGCTCGCCCGCCACGACACACCCAACTGTGCCTACACCGCCTTGAGCACCCAAACGCCCTCACCGCCACCCTCGAAACGATCCCACCTGAGCTGAGACTGACCCCTCACCTGGGATCGCGGCAGCGAGATGGCCAACCACCCCGCCATCGCCCAAGCCACCGGAATCGACATCTACTTGCGACCCCACAAACCATGGCAACGCCCAACCAACGAGAACACCAACGGCCTTATCCGACGCTGGCTCCCCAAAGGCACCGACCTCTCGATCTACACCCGCCGACCTCGACCGAATCGCCCACCGCATCAACACCATCCCCCGACGCTCACTCGGCTGGACCACCGCCGCCCACCACTACCATCACGCTGTCGCGATGACCGGTTGAACTCGCCGTGGATGTATCGGTCGATGTGGTCGGCTATTTCCGGGCGCCGTCCCCGTGGGTTCCGGCCCTGAACTACTGGCCTGTCACCCCCGCCGTTACCGCCGAATCGGCCTCGGGTACTGGTGTGTGTGATGGTTCGCCGTGCGGGACCCTGCCCGCTGGTGACACCGACGTCGCGACCGCTGGTCACGGCGGCATCCCCGCATCAGGGGTGAACGCGGTGACGGTGTCGATCGTGGCCCAAGACAGTACCTGGCGGCCACGCACGGGTCGCCCCGAACGGGACCGCATCAGCCGGTGAGCTCGTCTGGGAAGCAGGCAGTGTCGGGGCTGCTGGTGTGTTCACGGTTCCGTTGACCCCGGACGGGTCGATCACTCTCAACACCGCTGGTCCCACCAGCATTCGTGTTGCGGTCACCGGGTACTGGAAGATCCCCACCGGAACCGACACCGGGCTCGGCTTGGATCTGCTCGATGCCCCACCCGCCTCGTCGACACCACAAACAGCACGGGGACATGTGACGCAAACCCGTGTGGGACGCTGCAAGCGATGAACCCTGTCGACGTGGAGGTCACCGGGCCAGGGCGGGCTGAGTGGTGATATCACTGCGGTGATGGTTTCGGTGACTGCGATCGACCCGACCGCGGCTGGTGTCGTCGGTGTCGGCACACAAGAGGGTGAGCTCGATGGTGGGATCGTGGTGTTCGACCCCGCCCAACACGCATCCACCACCATGATCGTCGCCCTCTCCGACACCGGAACCATCACCGTCGGGTCATGGACCGAAACTGATGTGGCAATCGATGTGATCGGAGTGTTCCGGGCGCCGACCCGCACCTGGCGTTACGAATACGACACCACTGGCATGCGCACCGCGAAGCAACTAGACAACACGGCTGGTGCCGGTGCCGAGTGGCGTAAAGAACACACCTGGACCGCCGGAACCGGCCTCCCGCTACTGCTCGCGGAGCATCAAGGAGGCCAGAGCACGTATGTGATCTACGGTCCTGGTGGGACACCGATCTATCAGATCAACAAAACCGGTGAAGTCATCTACCTCCACCAGGACCACCAAGGCTCCACAAGACTCACAACCAACGCCAACGGCACCACCCGCAACACCATCACCTACAACGCTCACGGCGAAATCACCGCCAACACCAACTGGTGGCTCGAACAACCACTCAACGGCTACACAGGCCAATACCACGACACAGAAACCGGCTACATCTACCTAAGAGCCCGCCACTACGACCCCACAACCGGCCAATTCACAACCCTCGACCCACTAGTCGCAATCACCGAAGAACCCTACGGATACACCGGCGGCAACCCCGCTAATGGAAGTGACCCTAGCGGCCTCTGTGGGTTCCTTGGCGATGGGCCATGCAGTCCAGTTGGTATCGCCGAAGACATTAATGATCGGGCGGGGCAAGCGCGCGAACTCGCAGGAATTTGCAATACAAAGTTTGATGAGGGCTGCACGTCCTATGCCGAGGCAAGGCCCGGTGGCACGCAACATGTGGTTGATGTTTGTTCCGGTTTCTTGGCTGGTTCCTCGCTAGGCTTAGCGAAGGGACTCATCGGGGATAGGGCGCGCTGGGGTGAGCCGGGAACAGCTGCTGGATGGGTTATTGGGGGCGTCTCCTTGGTCCCATTCGCGATATTTGCAGCACCACTATTTAATGCGATAAGTATCACGGCCGGGGCGTTCGATGCTTGGAACGGTTGTGCCGCATCTGACTCGCGAACATTCAAAGGCTGTGTCGCCACCATTGCAGTTTGGGTGATGGCGGCGGGATTTGCTAAGGGAATTTCGGGCTCTCTTCCTGCTTCAGCAGGCGGGAAGAACGGATGGATGCAGGTCATTACTGGCGCCTTCGGCTGGATGCCTGGCTACGAGGAATGATGTGGCGTCCGTTGGAAGTTTTTTGATTATCCTAAGCTTTGTTGGGGTTATCAGAATTTCAATTCTACATGGATGGCCATACCGTCTTCGTGAGGAGCCTTTCCCTGATCGTCCGCTTGCGCTGGCGATGCCCGTCGCCCTCGTGCTGGGGAGCTTGCTACTCCTGGTCGCCGCATCGCGGTAGCAACCTACTGTTTGCTATTTCTAGGGCAAAGACGCGATTGGAGGTCCCCAGGCCGCGGGGGGGGGGGGGGGGGGGGGGGGGGGGGGGGGGGGGGGGGGGGGGGGGGGGGGGGGGGGGGGCGAATCTGGGGGGCATCATCTTTGAGGAGATGTGATGCCAGAGAAGCGCATGAAGTACGACCAGGAGTTCAAAGACGGTGCGGTGAGGCTGGTGCTTGACACTGGTCGACCGATCGCTGAGGTTGCCCGGGAGATCCAGGTTCATCCGGGCACGCTTGGGAACTGGCTCGATAAGGCCCGTGAGGCTGAGCGACCTGATGGCCTTGGGTTATCCGAACGTGAGGAGCTGTTGAAGCTCCGGAGAGAGGTGCATGAGCTGCGGATGCAGCGTGATGTACTCAAACGATCGGTGGTCCTTTGGGTGGACGAGGCGATGGGCCGGCGGCCGTGACCGCCCACATCGCAGCCCAAAGGACCGAGCACAAAGTTCCGGTGGCGACATCGTGTCGTGCCTTGGGGGTTTCAGAATCGTGGTTCTATCGGCACCACAACGCTGAGCCGACTCCGGCTGCTCAACGGCGCAGAGCTCGACGTTGCGGTCGCTGAGGTGTTCGCTGCTCATGACGGCGAGTACGGGTCACCGCGGATCCATGCCGAGCTGATCGAACGATCCGGAGTGGGCCCGCCTCGACGTGAAATCGGTGGCGGTGTCGATGAGCCGCCAGGGCCTGGTGGCCAAAGCCAAGCGTCGGGTCCGGCGATCGCTTACGCGACCGGACAAGACGGCCTACAAGTTCCCGAACCTGTTGAACCGCCAGTTCAACCCGGCCGCTGCGAACGTTGCGTGGGTTGGCGACATCACTGAGATCAAGACCTGGGAAGGCAAGCTGTACTTGGCGACGGTGATCGACCTCTACAGCCGCCGGCTGATCGGGTTCGCGATCGCCGAGCACTGTCGGGCGCCACTGGTGTGTGATGCGTTGAAAATGGCCATCGCCGCCCGGGGCGGCAAGGCCAACATCGGCGGAGTCATCATGCACACCGATCGCGGCAGCCAGTACACCTCTGACGCGTTCACCGGCCTGTGCCGCCGCCAGGGCATCACCCAGTCGATGTCAAGAGCCGGGTCATGTCTGGACAACGCCGTCGCCGCATCGTTTTTCGCGGGCCGGCGCTCGCCACCGAATCACAACTTGGATCGACCGCTACAACCGGATCCGTCGCCACAGCCACTGTGGCTTGAAAGCCCCGATCACCTACGAGAAACTGACCACCCCAGCGGCCACTGCCGCCTAACCCCCGGCCTCCACGATCCGTGGGGAACTCCACTCCCGAAAGGATCTGGAGCGGGTTCCTGACGCGTTGGCCGAGTTGGCTGTCCCCGAGCAGATGGCAGTAGCGATCGAGCGTAGCGACGGCATCGTCGTTGGGTTGCTTGGTGCTGCTGGTCACTCGGTTCTGGTGGCTGAACCAGCAGGGTTCAGAGCCACACGGCCACGCTGGGGGTCGGTGTGCACAAACTCGGATGCTGGGGACGCGTTCATGCTCGCTGACTACGCCCGGACCGATGGCCAGCGGCTGCACCGGGTTCTTCCGGTCGTGGAAGCGACTCGAGAACTTGGAGTGCTCGCCCGTGCTCGTAGCGCTGTGGTCGATGCCCGCACTGCAGCGTCGAACCAGTTGTGGGCCGTCCTGGCCGAGCACTGGCCCGGGGCCGCAATGGTGTTCCAGAAGCTGACCTCGAAGATAACCCTGGCGTTCTTGACCGACTATCCGACACCGCAGGCGGCCGCCCATCTAGGCGAGGGACGGATGGGCCAGTTCTGCCAGCGTCACGCATATGGGGCGGGAAAACTCCCGCTGAACTCGTCAGCCGACTTCGAGCTGCCCCTGTCGCCGCGATGCCGATCTACCCGAATGTTCTTTCGGCCATCGTCGCTGGGTCTGTCGCCCAAATCCGGGTGCTGAACACCGAAATCGCCCGCATCGAGGCCTCCATCGCTGAGGCTATCAGCCGTCGTCCTAAGGCCAAGCTGCTCGAAACCCTGCCCCGTACTGCAACCGTCAGCTTGGCTCAGCTCATCGCTGAGATAGGCCCATTGCTGGATCGGCGCGAGAGCCCCCGAACAGGTCGCGGCCATCTGCGGTGCGGCATCTGTGACCCGAGCCTCTGGCAAGACCCATACGGTCGGGTTCCGTTACGCCGCGAACAAGGCATCTCGCGTGGCGAATACTGGTTTCGCTGACAATTCCCGACACTCCTCAGCTTGGGCTGCCGACCGCTACAGCCAGGTCCGCGCCCGCGGAGCCCGCCACCCCCACGCCGTGCGAATCTGGGCCCGCTGCTGGCTCCGCGTCATCTGGGCCTGCTGGCACACCAACACCATCTACGACCCGTTACGACACGGCGGAGAGCAGCTCGCCGTCACCACCACTTGACCAAGAGAACTCAAACGATCGGTGGTCCTTTGGGTGGACGAGGCGATGGGCCGGCGGCCATGACCACATACATCGCAGCCCCGCCGAGGGGGTGACTGCGGTGGCGGTCTCGATCATCGCGTCGGGAACGACTAGCGATGGCTGGTTGGAGGTGAACCCGGCCGGGGACGCCGCGGCCGGGACTCTGCCGCTTAACGCTAGGCAAACGTCAGCACGGAGTGTCCAACGTGTCCGCCTGGGGCGGGCGGGGCAGGGGTAGGGTTTTCGTCATGGCACAGCCTCCTTCCCTCACCCCCGAACAGCGTGCTGCCGCACTGGAAAAGGCGGCGGCTGCTCGTCGGGCCCGGGCCGAACTGAAGGAGCGCCTCAAGCTGGGGTCGATCACCCTGGCCGAGGTGCTCGAACAGGGCGAAACCGATGAACTGGTCGGTAAGACCAAGGTCCTCGCCGTGTTGGAGTCCCTTCCCGGCGTCGGCAAGGTCAAAGCCCGCCGCACCATGGAAGAGATCGGCATCGCCGATACCCGACGGGTTCGGGGCCTCGGTAGCCAGCAGCGCGAGGCGTTGCTGGCCGCGTTCTCCTGACCGGCCGGTGCTGATCACGCTGGCTGGCCTGCCGGGTTCGGGTACGAGCACCGCGGGCCGGGAGGTCGCGTCCCGGTTGGGGCTCGAACACGTGGACGGCGGCAGTGTGTTTCGGGCGTTGGCGGCTGAGCGAGGGATGAGCCTGGCGGAGTTCGCCACGGTGGCCGAAGCCGACGATCGAATCGACCGGGAGCTGGACGACCGGCTTACCGACCGGGCGAGAGATGGGAACGTCCTGTTGGAGTCCCGGTTGTCGGCTTGGTTGGTGACCCGGGCCGAGGTTCGGGCGCTACGAGTTCTGATCTACTGCGACGAGGTGGAACGGGCCCGTCGGGTAGCGGGCCGTGACAGCCACGAAGCGCAGGAGGCGTTGGAGGTGAACCGGGTGCGGGAGGCCTCCGAGGCTGCTCGCTATCTCGCCTATTACGGCATCGACGTGAATGACACATCGGTGTACGACGTCATCCTCGACTCCACCTCTACCCCTCCTGAAGAACTGGTCGCGGCGATAGTGGCGGCTGCTGCAGCTTTCGAAGGGGCTTGAGCACGGCCCGCTGCTACGGCGCCGGCAGGCCGGCGACCGAACTCAGCCGGAAGTCGGTAGTCGCTCGGGCGGTATGAGACTTGGTAGGATCAGCCGTCCCCTGGCCGTACTTTGGCCACAATCCAACCAAGAGGTCCACCAGCCATGGCCTGGCAGCACGACACGATGATGAACCCTCCGATCGAGGGACTGCTCGACCGGGCTGGCTCCAAGTTCCGACTGGTCACGTTGGGGGCGATGCGGGCCCGTCAGATCAACTCGTACTTCGGCCAACTTGGCGACACCTCGGGCAAGCTCGTGCCCCCGCAGGTGGCCTCGGTTGCTCGTAAGCCGCTGTCCATCGCTTTCGAAGAGATCTCCGCTGACAAGATCGAGGGCATCGACATCGACCCCGAGGCCTTGGCCGCCGAGGCCGCCGAGATCGAGGCCGCCGAGGCTCAGGCCGCTGCCGATGCCGCAGCAGCCGAGGCTGCGGCCGGCAACTCCTGAGCTGGGTCTGAAACCGAATCAGGCCGGTCTAGCGGTGCCGTCGGGACCTCGCGTTGTCCTCGGTGTAACTGGCGGTATTGCCGCCTACAAGGCAATTGAGGTTTGTCGACGTCTCGTCGACGGTGGCGCCCACGTACAGCCGATCCTCACTCGCGGTGCCCTGCGCTTCGTGGGCGAGACAACCTTCTCCGCCTTGGCCTCCGAGCCGGTCCGCACATCGCTGTGGTCCGAGGCCGACCCGATACCCCACACCACGCTGGGTCAGGGCGCCGACGTGATCGTCGTGGCTCCCGCCACCGCCCGGCTGTTGGCCGACTATGCCGCGGGGCGGTCCAACGACCTGCTCACCGCCACGTTGCTGGCCACTCGGGCCCCGGTCGTGGTGTGTCCCGCCATGCACACCGAGATGTGGGAGCACCCCGCCGTCCAGGAGAACCTGGCCACGTTGCGTCGACGTGGCGTCCACGTGGTCGACCCCGAGTCGGGTCGTCTTGCTGGTGGAGACGTGGGGCACGGCCGCTTGGCCGACCCGGCCCGCATCGTCGAGGCCGTTCTGGCTGTGCTGGCACCGTCCGACCTGGCCGGGCTGGAGGTGGTCGTAACCGCCGGCGGTACCAGGGAAGCCATCGATCCGGTCCGCTTCATCGGCAACCGGTCCTCCGGCAAGCAGGGTCATGCCGTGGCCGTGGCCGCTGCTCGACGAGGTGCCCGGGTCACGTTGATCACCACCGCCGTCCTTCCTGCGCCAGGCGTGCACGAGGTGGTGTCGGTGGTGAGCGCCGCCGAGATGCACGACGCCGTCATGGGGCGGGCTGCCACCGCCGATGTAGTCGTGATGTCGGCGGCAGTGGCCGACTTCCGACCGGTCACGGTGGCCGACCACAAGATCAAGAAGGCCGACGGTCCACCCGAGATCCGCCTCGAGCCGACCGTTGACATCCTTTCCGCCCTGGGTCACAGCAAGGTGCCCGGCCAGATCGTGGTCGGATTCGCCGCCGAGACCACCGACGTCGCCGCCCACGCCCGAGCCAAGTTGACGGCCAAGAACGTCGATCTACTGGTGGCCAACGACGTGTCGGCCCCCGCGACTGGGTTCGAGCACGACACCAACGAGGTCGTCATCTACGGTGCAGCAGGTTCGGAGACGTCGGTACCGCTGACCACCAAGGAGGGGGTGGCCGAGAGGATCCTCGATGCCATCGCAGACCTTCGCCTACATTCTCCGCCGCCCCAAATCGTCAAGTCGCAACCGTCAACTCAAGAATCGCCCCCCAAGGAGCAGCAGTGACCCAGTGGACCTTCACCTCGGAGTCGGTGACCGAGGGCCATCCCGACAAGATGGCCGACCAGATCTCCGACGCCGTACTCGACGCCATCCTGGCCAAGGACCCCATGGCCCGTGTGGCGTGTGAGACCCTCATCACCACCGGCCTGGTGGTGGTGGCCGGTGAGATCACCACGTCGGCCTACATCGAGTTCCCCAAGATCGTCCGCGAGACGATCAACGGTATCGGCTTCGACAACGGCAACACCGGGTTCGACGGCAACACGTGTGGCGTCATCACCTCGATCGACCCCAGAGCCCCGACATCGCTCAAGGCGTCGACACCGCCTTCGAGACCCGCACCGGTACCGCTGGCGAGGATGCCCTCAACAGCCAGGGAGCTGGCGACCAGGGAATGATGTTCGGCTACGCCTGCAACGAGACCGAAGATCTCATGCCGCTACCGATCTGGTTGGCCCACAAGATGGCCGCCCGCCTCGCCGAAGTCCGCAAGGCCGGGACCATCCCGTACCTGCGCCCCGACGGCAAGACCCAGGTCACCTTCGACTACGAGGGAAACACCCCGGTCCGTCTCCGCACCGTGTTGATCTCGACCCAGCACCAGCCCGGCATCGACGCCGAGACCACCATCAAGCCCGACCTGATCGAGCACGTGATCCGTCCGTCGCTGCCGGCCCAGTTCGCCGACGACGACTTCGCCGTCATGGTCAACCCCACCGGAAAGTTCGAGCTCGGTGGCCCCCACGCCGATGTGGGCCTCACCGGCCGCAAGATCATCGTCGACACCTACGGCGGCATGGCCCGCCACGGCGGCGGCGCCTTCTCGGGCAAGGACCCGTCCAAGGTCGACCGTTCGGCCGCCTACGCCGGTCGCTGGGTGGCCAAGAACCTGGTGGCCGCCGGTGCCGCTGATCGGGCCGAGGTCCAGGTCGCCTACGCCATTGGCGTGGCCCACCCCGTGTCCCTGTTGGTCGAGACGTTCGGCACCGCCAAGGTCGAGGAGACCAAGATCGTCAAGGCCGTTCAGGACGTGTTCGACCTGCGCCCCGGCGCCATCCTCCGCGACCTCGATCTACGTCGACCGATCTACCAGAAGACGGCGGCCTACGGTCACTTCGGTCGCAACGACCCCGACTTCACCTGGGAGCACACCACCCGGGCCGCCGACCTCAAGTCGGCACTCGGACTCTGATCAGTCCACGTTCGACTCGTGTCATGTCCCGGAGGGGCGGGTTTCGGCCCGCCCCTCCGGCGCGTCCGTGATGACTGGTGAGGGGCGGCGAGTGGTCCGGGTCCTGCCCGACGTGGCCGCCATCGACAAGGAGTTCGACTACCTGGTTCCGACGGGTGTGGCGGTGTCGGTGGGCGACGTGGTGCGAGTCGACCTGCACGGTCGGCGGGTTGGAGGTTGGGTGGTGGCGGCCGATGTCGAGTCCGAGCCAGGAATCACACTTCGGCCGTTGGCCAAGGTGAGCGGTCGGGGACCCTCGCCCGACGTGATCGAACTCGCGGACTGGGCGGCCTGGCGCTGGGCTGGGCGGCGGGCGTCGTACCTGCGCACCGCCAGCCCACCAGCGGTGGTTGCCGCCCTTCCCCCGGCGTCGCCGTCACGTTCCGCACCGGATCTGGCGAGCTTGCTGGCCGACGCCGCGCCCGACACGGCTCGCGTGATCCGTCACGCCCTGGAACTCGAGCGGGCGCTGCTTCGGCTGGCCCCGGGGGCCGACCGCTACATCCTGGTCCGGGCCGCCCTGGCCGATGCCGCCACCCGGGGCGGATCTTGCCTGGTGCTGTGCCCCAGCGTGGATGAGGCCCGGGGTCTTGGTCGGCGCCTGATCCGGGACGGCGTAAACACCGCGGTTGTTGTCGACGGTGACCGGCCGCGGGTGGTGGCCACCGAATGGGCCCGCGCCGCGGCCGGGGCGACCGCGGTGGTGGGGACCCGAAGCACCGCATGGGCACCCGTCGCCAACCTGACCCGCGTGGTGGTGCTCGACGAGCACGACGAGGCTTACCAGCAGGAGCAGGCCCCGACATGGCACGCACGCGACGTGGTCCTGGAACGCGCCCGCCGGGCGGATGTTCCGGTCGTGCTGGTGTCACCGTGTCCCACTCTCGAAGCACTCGGCTGCGCAACGTTGGTGAAGACCGACCGTCAGAGCGAGCGCCTCGGGTGGGGCAGGGTCGAGGTGGTCGACCAGCGCGATCTGGACCCTTCCCTGGGACCGCTGTTCTCGCCCCGGTTGGTCGACCTGGTTCGAGGACCGGGACGGGTCCTGTGCGTGCTCAACCGGACCGGCCGGTCCCGCCTGCTGGCCTGCGCGACCTGTTCGACGCTGGCCCGCTGTGAACGTTGCTCGGGGCCGGTGGCTGACCTGGGCGGTGGATCGATGGTGTGCGGGCGTTGTGGCACGGAGCGTCCGCCGGTGTGCCTGGACTGTGGCGGCGCCCGGTTCAAGAACCTGCGACTGGGTGTCAGCCGGGCCCGGGAAGAGCTGGAGGCTCTGGTCGGCGAGCCGGTGGGGGAGGTCACCGCCGGATCACCCGAGATCGGGCGGTACGACCAACGGGTGGTGATGGGCACCGAAGCTGTGCTGCATCGGGTTGACCGGGCCGACATGGTGGCGTTCCTCGACTTCGACCAGGAGCTCCTCGCTCCCCGCTACCGGGCGGTCGAACAGGCCCTGGCCCTACTGGCCCGCGCTTGCCGGCTGGTGCATCGCAGCGGTCGTGGCGACGCCCGGGTTCTGGTCCAGACCCGTTCACCCGATCATCCGGTGCTGGTCGCGGCCCGTCTTGCCGACCCGGGCAGGCTGAGCGACAGCGAGGCGGTGCTGCGTTCGGCCCTCGGGTTTCCTCCGGCGGTGGCGATGGCGGTGGTGTCGGGTATGGCGGCCGAGGCCTGGATAGCCGCCTTCGGCGCTCCGTCCGGCGTGGCCGTCCAGGGACCGGTCGAGGGCGCATGGAGGCTCACCGCCCCCGACCACGAGACCCTCTGCGACGCCATGTCCACGGTGACCCGCCCACCCGGCCGCCTGCGCCTCGAGGTCGACCCCCTGCGCCTCTGAAAGGAGTCCCTCCAGCGGCGTCGGCCCGTTCATTCGGACACTGCCGAACCCATGGTGGCACCGCTCGCCTCCTAAGCCCAGGCTTGGCGGCGGGCCTCGTACATGGCAATCGATGCTGCGGTCGCCACGTTGAGCGAACCGATCTTGCCCAACTGGGGGATGAACACGACCGTGTCTGCGCCGTCGAGCACGGTGGCGCTCAGCCCGCGGTCCTCGTGGCCGACGGCCAGGCACACCGGATCTGTCAGTTCGACGGAGTGGATCGGCTCCGCACCGTGGGCGAGTTCCACCGCCACCAGGCTGTAGCCGGCCACTTTGATCTGGCCGATCGCCTCCGCCACTTGTTCGCAGCGGTGCAGGGTCAGGTACCGCTCCGATCCCAAGGCGGTGCGACCCACCCCGGCGGTGGAGGGGTCTGGGGTCTGGCCACATAGCCATACATCGTCCACCCGCAGCGCGGCCGCGGTCCGCAGGATCGAGCCGACGTTGGCCGGGGTCGCCACCGAATCGAGCAATAGGGCCACTCGACCGGAGGCGTTGCGGCGCCATTCTCGGTGGAGCCGCTTCAGGTCCGTGCTTCCGAGCGGTCGGTTCATGTCCGGTCCTCCGGGTCGTCGGTGTGGGAGGGCCTCGACGCCGACACACTCAACAGTCGGTAGCCGGCCCGGCTGGCCCGACGGGTTGTCGGCCAGCCGTTGGCCTCCAGCCAGCGGGCCAACGAGTCAGATCCCAGATGCTTCTGCACCACCAGTTCGGCCGTGCCGTGGGCCGGGTCGAGGCGCTCCAGCCAGCCGGTGAGCAGGTCGTGGAGGGCGGTCTTGCCGATCCGGATCGGCGGGTTCGACCACACCTGGTCGACCGTCAGGGCAGTGGGTACCTCCTCGGGGGCCACCACCCGTACCTGATCGGCCACGCCGTTGGCTTCGGCGTTGGATCGGCACAGAGCCCTGGCTCGCTCGTTGACCTCGACCGCCCAGACGGTGGCGTCGGGCCCGGCCCGCAAGGCCAGGGTCACCGCGATCGGTCCGTAGCCGCATCCGACGTCGGCCAGGACCGGGCCGCGGACCGGCGGACCCTCGGCCAGCAGTACCCGTGTGCCGGGATCGACCCGGTCCCCGGAGAACACGCCGCGGTCCGTCGCCAGTCGGATCAAACGACCTTCGGGCAGTACGAGCTCTACCTGGGCGGGGGCCGAGGTGACAGAGGGGTCGGAGGAGAAGTAGTGCCCGGAGGGGTCGGGCTGGGGGGTCGCCACGTCGGCGACGGTAGCCTTCTGAGCCATGGCCCCCTACGAGATCCGCGTCATCGGCGATCCGGTGCTCAAGCAACGCGCCGACGACATCACCGACATCGACGGAAAGCTCGCCCGCCTGGTCGACGACATGGTCGCCACCATGTACGCCGCACCCGGTGTGGGGTTGGCTGCCCCCCAGGTGGGCGTGCAGAAGCGCTTGTTCGTGTGGGACATAGACGATGGCACCGGTGCCCACGCCATCGTCAACCCCGAGATCGTGGAGTCCGACGGCGAGTGGACCTATCAGGAGGGTTGCCTGTCGGTCCCGGGTCTTTCCTGGGAGATCACTCGACCCAACCACGTCCACGTGATGGGCCGAGACCTGGACGGAAACGAGGTCTCCTTCGATGCCTCCGAGTTCGAGGGACGCATGTTCCAGCACGAGTTGGACCACATAAACGGCGTACTGCTGGTCGACCGGCTCGACGAGGATCAGGCTCGACAGGCCAAGCGCCAGGTCCGAGAACTGATGCTGGGCCTTGGCGAACAACGGCCGGCGTCGGGCCGACTGTCCCTGCGCTGACCGGACCACCGTGACCTCCACCGGAGCCGAGCCGGCACCTTCGACGGCCCTGGCCGAACCACCGCGTCACCCCCGACGGATCGTCTACCTGGGAACACCGGAGATGGCAGTGGCCCCGCTGCGCGCCTTGGTGGAAGCGGGCTACGAGGTGGTGTTGGTGATCACCGGCAAGGACAAGCGCCGGGGCAGGAGGGGTGCCGCCACGCCCACCCCCGTGAAGGCGACGGCCGAGGAAATGGGGTTGCCCATCGGCCACGACCCTTCCCTGGCCACTTCTGTGGGTGCAGATCTCGGGGTGGTGGTCGCATTCGGGCAGATCCTTCGTCGACCGGTGCTGGAGGCATTGCCCATGGTCAACATCCACTTCTCGCTTCTGCCTCGATGGCGCGGGGCGGCACCGGTCGAGCGGGCGATCCTGGCTGGAGACACCGTTACCGGGGTTTGTGTAATGGCGGTGGAGGAGGGCCTCGATACGGGAGGGGTCTATGCCCGTACTGAAGTTCCGCTGGGTCCCGATGTCACGGCAGCCGATCTGCGTTCCGAGCTGACCGCTGCGGGGTCAAATCTGCTGGTGGACACCTTGAACCGAGGGTTGGGTACGCCCGAACCCCAGGTTGGCGAGGTCACCTATGCCGCCAAGATCCACACCCGAGACCTACGCCTCGATTGGAACCGGCCCGCCATGGATCTGCATCGCTTGATCCGGGTCGGTGGTGCCTGGAGCACTTGGGCCGATTCTCGCCTGAAGGTGCACAAAGCGATTGTCCATTCCAACCGAGTCGGCCTCGGGTTACCGGGAGCGCTGCACGGTGTCGAGGTGACGACCGGTGATGGAACATTGGAGCTGACAGAGGTGCAACCCGAAGGAAAGGGCCCGATGTCCGTCAAGGCATGGTTGAACGGCATCCGGCCGAGCCCGGGCGAGGTACTCGGGTCTGAGGTGGACCGGTGAACGACAAAGCCCGCCGCACGGGCCGCCCCGGCCAGGCCCAGCGATCGACTAGGGGGACGGCCAATCGGCGTGTGGCCGTGACACCCTCAGCTTTGCCGACCGATGCTCGACGGGTAGCAGTTCAGGCCCTCGTGCGAATCGATACCGAAGGGGCATATGCCAACCTGATCCTGCCCAGCGTGTTGGCCCGCAGCGGCCTACCAGACAGGGACCGGGCCTTCGTGACCCAACTGGTCTACGGAACCACCCGCCTTCGGCGCGCCTGTGACTGGTTCGTGGACCGTTTCGTCCACGGCGACCTGGACCCCGAGGTGCGGGCGGCACTACGGCTGGGTGTATTCCAACTCAGGTTCCTCGGAACTCCACCTCATGCCGCCGTGTCGGCCACCGTGGCAGTGGTTCCTCGCCGGGCGAGGGGGCTGGTCAACGCGGTACTACGTCGGGTATCGGAAGCCGAGGATGCCTGGCCGTCCGACGCGGTGCGCCTCAGCTATCCCGACTGGATCGCCGACGCACTTGAGCGTGACCTCGGGGCCGATCGCTCCAGGGGGGCACTGGAAGCCATGAACGGGGCCGCACCCGTGACCGAGCGTGCCGACGGCTACATCCAAGACGAAGCCTCCCAGTGGGTAGCCGCCGCCGTCGGAGCGGAGCCAGGCGAACGCGTACTGGATCTGTGCGCGGCCCCGGGGGGAAAGGCCACGGCCCTGGCCGGGGCCGGGGCATGGGTGGTGGCCGGTGACATCCGACCGGCCCGGGCCGGTCTCATCTCCGCCAACGCCAGTCGGCTGGAGGCCGGCTCCGAAGCGGGTGGAGCTGTGAACGTCGTCGTCGCCGATGGGCTACATCCGCCGTTCGCTTCTGCCTCTTTCCAACGGGTCCTGGTCGATGCGCCGTGCTCAGGACTGGGCTCGCTCAGGCGTCGGGCCGATGCCCGGTGGCGAATCGACGAGGCCGCGCCCACCCGCCTGGCCGAGATCCAATCCCAGCTCCTCGATTCGGCCGCCGACCTGGTGGTCAGCGGCGGGACGCTGGTCTACTCCGTCTGTACGCTCACCGCCGAGGAGACGACCGGCGTGGCTGAGCGTTTCACGACGGCCCACCCGGGGTGGGTTGCCCAAGCTGTCCCCGGTACGCCTTGGGAGCCGTGGGGGAGCGGTGCCGTGCTGTTGCCGCAGTCAGCGGGAACCGATGGAATGGCCTTGTTCGTGTGGAGAGCGCCATGAACGAGTCGACCGACCACGGACCATCGATTACTCCGCGGTCAGGTTGGTCGGCTCGGGTCATCACCGTGTCCGACGGAGTGGCGGCCGGAACCCGTCAGGATCGGGGCGGCCCCGCCGTGGCTGACGCGCTTTTGCGAGCCGGTGCGACCCTCGGTGACCCAGTGGTGGTCGGTGACGGGGTGGACAGCGTTGCGGCTGTCCTGTTGGAGGCCTGCGAGGGTTTCAACGGTGTGGTCATCACCACCGGAGGGACCGGCTTCGGGCCCCGTGACCTGACCCCTGAAGCCACCCGTTCGGTGATCGAACGCGAGGCGCCGGGAATGGCTGAGGCCATGCGGGTAGTGAACCCACTCGGACGACTGTCTCGGGGGATGGTTGGAACCGTCGGTCAGGCGTTGGTGGTGAATCTGCCCGGATCACCCACCGGTGCGGTGGAATGCCTCGAAGCGGTGGTAGACGTCATCCCACATGCCCTCAAGATGCTGAGCGGCGACACGGGCCACTGAGCAGAGCATCGGTAGATGCCGAACTGGTCGCGGCACGTACGACCGCTGTTGCCCGCGACCGAAATCCGCACCTACAGTGGAAATCCACAACCGAACCAACTACGTCCCCTCGCGGGGCAGGGTGGAAATCCCTACCGGCGGTGAAAGTCCGCGAACCCGGGCTGCGGCTCGGGCCGATCCGGTGCAACTCCGGGACCGACGGTCACAGTCCGGATGAGAGCGAGGGCGCCGTCGCCTCGCGCGCCGCGTGCCCGGTCCACACACGGGAGCAACGGTGAACGATTCCGAGGCCATGGTGAAGGCGATCGAGGTCGCATCCACGGTCCGCGGAACCACATCGCCCAACCCGTGGGTCGGCTGTGTGATCCAGACGGCTGGCGGCGAGGTGTTCACCGGCGCCACCGCGCCGCCCGGCGGCCTCCACGCCGAAGCCGCTGCCCTCATCCAAGCAGGAGCTTCGGCGCCGGGATCAACGGTGTGGGTGACACTCGAACCGTGCTCGCACACCGGGCGCACCCCACCCTGTGCCGACGCACTGATCGAAGCTGGGGTCAGTCGTGTCGTGGTCGGAATCGAAGATCCTGACCCCCGGGTTGCTGGTCGCGGGTTGGCAAGGCTCAGAGACGCCGGAATCGACGTCGAGGTCGGTGTCGAGGCATCCGCCATCAGAATGCAACTGGCGCCATACCTCAAGCACCGCAGGACCGGCCGCCCCTGGGTGGTGCTCAAGCTCGGCGCCAGCATCGACGGTCACACCGCAGCCCCCGACGGATCCAGTCGCTGGATCACCGGCGCCACCGCTCGGGCCGACGCCCACCTCCTACGAGCCCACAGCGGTGCCGTGGTGGTTGGTGCCAACACCGTTCGTCAGGACGACCCCTCTCTCACCGTCCGCCACGTCGAGGGCATCGATCCCCTGCGGGTGGTGCTCGGCCGTGCCGCCCCAGACGCCAAGGTGCAGCCCGCCATCGAGTTTCAGGGTGACCTCGACGATCTCCTGGTCCAGTTGGGTGAGAGGGGCGTTCTCCAGGTGTTGGTCGAGGGTGGTGCAGGCGTGGCCGGGGAGTTCCACCGCCGTCGCCTCGTGGACCAGTACGTCTTCTACATGGCCCCGGTAATTTTCGGCGGTACCGATGCACGGCCCATGTTCGACGGGCCGGCAGCTGCCACCATCGCCGACGTGTGGAGGGGAGCGTTCAGCTCGATTCTGCCGCTGGGAGCGGATCTACGCATCGACCTGCTCGCCGACGTGGACCCGCTGATCGCTGGGGCGGTCCCGGTGGGCCGAGCCGTGGATGCCACCGATGGCCCGACCACCGGATCCACCCCTGTGGTCACCATGGACCTGCCCCTCCCCGACGGCCTCACCGTCGAGGGCACGATCGAATCCCCAACCGAAGAGGAGAGCTGATGTTCACCGGCATCGTCGAGGAACTTGGCACGCTCGCCAGCCGTTCAGGTCCACGTCTACGAATCTCGGCCAACACCGTCCTCGGAGACGTGGAGATGGGGGCATCGATAGCCGTGAACGGGACCTGTCTCACCGTGGTCGCCTGGGGAGACGGCTGGTGGGAAGCCGATGTGGTCGAGGAGACCTACGCCCGCACCAGCCTCGGTGCCCTCCAACCCGGTGACCGCGTCAACCTCGAACGCCCGGTCCGACTGGCCGACCGCCTCGGCGGCCACCTGGTGCAGGGCCACGTCGACGCGGTCGGAACCATCCTCACCCCGGCCCCCGACCTGAAGGTCACAGTGCCGCCCGAACTCTTGCGCTACATCGTGCACAAGGGATCGGTGACCGTCGACGGCGTGAGCCTCACCGTGGCCGCCGTCCACCCCGATGGGTTCTCCATCGCCGTCATCCCCCACACTGCCGAGGTCACCACCCTGGGTCGCAAAGGCCCCGGAGACCCTGTGAACATCGAGCTCGACGTGATCGCCAAGTACGTCGAGTCGCTCCTGGAAGGACACAAGTCATGACCGCTACCACCGACGCGTCCGAGGGCCGCCCCAACCGGGGTCCAACCGACGACGGCCCGCTTGCCGACATCGGCGAGGCCCTTGAAGCGTTCGCCCGCGGCGAGATCTTGGTGGTGGTGGACGACGAGGACCGAGAGAACGAAGGCGACCTGATCATGGCCGCCGAGCACGTCACTCCCGAGAAGATCGCATTCTTCCTCCATCACACCTCCGGTTTCATCTGCGCTCCGATCACCCCCGAACGCGCCGCTGAGCTCGACCTGAGGCCCATGGTCGAGCAGAACACCGAGTCGATGCGCACCGCGTTCCTGGTAAGCGTCGACTACCGCCACGGAACCACCACCGGGATCTCCGCCTTCGACCGGGCCGCCACCGTCCTGGCCCTCGTCGATCCCACCACTCGCCCCGGCGACCTGGCCCGGCCCGGCCACATCCTTCCGCTGGAGGCACGCGAGGGCGGGGTGCTCAAGAGGGCCGGCCACACCGAGGCCACCGTCGACCTGGCTCGAATGGCTGGCCTCTACCCAGCCGGGATCCTGTGCGAGATAGTCGACGACAAGAAGATGGGCATGGCCCGCCAGCCCGAGCTTCGTCGCTTCGCCCGTGAACACGACCTCTACATGATCTCCATCGCCGACATGATCCGCTACCGGCGGCGAACCGAGAAGCTGGTTCGGCGGGTCGCTGAAGCCCGTATCCCCACCGGGTGGGGCGACTTCAACGCCTTCGTGTACGAGAACGTCCTCGACGGTGAACAGCACATCGCCATGGTCCGTGGGGACGTCAACGGTGCCGACGATGTGCTGGTCCGGGTGCACAGCGAGTGCCTCACGGGCGACGTGTTCGGGTCCATGCGCTGCGATTGCGGGGTGCAGCTCGATGCGGCCATGAAGATGGTGGCCGACGAAGGAACCGGTGTCGTGGTCTACCTGCGGGGTCACGAGGGCCGGGGAATCGGCATCGGCCACAAGATCCGGGCCTATGAGCTCCAAGACGAAGGCCACGACACCGTGGAGGCCAACGAAGCCCTGGGACTTCCCGTGGATTCGCGCGAGTACGGCATCGGAGCTCAGATACTTGTAGATCTCGGCATAACGACGATGCGGTTGATAACTAACAACCCAGCTAAGTACGGAGGCCTGGACGGGTTCGGACTCGATATCACCGGCCGGGTCCCGTCGATTACCGCACCCAACCCCGAGAACATTCGATACCTGAAGACCAAGGCGGAGAAGATGGGCCACCTCCTCGAAGGCTTGGAGGACTTGCCGCCCGATGCTTCTGGAGCGGTGACCCCGGCGTCGGCCGACGACGTTCTGGTCCTAGACGAGGAACACGACCATGGCCGGTGACCACCAGTCCTCGCTGGCACCCGTTCCCGTGCTGGATGGCAACGGCCTGAAGGTGGCGATCATCGCCGCCCGATGGAACTCCGAGATCACCATGCGCCTCCTCGACGGGGCCCGGCGTGGGCTGAGTGCTGCTGGCGTAGATCCGGCCGATGTGATCGAGGACTGGGTACCGGGAGCCTTCGAACTTCCTCTCGCCGCCCGTACATGGGCTGTATCAGGACGTGTCGATGCAGTGATATGTCTCGGCTGCGTGATCCGTGGGGAGACGACCCACTACGAGGCGGTGGCAGGGGAGTGCGCCAGGGGCATTCAAGACGTCCAGCTCGCCACCGGCGTCCCGGTGGCGTTCGGTGCGCTCACGGTCGAGAACCTCGATCAGGCCCTAGCCCGCAGCGAGGACGTCGGAGGCCACAACGTTGGCGAGGACGGCGCCAACGTGGCCGTGGAGATGGCCAGGCTGGTTCAGCGGGTGCTGGATCGCTGAGTCGACTCGACCGCGCGTTCGAGATGTCCTCACCGAACGGGCCGAAAGTGGCAAGCTGGGTACCCCCCGGACGCACATCGACAAGGGAGACCGGGTCGCGTGTATGTGCATGAACTAGCCGCCGAGCTTGGCGTTGAGCCCCGTGACGTGATCGACCTCGCCGCGCTCGCCGGCTTCGGATTGGTGAACGCCGATACGTTCCTTACACCCGACCAGATCACCACGCTGCGTCTGTCAGCACCGAGCAGCGCGGCCTTCGCCAACGGCGGAGCGCTACCGCCGTCGGCGTTCTCCTTCGATACCGGCGGTGCTTCGGCCGGTGGTTCCTTCTCCGGACCGCTCGGCTTCGCGCCACCGGGAACGACGCCACCACCCACTTCGGCCCCACCGGCCGAGAAGCGGTGGGACGAAGAACCGTTGTGGGAGCCGCTCACCTTCGGCGGTGCCCTGGATCCCTCCACCGTCACAATCGATGACACCGGTGTCCACTACGGAGAACCGGCAGCCACGCCCGTCTACAACCCACCCCCACCCGAGGTGGACATTTCGCGGTTTCGGGCTCCGCCACCCCCGCTGCCGATCGCGACCACTGACCACACCAAGCTCCGCAAGCTCGCAATCGGCGTTGTCGGCCTGTTGGTGATCATCTTCGGTGCCCGATTCGTGGGTGAGCAGCTCGACATCATCGGGCCCGGTGCCGAACGGCACTGCACCCTCACCACCAAGCCGTTCGAAGGTGGTGAGGGAATGATCGAGGAGTTGGTGTGCCTGGATGGACGAGGCAAGGAGGTGAGCCGTGAGGTCCGCGTCCCCGACAGTACCTCGCCCGGCATCGAGTTCGGCACCGCCGAGAATGGCGACACCACCCGAATCATCGACCTGCCCGAGTTTTGTCGGGGCGCCACGAACTTCGAGGATTTCCGGTCAGGCCTGAGTGACCAACTGACCAAAGCCGACTCCATGGCGCCGGTGGGCAACTGGTACGACGAGAACGACGGCTACGGAAGCGGCGGCCTCGGAACCATGCTGGAGACGTTTGGAAACGCTGGTCCCAACCCCCAGCTCACCGACCTCCACCAGTATCTGGCCGATGTCGAAGAAGCCGTTCGCTCCAACTCCCTGGAGGCCGCCCGGATGCTCGTGGCCGCCAGCGAGCAGACGCACGAGGCCCAGCTCCGGGCTCTGCGCACCATCACCCTCAACCAGTGCTGACAGCACGGACCATGGGGGGCTGGCGATCCGTCTAGGGTCCAGCCATGACGAAGCCCGAGGTCACCATCCCAGACACACCGCCCCCCGCCGAACTGGTCATCGAAGACATCGAAGTCGGTGACGGGCCTGAGGCGACTGCTGGTCAGCCAGTCGAGGTCCACTACGTGGGGGTTGCTTGGTCAACCCGCGAGCAGTTCGACGCATCCTGGGACCGGGGTGACAGTTTCGGGTTCCGCTTGGGTGCTGGCCAGGTCATCGCCGGATGGGATCAGGGAGTTGCGGGCATGAAGCTGGGAGGCCGCCGCCGCCTGACCATCCCGCCGCACATGGGTTACGGCTCCGCTGGGGCCGGCGGGGTCATCGGCCCCAACGAGACCCTCGTGTTCGTGGTCGATCTGCTCGGGGTCGGCTGACGCGCCGGCCGCGGAGCGGGTGGCCCGGCGGGCCTGGTTCAGACGCTGTCGGCGCGTCTCCTCGGACCGTGACTGGGTGCAACCCTTTGGCTCCAGTCACGGTCCACCCGATACCGTCAGCCACCGTGCTGCAACTGGTTCTCCCCAAAGGTTCGCTCGAAAAGGCCACCCTCGAGCTGTTCACCGCTGCTGATCTGACGGTGAACCGGTCATCTACCGTCGACTACAAGGCTTCCATCGACGACCCCAGGGTCGATTCGGTTCGAATCCTGCGGCCGCAAGAGATACCGATGTACGTGGCCGAAGGGATGTTCGACCTGGGCATCACCGGTCGGGACTGGATCGAGGAGACATCCAGCGACGTGGTGTCGCTGGGTGAGCTGCACTACTCCAAGGCCACGTCTCGCCCCATCCGCATGGTCGTCGCTGTGGCCGGGGATTCACCGGTGCAGCGCGTCGAGGACCTGCCCCAAGGCGTGAGGGTGTCCACGGAGTACCCCGAGGTCACCCGGCGGTTCTTCGAGAGCCGCGGTATCGAGGCCGACATCCGTCTCAGCTACGGCGCCACCGAGGCGAAGATCCCCGACATCGTCGACTGCATCGTCGAGATCACCGAGACCGGACGGGCCCTGCGGGCGGCCGGGTTGCGAGAGATCGACCAGATCCTTCAGTCCTACACCGAACTGGTGGCCAACCCGGCGGCCTACGCCGACCCTGACAAGGCCCACGCCATGCACCAGATCCGCACCCTGCTACAGGGCGTGCTCGAGGCACGGGGCAAGGTGCTGGTGAAGCTGAACGTCGGTGATGGTGACCTGGACGCGGTGATCGGTCTATTGCCAGCAATGAAGGCACCCACGGTGTCCAAGCTCCATGGTGATGGGGGATACGCAGTGGAGACGGTGGTCCTCAAACGGGAGATCAACGTGTTGATTCCGGCGCTGAAAGATGCGGGGGCATCCGACATCATCGAGCTTCCGCTCGCCAAGATCGTCCACTGACGGTCGCCGTCCTGAGGTGGCCACCGTGACCATCCCCTCCACTGTCAACCTGGTTCGTTCTGGTGTCGTGGTGGACTTCGACGACCATGTTGGTGCGGGCCGTTTGGTCGACGTCGACGACGAGAGGGAGTGGTGGTTCCACTGCACCCGAATCGCGGACGGTTCGCGTCACATCGAAACGGGGGCCTCGGTCGGTTTCCGGGTGACCACAGGCCCCACCGGGCTGGAGGCCACCGACGTCACCTCTCGGTGAACACCGTTCATGCGGGTCGCCAGCGGCGAGCCAGGCGAGTGACCACTCGGTCTGGTGTCTGGAAGTCAGTCTCCGCCGTCTTCTTCGGTGGTCTCGGGAGTCACCGCCGTTGCGGCACCTTCTCCCGCGGTGGCCTGCTCCCAGGAGGCCTTGACCTGAACGAAGGCAAGGCGGATCTGGGCCAGGGCATCGGCCAGAGTGGCCTCATCGGGGCCAAGACGACCTTCGGTCACGCCCAACAGCGCGCCGAAGGCGTCGATGGCGAGCTGGGCCTCGGGGAAATTCGGGGGTTGGTTCGAGAGGTGGATGGCGGCGAGCTCGTAGCAGCCCATGGCGTGGTTGGCGATGACCACCGCGGCGGGGACCTGGGCCAGCTGGTCCCGGACGGCTTGCATCTCCGCTGCGATCTGATGTGCCTCCAGCTCCTGGTCGGCCGTGAGCCGGTCGGCGGGGGCGGCCGGGCCGCCTCGATCCACGGGGTGCTCTCCACCGGGGGTCCAAAGGCTCATGGGAAGGCAGACTCCTGAATCGTTGCGCCGGACTTGTGAGCCCGGTCGAGGGTCCTGGTACCCTACGACACGCAACAACCAGTGGAAGCGGGGCTATGCCCCCACCCGGCCACCGCCCTCGGGCATGTGCGTCCGGGTCGATGGCTGCAAAGGGTGCTTCGGTGCCGGCTGCGGATGTCGGCTTTCCCGGCATCCGCATCGTTCGTTTTCGGGCCCGGCTCGGCGCGGTGCATGTCGAACAATCTCAATCGACCATGCGTCAGGGAGGACCTACGCACTTGAACAAGAGCGACCGGCCATAGCTACGCCGACCAGCAACAACGAGCCCCGGATCAACGAACGCATCCGAGCCCGTGAGGTCCGACTCGTCGGACCGGACGGGGAACAGGTGGGGATCAAACCCTTCCCGGAGGCGCTCAACTACGCCCGGGCCCTCGACCTCGACCTCGTCGAGGTGGCCGACAAGGCCAACCCGCCCGTCTGCCGAGTCATGGACTACGGCAAGTACAAGTACGAGGCGGCCCAGAAGGCCAAGGAATCCCGGCGCAAGTCCACCAACGTGGTGATCAAGGAGATGAAGTACCGCCCCAAGATCGGTGGCGGTGACTTCGACACCAAGACCCGCAAGGTGGCCAAGTTCCTGGGCGAGGGACACAAGGTCAAGATCACGATCATGTTCCGTGGTCGTGAGATGGCCCACCCCGAACTGGGCAAGAAGATCCTGGACAAGGTGGCCGAAGAGGTCGCCCACACCGGCCGGGTCGAGGTGTACCCCAAGCTCGACGGTCCCCGAAACATGATCATGGTGCTGGCACCGGACAAGAAGGCTCAGGCCGCCCACGCCGATCAGCTCCGCAAGGCCCAAGAGGCCACCGCTCCGGAGTCGACCGAGCCAGCCGCCGGCACCGCCCCAGAACCGCCCCAGGCTGATGCCGCCGCCCCCGCCACCGACGAGACAGTCGCCACCGAGGCCGGCGCCGAGGCCTGAAACCCGCTCCGTCGCCTAGTTGGAGACGGACAGGAGGAAACCACAGATGCCCAAGATGAAGACCCACCGCGGCGCTGCCAAGCGCTTCAAGGCCACCGGCACCGGCAAGCTCCGGCGCCGCCGCGCCTTCCGGAACCACATCCTGGAGAAGAAGCCGTCAACCCGTACCCGCCGCCTGAAGGACGAGGTCACCCTTGTCTCGGGCGACGAGGCCCGCATCAAGCGGATGCTCGGCAAGTAATCACCACCCTCTCGAAAGGAGCCCTCCATGGCCAGGGTCAAGCGCGCCGTCCACTCCAAGAAGCACCGCCGCGCCACGCTCGAGCGCGCCAAGGGTTACTACGGCAACAAGAGCCGTTCGTACCGTGCCGCCAACGAGCAGGTGATGCACTCCCTGCAATACGCCTACCGGGACCGTCGTGCCCGCAAGGGTGAATTCCGCAAGCTGTGGATCACCCGCATCAATGCCGCCTGCCGCCTCAACGGAGTCAGCTACAGCCGTTTCATCAACGGCCTCAAGCTGGCCGGAATCGAGGTAGACCGCAAGGTCCTTGCCGATCTCGCTGTCACCGATCCCGGGGCTTTCACCGCCCTGGTGCAGGTGTCCACCGAGGCGCAGGCTGCCAAGGCATCCTGAACCTCGGGTGGGCTCTGTCCACCCGATCCGACCGTGCGCCCGCTCTCGGCCCGAAATCCTCGCGTCACCCGGCTCAACCGCCTGGTGAGACGCCGGGAGGAACGGGTCGAGCAGCGGGCGTTCGTCGTCGAAGGACCCGTGCTGGTTCGAGCCGCTCTGGAAGCGGGTGCGGAACTGATCGACGTCTATGTGGACGACGACGCGATGCAACGCCCGGCGGTGGCGGCCCTGCTGGATGACCTGCCCGCCGAGGTCGACCCGTGGCTGCTGCCTGTGGGCACCCTGGACCGGATCGGCGATGCCACCACCTCCCAGGGCGTGCTGGCCACGGTTCGCCTGCCTCGATCGAGATGGCCCGACCCTTCTCACACCGATCTGGTGATGGTCCTGGTAGATGTGGCCGACCCCGGCAACACCGGTACGTTGCTCCGGACCGCCACGGCGGCCGGTGCAGGCGCAGTTGTCGTGGTCGGCGGCGCTGATCCCACCAGTCCGAAGGTGGTGCGGTCCTCGGCAGGAGCGGTGTTCTCGATCGACGTCGTCACGTTCGACTCGCCCGACTTGGCGATCGAGAATCTCAAGACGGCCGGTTACGTGACGGTTGGAACGACCGTCCAAGGGGGCGAGAACTATGACGAAGCCGACCTCTCGGGGTCGGTGGCCGTGGTCGTCGGCAACGAAGCCCACGGGCTGGATTCCGCCGTGATGGCATCCCTTGATCGGCTCGTGACCATTCCGATGGCGGGCCCCACAGAGTCCCTGAACGTGGCCATGGCAGGCACCCTGGTGGCCTTCGAAGTGCTCCGCCAGCGCCGGCGCGCCGTCTGATCGGATCGGAGTGGACTCGGGGGGGCCTGAGGCGCAAAAGTTCCAGGCACCATGATCGACGACATCCGCCGCATCGAAGCCGATGCCGTCACCCGTATCGAGGCTGCCGCCACTCTGGATGACCTGGGGGTGCTCGAACGGGAGCTCCTAGGCAAGACATCGGAGCTCTCTGGCTTCAAAAAGCTCATGGGCGGACTCGACCACGAGGCCAAACGGGAGGTCGGTGCTGCGCTCAACGCGGCCCGCGAGGCGATGAGCGCGGCCGCTTCCTCTCGCCGGTCAGACCTGGAGCTGGTTGCATCCCGGCAACAGGCCGAGGCCGAACGTCTGGATCTGAGTGAGGTGAGGGCCGGGCGCGATGCCGGTCACCTCCACCTGGTCACCCAGACCATCGAGGAGCTCGAGGATGTCTTCGTGGGACTCGGCTTCATGGTGGCCGAAGGGCCCGAGGTCGAAGACGACTGGCACAACTTCACCGCTCTGAACTTCGGGGAGTACCACCCGGCACGAGACATGCAGGACACGTTCTTCGTGGGACTCGGCGGCCCTCGCGAAGTGGTGATGCGCACCCACACCTCACCGGTGCAGATCCGGGTGATGGAACAACAAGCTCCTCCGATCTACTCGGTGATGCCGGGTCGGGTGTACCGCAACGAAGCCACCGACGCCACCCACCTGGCCGTGTTCCACCAGCTCGAATGCCTGGTGGTGGACCGGGGGATCACCTTCGGACATCTGGCCGGAACCATCGACATGTTCACCAAGGCCTACTTCGGGCCGGGTTGGACTTCGCGTCTACGCCCGTCGTACTTCCCCTTCACCGAGCCATCGGCGGAGTTCGACATCCAACGGCCCGATTGGACATGGCTGGAACTGGGCGGCTGCGGCATGGTTCATCCCAACGTGTTGTCGAACTGCGGAATTGATCCCGAGGAGTTCTCGGGTTTCGCCTTCGGGTTCGGACTGGACCGTCTGGCTGCCACGAGGCACGGGGTCACCGACCTCCGCGAGCTGGCCAGCACCGACATTCGCTTCCTCGAGCAGTTCTGACCCTCCCGCTCCCACCCGCTCCCACCCAAGGCCCACCATGAAGGTCCTCCACTCCTGGTTGCAGCAGTACCTCGATTCTCCGGTGTCGCCGGAGGCCGTTGCCGCCGCGTTCGACGACCTGGGAACACCGATCGAGGAGGAGACCAGGCTGGGTGAGGGGCTGACCGGGATCGAGGTGGTTCAGGTCCTGGACCTGAGGCCGCACCCCAATGCCGACAAGATCCAGTTGGTCGACGTGGACCGGGGAGACGGCGAGCCCCTCCAGATCTGCTGCGGTGCCTCCAACATGGCGATCGGTGACAAGTTGCCTCTGGCCACCCTGGGGACGGTGATGCCCGGTGGGTTGTCGATCGAGCGCCGCAAGCTCCGGGGCGAATGGTCCAACGGCATGTTGTGCTCGGCCCGCGAGATGGGTCTGGGCGACGATCACGGCGGGATCTTGATACTCGACCCGTCATTGGCATTGGGAACACCCTTGGCCGAGGCGCTGGGGATCGAGCCCGACATCCTGTGGGAACTGGAGATCAACCCCAATCGGCCCGACGCCATGTCTGTGGTCGGACTGGCACGAGATGTGGCCGCCAAGGTGGGGGTCGGGTTCGTTCCACCCACTCCTGCGGCTGCCGTAACCGAAGACGGTGTCGAGCCGGTCGCGTGGGGCGCGTCGGGGGGTGGAGGAACGAGCTCCGCGGTGGGGCCCGACGGTACCGACATAACCGTGCACATCGCTGACCCTGCTGGCTGTGGCCGGTTCGTAGCCCGGGTCCTAACCGGGGTCGATCCTTCGGCCACCACCCCGCAGTGGATGCAGCGCCGCCTGACCGCCCTGGGCATGCGTCCCATCTCGGCCATGGTCGACATCTCCAACTACGTGATGTTGGAGATGGGTCAGCCCAACCACCCCTACGACATGGCCAAGGTGGCAGAGCGCACCCTCGGGGTGCGCCGGGCCCGCGACGGCGAGTCAATGGTGACCCTCGATGACGTCAGCCGAACCTTCACGACCGATGACCTGCTCATCGTCGACGGTGCTGACCGGGCCGTCGGGATCGCCGGGATCATGGGTGGGGCCGATTGCGAGATCGGAGCTGGAACCACCGACGTCTTGGTGGAGATGGCCTGGTTCGACCCGACGTCGGTCAGTCGGAGCTCTCGACGCCTGGGCCTCCGTTCGGAGGCGTCGGCACGCTTCGAGAAGGGTGCCGACCCCGGTGTAATCGCCGCCGCGGCCGACCGCTTCTGTGAGCTGGCCGCCGAGATCTGCGGGGCGGTCACCGAACCGGTGCAGGTTGACGTCCGGGGTGCGCTACCCGAGCGGCCCCCGGTGCGAGTTCGTACCGCCCGGGTCAATGCCGTGCTCGGAACCACCCTGACGTCTGACCGGGTGGCCGAACTGCTGGAGCCGATCGGGTTCTCTACCGTCGCCGACGGCGAGGACCATCTCGTCACCATTCCGACCTGGCGTTTCGATTCCGCCACCGAGATCGATGTGATCGAGGAGATCGGTCGCCACGAGGGCTATCGGAACATCCCCAACCGCGAGCTCACCGAGCCTCGCTCCGGGCGGCTGACCCCGCGTCAGATGGAGCGCCGGGCGCTGCGGCGTCTGATGTGCGGGCTGGGCTTGGCTGAAGCGCAGCCGCTCCCGTTCCTGGCCCCTGGACAGTTGGCCGCCGCCGGTCTCGACCCGGCCGGGATCGAACTGGTCAACCCGTTGGTGGCCGAGGAATCGGTGCTGCGCACCGCGCTGCTGCCCGGGATGGTTGCTGCGGTGGCCCACAACCACGCCCGACGTCAGCTCGGCGTCGGCCTGTGGGAGATCGGGCACGTCTTCCTGCCGCCACCTGACGGCCAGGTACTGCCCGACGAGCGTGAGCATCTCGCCGTGGCGCTGGCCGGACGGGAGGCTCCTGATGCGGTGGAGGTGTGGCAGGTCCTGGCCGAGCAGCTCCGTCTTGACAGCCCGACGGTGGCCAATGCCGAGATCCCCGGCCTTCATCCCACCCGCGGCGGCCGTTGTCTGGTGGCAGGCACTGCAGTTGGAGTGGTGGGCGAGATCGACCCCGCGGTCCTGGGTCGCCACGATATCGGTGAACGGGTGGCGTACCTGGAGGTCGACCTGGACGCGCTGGCGACGGCATCGCGTCGTAGCGAGGCGTACCGCCAGATCAGCCGCTTCCCATCCAGTGACATCGATCTGGCTTTCGAGGTGCCGGAGGAGATCTCGGCCGAGTCGGTGGAGGCGACCCTGCGCTTGGGTGATGACCTGGTGTGGTCGGTGAGGTTGTTCGACGTCTACCGGGGTGCGCCGGTCGCTGAGGGGCGACGGAGCCTGGCCTTCGGTGTACGGCTACAGGCCGTGGATCGGACCCTTACCGATGCTGAGGTGGCCGAGGTAAGGTCGGCTCTGATCGGCCAGGTGGAAGAGAAGCACCAGGCCACGCTTAGAGGTTGATGATCCGAGGGTGGCGGGCATCGGTGGCCCCAACCCCGTTGGGTAGGCGTAGAGCAGTCCATGGCCGTCGGGCTGTGAGCTATGCCGTTACCGGCAACCTTTGACCGGTCCTGGAGTCATCGGCGCTGCCCGCGGTCCGGTTCTCGTGGGCCGCCTTCGGCGGGCGTTCCTGGTTCCGTCGAGCCCGGTCCTCACTTCGTTGCGGCGGCTCAACGGCGTTTGCCCAGTGGCTCGCGAGCTCACAACAGCGCAAACGTTGTCTGTTGCAGCGCTAGTCAGGCATGGTGGTCGGGTCTCAGCGGGTGAGCCGGTGGGTGGCTGGCCCATCACTGCGGCGCTGCTGATGTTGTGAAGGCAGCCGCCAACGAGGCGATGGCCTCCTGCTCGTAGGTTGCGGCCGAGGGAATGATCCGGGTGAAGGCAAACGTGAGGTGCACGTGACCGGACAGCATCCGGTAGGTGGCCGCGACTCCAGCGGCTTGTAGGGCCGCGGCGTAGGCCCGCCCGTCATCTCGGAGCTTGTCGAACTCTGCGCTCATGATCCAGGCCGGCGGAAGCCCCGAGAGGTCATTGGCCAACAGGGGAGAGGCGTAGGGGTTGGTGGCCATGGACCGATCGGTCAGGTAGCAGTCGAGGTACTCCTCGATGGCGGAGCGATCCAGGAGGTAGCCGTCGGGGACATCACGGAACGACGGCTGCGACAAGGTCAGGTCCAACGCCGGAACATCCAGCCATTGATGGACGATGTTCGGCTCACCGCGGTCCCGGCTCATCAGACACAGGGCGGCGGCCAGGTTGCCACCGGCAGACTCTCCTCCCACCGCCACCCGGTCGGCATCGAGATCGAGGCGGTCGGTATGATCGACCAGCCAGGCCAAGGCCGAGTAGCAATCCTCGACAGGTGTCGGAAAGGCATTCTCGGGTGCCAGCCGATAGTCGACAGATGCCACCACACACCGTGCCCCTGCCGAGATGGCCCGGCACCGACCATCGCGTTCCTCGACGGTTCCGGTGCACCACCCGCCCCCGTGGATGAACAGGTACAACGGGAACGGGCCTGGGCCATGGGGTCGGTAGATGCGAACCCGGATCCGGCCGTCTCGTACCGGCACCTCGAGGTCAACCTGTTCGGCGGGTACCGGCCCAGCAGGGATCACCAGGACCGCGCCCTTTCGCGATACGGCCGCAGCCTGACGACGACGAGTGGCAATGGATGCACTGCTCGACCGGCGATCCGCTCTGTTGAAGACCCGGACCAGCCAGGACACTCGGCGTTCTAAGGGCATGGCATCACTCCGAACCGGATCTTGGTCGACATAGGGCGAATGTCGGGCATCTCATCGGGAGGAGCGTGCCTGAATCAGGACTTCGAACCCATCAACGGAACCGACGGTGGTCCATCCAGGAGTTCGGCCCACCCCTGATCCTGGGATCGCCGTCGATCCCGGAACCAGGGGAGTGAGAGCCGGACCGCGGTGGAGCAGGAACTCGTAGCGGACCGAGGGCAGACCGGTCTTGTCATGTTGGCGCACGGGCTCGATCAGTAGCTCAACTCGAGATCCCCCGTTGGGAACCGTCTCGATTGTGGTCGCCGCCCCCTCGGCCTGCGCCCCCAGCTTCCAAGTGAAAATGGCCTGGTTCTCTGATGTCGCGACCAGGTGGGTGGTGGTTGCAACTACATCACCGCCGATTGAGAGCGACCCTCGCAATTGGCTACCGGCTGCAGCCCGGTATGTCGCGGAGATGGCCAAGACCGGGCCGGTGACGAGCTCGGCGGGATCGACGGTCAGGTCGTACAGCGGCCGCGGTGAGCCGGAATGCTGACCCGTGCCGGCGGCCACGGCCCGTTGGATGTAGGCGGTCCGATCGGGGTGCTGTTGGATGAAGCGAAGGAGCGACGGGTCGGCGTCGGTCGCCCAGATGACATCATCTGAGAGGGTGGCGTCGTTGGCCGAGTTGGGATTCATGTAGATCAGGTAGTCCGCCTCGGAAACGACCACCAGCGCGGGGCGGTCGATGCTCGCCAGGGAGTCAGACCACACCTTCTGGGTCTCGCTGATCTGACGGTTCTCCAGTAGAGGCTGTCGGGCCATAGGAATGGTCATGGCCAGCGCGGCAACCGACAGGATCATGGCCATCGGTAGCGCTCGTCGGAAAGCGATGATGAGCCCTTGCGCCATGAGTATGCACAGTGGGACGTAGACTGGTATGTAGTAGATCGGGCCGTGGAGGGGGCTGGTAGTAGCCGCGACGGTGGTTCCCCAGAATCCGAGGTAACCGACGGGGAACACGACCCCGAGCGAGACCAGGAGCCATGTCGACCGTCTCCGTCGATTGCCCACCACGGCGGCGACAGCTGCGATCGCTCCGATGTATCCCCCGAGCACAAACCAGGGTAGGAACATCAGGTTCTCGACCGCCGATTCGAGGGCGATCCCCAGGTCGTAGGTGGTGGTCTCGATTCCAGGCATCATCCGGCGTTCACCGAATCCGAAGGCGTCGAGTGGGTCTGCCACGGAGATCGGAAAACTGAGCGGGCTTCCGGTGAGGTGGTTGTTGAAAGCGAGTTGGCCCAACACGAACGGCAACGTCGCGACGATCAGGGTCGGTGCAAGGCGTTGGAGTTCTCGAAGCTGGCGCCGTTCGGTCACCACCACGTATCCGAGGACAGCGACCGCCCAAAGGACGGCGTCGAACGGACGGGTCAGGATCAGGATCCCAAGGCAGGCTCCGGTGCCGAGGAGCCAGCGGCGCGATGCCAGCCGCACGCCGGCCAGCACACAGGTGGTGAAGATGGCGCCGACACCGGAGGCGAAAAGGTAGGTGAGGAACACTCCACTGTGGATGGCCACGATCGGTGACAGCACCAACAGGGTCGCGCTGAGTCCGGCGACTCGACGTTCACGGGTGATCTCCAGGGCAAGGGCATAGGTCCCGAGGATCGCCACGATGGATGCGATGATCAGGGTGAGTTCCGGCCACCCGACCAGTCGTCCCACCGACATCACCAACGGCCAGCCCGGCGGGTACTGGGAGAAGATCTCGCCGTTGTGGCGTCCGGTGAGCCAGGGCTGAAGTATCTCGCCGAAGCCGAAGTCGCTCATCGACAGCCGGCGCTTGGCGAGCAGTTCGGTCTGCCACTGGTACACCGACTCGTCGCGGTTGGCTGAGCCTCCGGGATAGGCGGCGTAGCGGGATGCGACAGCTACCAGGGTCGCCATGACGCCTAGGGCATGGACGTATCGCGGAGATGCGAGGACTCCGCCAAACCACCGCAAGAGGGATGCCGATCTGTCGTCCATTGGTAGGTGGTCACCGTAATGGGCGATCACCTAGGGGTAAGCCGGGCGATGCCGCCGTTGGTTGGGCTCTGGGTCAGGCTGGGCGTTGGAAATTGAACGCCGCACCGGTGGAGAACTCGGTGAGGGTCACCTCGTCGAACTGGGGGGCAGGGTCGGCGACGGGGTCGAGCGTGATCTGCCACGTGGCGACGGTGTCGGGAAGCGGGGTGACTCGCTGCACCCGGGCCCGAGGGGTCACGGCGTGGATGATGGCCGACAGGGCACGGTCGTCGTGTTCGACCATGATCTGGGGCCAGCTCAGGCCGTCGGCCTCCCCGAGGGCAGGGCACGGGGCGAGGGAGACCAGCAGTTCTGATCCGGGGTCGGACATGCGGAGGTCGACGTAGGCCCGGGGCAGGAACACCGGATGTACGGCCAGGATCTCGGCTACGCCGGCCAGGTCGGGCTCGGCGTCGAGCAGGGCGGCCAGCCTCTTGGCGGCCAGTCCGGCCACGCCACAGACCTGCTTGCCCCCCACGACCACTGCCTCGGCTCCACCGGAGCGGTCGGTCACCGGCAAGAGGAACGCCCGCGACAGGAGGTGCCCCTGGAGGGCGACTTCGTCGGCGATGGCGGCCAGGGTGGCCGAGGAGAACCGGGACAGTGCCAGGTCGGGGTCCATCGGGCCCCGGTAGTCGTTGGCCCCGTCGTCATCGGACAGGTCGGCCGGCCGTGCCGCCAGGGGCAGGCGGGCCACTTCGGAGTCGGCGACCCGCTCGGCGTCGCCGGGAAATGGGAGCGGTTCCGCGTCGGCTTCGACGGTGATGGTCCAGGCACAGTGGGGGTGGCGATCGGCGGGTGTACGGGGAGGTCGGTGGATCGGTCGTATCCGGGCCCGAGGGTTGGTGGCCGCGGCGGTGGCATCGAAGGTCGGGTCTTCGATGGTGTGGCACATGGTGTGTACGTAGTCCTCGCCCATCGGTTCCACGTCCATGAGGGCCCCGCAGTGGTCGAGATGGAACTCGGCGTGGTCGTCGTCGTGGATGGTGAAGCGGAAGTCCAAGAACTCGAGCGGCCCGCCGATGTCGAGTTGGATGTTCTTGCAGATGGTGGCCACCGATGGGGACTCGAAGTCCAAGAGGGTCTGCATGCGACGGCTGTAGATGGGGCTGGCTCCCATCCACTCGGCGATGGCGATCTCGGCCATCCCGTCTCGGCCGTAGCGCTCGATGAGATGGGGCATCCCCGAGCGGTCGATCATGTGGCCACACAACAAGAGCTCACGGACCAACAGCGCCAGGTCGCGGTGGCTTCGCCCGCGGTAGGGGTCGATAGCCCCCTCTCCAGCGGTGGTCGAGGTTGAATCGGTCACGGGGTCTTCTCGTGGCGGGAGATGATCTTCTCCACCTCGGTGTTCAGACGCGCGGCCCGGGGCCAACCGGCGTAGTGGGCCAGGAAGACTACCAGTGTCCGCAGGTCGTCGGCATCGAGCTCACCTAGCTTCAGGGCGGCGTCCATCTGGAGCCCGGCCACGTCCTCCAGGCCACTGCCGGCTGCCATCCCGATCAGCACTAGGCGGCGGTCGCGCACCGACAGGTCGCCTTGGGCCCATACCTCACCGAACAGGTGGTCCACCGTGGCCACTTCAAACGGCTTGTCGGGCTCGATGTCCCAGCCGTACACCTGGCGCATCTGGTCCTTGCCGCGCTGGCGTGCTTCCTCAGTGGTCATCGGTCTACCTCGGGGTCCGGATCTCGGTCGGAGACAGAGGGCGGGTGTTCTATACCGAGCGCGCTGGCCAGGCGCTCGACGGCCAGATGGGCGACGGCCATGTCCAAGCCCAGGCTCTCACCCAGGTCGATGGCCAGGCCTAGATCCTTCTCACCCAGACCACACGTGTGCACGAAGATGTCGTGTAGCCCGTCGTCGGGGGAGAGGGGAGCGGCGGTGGGGCGCAACATGACCGACCCGGGGCCGCCCGTGATCCGGTCGGAGTGTCGTACCACCTCGCCCAGCAAGGCCAGGTCGACCCCAGCGGCCTCGGCCAGCCGGGAGGCTTCGCCCACGGCGGCGAAGGAGGCGAAGGTGATCAGGTTGCGGGCCAGCTTGGCCCGGGTCCCGGCCCCGACCGGACCGAGGTGGGCGACGAGGGTGCCGAGGCGCTCCAACGGACCGCGGGCCAGGGCCACGGCTTCGTCGCTTCCCCCCACCATCAGCGCCAGGGTGCCGTCGTGGGCCCCGATGGCTCCTCCGCTGACGGGAGCGTCGACTACGTGGACCCGCTGGGCCGTCGCGATCTCGGCCAGACGGGCCGGGGTGTCGGCTTCCACGGTGGAGTGGATGACGACGACGGTGCCCGCTCTTGCCGTGGACAATATGCCGTCGGGTCCGCACATGACGTCATGTACCTGGGCGTCGTCTCTGACCATCACCGATATGACCAGGGCGTGCTCAGCGAGGGCGGCGGGACTGGAGGCGACGGTGGCACCCTTGCGGGCGAATCGCTCGGTTGCCTCGGGCACCACGTCGTACACGGTGAGTCCGCCCGGCCAGTCGCTCAGCCGACGGGCCATCGGGCCGCCGATCTGGCCCAGCCCGATGAATCCGACCGGCGGCTGTCCGGTGGTCATGAGCGGAAGATCTGGCCGCCGTCCACGGCCAGGATCTGGCCGGTGACCCAAGCGGCGTCGTCTGACAGCAAGAACAGGCAGGCCCCCACCATGTCGCCGGGGGTGCCGGGGCGTTTGATGGCCAGGTCCTTGACCAGGCTCTTGATCATGCCCTCACCGACCTGGTTCCGGGTGGCCTCGGTGTCGGTCGGGCCGGGGGCGATGGCGTTCACCCGGATCCCCTGACCGCCCAGTTCGTGGGCGAGTTGTTGGGTGAGGCCGTTCACACCGACCTTGGCCAGCCCGTAGAACCCCGAGTAGAGCCAGGCCGCGGTGGAGGACTGGTTGACGATGGCACCGCCTCCTCGCTGGGCCATGTGGGGATAACAGGCGCGGGTGCACAGCAGAGCACCGTTCATGTTCACGCCCATGAACTGCTGGTAGTAGTCCCAGTCCACGCTGATGAGCAGGTCGAACTGCATGGTGCCGTAGATGGCGGCGTTGTTGACCAACAAGTCGATGCCGCCGAACCGGTCGACGGTGGCCGAGGCCAGGGCCAGGGTGGACGCCTCGTCGCCGACGTCGACCTTCACGAACTCGGCGGTTCCACCACCGGCCGCAGTGATGTCGGCGGCGGTGGCTCGGCCCTTGTCCTCGTCGAGGTCGGCGACCACCACCGATGCTCCCTCGGCGGCCAGCGCTCGGGCGTAGGCCTCACCGATTCCTCCGGCGGCACCGGTGACGATCGCCACCTTCCCGTCGAACCTGTTCATGTCTGGTCTCGTTTCGCTTCGTTGGTAGATGGTGTCACTTGGCTAGCGGGTTGCGGCTAGCCGCTAGCGGCTGTTGGGGTTCGGTGGATCTGGCGTTGGGCTCAGGCCGGGGTGGCGACGGACTTGGTTTCGAGGTACTCCTCGAACCCGGCCACACCCATCTCCCGTCCGATGCCCGAGGCCTTGTAGCCTCCGAAGGGAACGTCGCCGCCGTACCAGACGCCGCCGTTCACGCTCATGGTCCCGGTTCGGACCCGACGGGCCACCGCCCAGGCCCGGTCGATGTCGGCGCTGTGGACCGCTCCCGAGAGGCCGTAGGGCGAGTCGTTGGCGATGCGCACTGCGTCGTCGTCGCCGTCGTGGCTGATGACGGTGAGCACCGGGCCGAAGATCTCCTCACGGGCCACGCGGGCGGTGTTGTCGAGCCCGGTGATCAGAGTCGGCTCGACGAAGAACCCTCGGTCTCGGCCAGCCGGTCGACCGCCACCGACCGCGAACGTTCCGCCTTCGTCCTGGGCCAGTCGCAGGTAGTCCTCGACTCGGTCGCGTTGGCGGGCCGAGATCAGTGGCCCGCAGATGGTGCCGGGGTCGTTCGGGTCTCCGGCCCCCAACGCGGCCATGGTGGCGGCCGCCGCCTCCACTACCTCGTCATGGCGGGCCCGAGGCACCAGGAGTCTGGTGGTGATGGCACAGCCCTGCCCGGCGTGGGTGCAGGCGGTGAAGGCGGCGAGGCTGGCTGCCGATGCGATGTCGGCATCGTCGAGGATGATGAACGCCGACTTGCCACCCAACTCGAGGAACACCCGCTTCAGGGTCTCGGAGGCCGCGGCCATGACCTTGCGCCCGGTAGCTGTGGAGCCGGTGAAGGAGACCAGGTCGACGCGGGGGTCAGACGACAACATGGCGCCCAGGGCGTGGTCCGACGAGTTGACCACGTTGAGAACGCCAGGCGGGATGTCGGTCTCGGTGGCGGCCAGGTGGGCCAACGCGGCGGCCGCCCAGGGCGTGTCGGGCGCCGGCTTGAGGATCACGGTGCAGCCGGCGGCCAAGGCCGGGCCGACCTTGGCCAGGTTGATCTGGTGGGGGAAGTTCCAGGGCGTGACGGCACCGACGACCCCGGCGGGTTCGCGCAGTACCCAGCGGTGGCTGGGAACCCCGGCGGGGCTGGCCACACCCAGGTCCTGGCTCCAGCCCTCGTAGTTCTCGGCCAGATCGGCGATGTAGCCGAGGTCTTCGACCGGTGAGTCGAGCTGGGCCAGGGTGGTCAGGAAGCGAGGTGCGCCAACCTCGGCGATGGTCAGCTCCCGCAGTTCTTCGCTGTGGTTGAGCATCGCTTCTTTGAGCTGTCGCAGGCAGCGGGCCCTGAAGGCAACGTCGGTGGTCCACCCCTCGACGTCGTCGTCGAAGGCTCGCCGGGCGGCGGCGATGGCAGCGTCCACGTCGGCGACGGTGGCATCGGCAGCCACACCGAGCACGTCCTCGGTAGCGGGGTTGAGCGTCTCGAAGGTTGCGCCGTTCGACGAGGCAACCAGGCGGCCGTCGATGAGGTTGCGGTCGAGACCGTCGCGCAGGTCGCTCACGACGGCATCTCCCACAGGCCGACCGGGGTGTCGGCCAGCTTGTAGTGGCCGGGAAGTTGTCCGGGCCGAAGCGAGCGTTCCATCCGGGCGGTCATCCCGTCGGAGAGGGTGCCGTCGGTCATCATCTCCATGAACAGCGATGCCGCGTTGCCGAAGTCGAACCAGTCCCGCTGCCACGCCCATTGGAAGTCGCCGCCGTAGAGGAACCAGCTTCCCCCGATCCCGGCCACCTCGTAGGTGCCGCCGTCGGGTCGCTTCGCATCGGCGACCTGACGCCAAAATCCGACCACCATTGCCTTCTTCTCGTCGATGAGGATGTGCTCGTAGGGGTACTGCCAGCCATCGAGGCCACCCATCTCCAACCCGAGGGCTACATCGCGGATCTCGTCGCGACCGACGGCCATGAAGTTCTCCTTGGCGCCGTAGTTCCAGCCGTAGGTGGCGTCCTCGCGGTACATGAGGGCCATCGATTCCCAGTTGCCGGCGGCTTCGGCGTCACGGTTGGCTTGGAGCCAACGCTCCACCATCTCTTCCATCTCGGCACGGGGGTAGGCGGTCATCTGGCTCTCAGCTCCTGGTCGGGTTGGGGGTTGGTGGGCGTGGGTCTGGTGTTGGCGGGTGTGGTGCCGGTGTTCGTCACTCGTCGTCGACGATGGACAGGGCATGGGTGGGGCAGTAGCGGACCGCGGCCTCGGCTCGTTCCCGGGCGTCATTGCGGGGCCGCTGGTCGAGGATGGTCAGCTCACCCTTCTTGGACACCGCAAACAGGCTGGGCGCTTCGTTCTCGCACACGGCGTGGCCTTGGCACAGGTCGCGGTCGACCACGATGCGCCAACCTTCGGTGCGGGTGGAGGGAGCGTCATCGGCATGGACGCCGAATTCGTGGTGCTGGTCGGCCGGTACCTCCGACGATGAGGAGTCCCGACGGTGGAAGTTGGCGAGGCAGGGCTGCGCCAACTGCACCACCATCTTGGAGTGGTCGTTGTGGTAGCTGTCGAGGGGTTGCGCGGCCTCGAATGTCCAGTCCTTGAGCAGCACCGAGAAGATGGCCTTGAGCTGCATCATGGCGAAGGCGGCCCCGACGCAGCGGTGGCGGCCAGCGCCGAAGGGGATCCAGTTCCACGGGTTGGCCAGGTCGGCGCCCGGGTCCTCGAGGTAGCGGCCGGGTCGGAACACCTCGGGGTCACCGAAGGCTTCGGGTAGCCGGTTGGAGATGGCGGGACTGGCCGCCACCATCTTTCCGGCGGGTATGCGGTATCCGCCGACCTCGACGTCGACGCTGGCCACCCGCATCAACAAGATCAACGGCGGATGGAGGCGCAGGGCCTCCTTGATCGCGCTCTCCAGGCGTGGCATCTCCCGCAACGCCTGGTAGCTGACCTCGGCCCCGTCGGCGTAGAGCTCGTCCAGTTCGGCCACCACCGCGGCCATCTCTTCGGGGTGACGCAACAGCTCGATGAGGGTCCAAGCCGCGGTGCCCGACGTGGTGTGGTGGCCGGCGAACATCATCGAGATGAACATGCCGGTGATGCTGTCGGCATCGAATCGGAGCTGGCCTTCCTCGTCCTTGAGCGAGATCAAGACGTCGAGCAGATCACGGTCATCGCCCTCCACGGGACCGGCGTCGGCCCGGCGGTCCATGATGTCCTGGACCAGCTCGACCAGCCCGAGGCGGGCGGCGTCACGGGCACGGAAGCTGGGGATGTCGGCGTAGGGGTCGACGAAGGCGATGGCGTCGGTGCCTTGTTCGAGGTCGTGGTAAAGCTCGGCGAAGCGCCGGTCCAGATCGAGTCGGAACTTGCGCCCGATCAGACACGACGACGACGTGTAGATGGTCAGCTCGGCGAACCAGTCGAGCAGGTCGATCTGGCCTTGGTCGTCCCACTGGGCGACCATCTCGTCCACCTCGCGCTGGATGGTCTCGGCATGGCCACGCATGAACTTGTCGCGCAGAGCCATGTTGTGGAGCTGTTCACGGCGCCGTTCGGGGGAGGCGTCGAACACCACGCCTTCGCCGAACACCGGCTTCATGAACGGGTAGGCGGCTGCCTGATCCAGTTCGTCGTCTGAAGCCCGGAAGAACACCTCGTTGGCCTCCGCACCTGACAGGAGCACCAGCTCCTTGTCGGCCAGGCGGAACTGGCCGACGTCTCCGCATTCGTCTCGCACCCGTTGCATCAGGGCGATGGGATCGGTGCGCAACTCGTCGAGGTGGCCGGTGTCGCCGGTCCCGCCCGACACCCAAGGTGGTTCGGGTAGGGGCAGTGGGGTGGTATCGGTGGCGGTCATGTCAGGAGGCTCCGTTGCGGGGTGACTGGTGCTTCGGGTTGCACCTCGATCAGGGTCAGGTGACTTCCCTTGGGGGCCGACACCATGGCGACGATGGCGGCGGCCACATGGTCGGGAAGGAGCGCGCCGTGGTGGCGCAGGTGGCCCCACAACGTCCAGAACGGCAGGACCCGGTTGATGGTCTCCTCGCTCCAGGTGGTGCCCTGCTCGGTGCTGGCGGGGCCGGGGCGAACCATCCCGACCCGCACGCCCGAACCTTCCAGTTCCATCTGCATGGCCCGGGCCAGGCCCTCCAGGCCGGACTTGGCGGCGACGTAGGCGGCCATGTGGGTGCGCTGCCGTACGACCACGTCGGAGGTGACGAACACGATGTCGCCGTGACCTCGGGTGCGCATGTCGGGTCCGAGGCGGCTGACGAGACGCTGCGCTCCGAGGAGGTTGACGTGAACCGACTGGGCGAAGGCGTCGGGGTCGGCGTCGAGGGCGGTCATGGGCACCACCTCGCCGGCGTTGCAGATCAACAGGTCCGGTGGCCCGAGCACGTCGGCCTTGTCGGCGAAGGCGTCGATGGAGTCGGGGTCGGACAGATCGAGGGTGAGGGCCTTGGCCTCGCCTCCCTCGTGGGTGATCTCCTCGGCAAGGGCGTGGAGGCGTTCGGCTCGTCGGGCCGCCACGACCACCGGGTGGCCCGCCGCGGCCAGGGCCCGGGCGGTGGCGGCACCGATGCCAGAGGAGGCACCGGTGACCACCGCGGGCCGGCGCTCGGGATGGGGGTCGAAGCGGGGCATCAGCGGGTGACCACCGTGGTGGGCAACGACTCGAACCCACGGACGTTGACCGAGTGGACCCGCCGCGTGCCGGCCGGATCGATGTCGTAGGTGGAGACCCGCTTGACCAGTTCTTCGAGCACCACCCTGGTTTCGAGGCGGGCCAGTGAGGCGCCCATGCAGAAGTGGCGGCCGACGCCGAAACTGGCGATGCCGTCCTTGTCCCGGTCGATGTCGAAGCGGTCGGGATCGGGGAAGTAACGCTCGTCTCGGTTCGCTGATCCGGCCAGTAGCAGCACCCGGTCCCCGGCGGGGATCACCTGGCCGTGCAGCTCGACGTCGCTGGTTGTGACTCGGGCCAGCATCTGGCTGGAGGTGTCGTAGCGCAGCGTCTCCTCGGCCCAGTCCGCCACCCGGGAGATGTCGGCGAACGGTTTGGCCCGCTCGTCGGGGTGGACCCAACCCCAATACCAGGCGTGGGCCAACAACTTGGTGGTGGTCTCGTTTCCGGCCACCACCATGAGGAACAAGAAGCTGGTGATCTCGTTGTCGGTGAGGCGATCGCCTTCGATCTCCGCCGCGCACAGGGCCGACACCAGGTCGTCTCCGGGGCGGGCTCGCCGGTCGGCGATCAAATCGGCGTAGTAGACGACGAGGCTCAGGGCCGCCTCGATGCCCGACGGCGGTACGTCGGTCACGCCTTCTTCGCGGTGGACCAGCAGGTCTGACAGACGTCGCAGTTCGGCCCGGTCCGATTCCGGGACCCCGAGCATCTCCGAGATCACGTCCATCGGCACCTTGCCGGCTAGGTCGGCCACGAAGTCGAACGTGCCGGACTCCAGTGCCGGTTCCAGGTGGTTGATCGTCAGGGCCCTGATCCCGTCTTCAATCTCGGCCACCCGTCTGGGGGTGAACCCCCGTGACACCAGGCCGCGCATACGGCCGTGCTGGGGTGGGTCCATGGCCAGGAACGACATGGTGCGGTGGGCGTTGGGCCCCGACGCCGCCGGATCGATGGACACACCCTGGGCGCTGGAGAAGCGGTCCGAATCCCGGAAGGCCGCCATGACGTCGTCGTAGCGAGACAGCGCCCAGAAGCCTCGTTCGTCGTTGCGGTAGACGGGAGACTCGTCTCGCATGCGACGGTAGGTGGGGTACGGGTCCTCGTGGATGGCGTAGGAGTACGGGTCATAGACGAGCGGTTCGCTGGTGACGGTCATGGTTCTCCGGCGCAGGGGGTCAGGTGGGGTACGGCGGTCAAGTGAGGACGAGTCGGGCCACGTCGGCCAGCAGGGCTGGTACCGCGTCGTAGGCGAGATGTCCGGTCCCGGCTTGGAGCAGGGCACCGCTGGTGGCCAGCAGCAGGGTTTGCACGGCCAACGGATCGGCATCGGTACCCAGCGCTTCGACCAGGCGACGATGGGTCTCGGTACCGATCCGAAGCCGCAGATCTCTTACCTCGGGGTCGTTGGCCAGCAGCGCCACCGTGCAGGCCGCCGCCAGTTCGGGCTCGTCGGCCACCATGGCGAACTCGCCCAGCACCGATGCTGCCCGCGACGCCGGGGAGCCAGGCGTGGTGATGCCGTCGTGGTGACCGGCATCCTCAGTCGAGCGATCTCGGGAGTATCGGCGCCAGAACACTTCGGCCACAAGGTGTTCCTTGGACCCGAAGTAGGTGTACGCCGTGGCCGGGGCGACGCCTGCACGTCGAGCGACACCCCTCACGGTGAGAGCGTCGTAGCCGACCTCGGTCAGCTCGGTGAGCGCGGCATCGAGCAGCAGGCTGACGGTCCGTGCTTGACGCCCCGACAGGTGACGCCGGGGAGAGACGGTCTGCTCAGCCAACCTGGACACAAGTCCAGACTATTGTCCAAATTGTGACCGAGGTCAACCCCGTGAGCAAGCAGGGTGTCGTGGTGAACACGAAAACGATGCAGCACTTGATGCGCCGTCACGATGTGGAGGTCGCAAGGTCACGACCCTACGGTCATGCCGTCCAGGACGAGCCGCTATCCTTACGTCGATCCCAAGGTAAGGAGGACTCATGGACGTCGCTGCCAAGCTCACGTCGAAGGGTCAGATGACCGTGCCGAAGGCGGTGCGCGATGCCCTCGGCCTCGAGGAGGGTGACGAGGTCGTCTTCCACGTGGAGGGAAACCGGGCGGTACTTGCTCGGACGCCGGACTTTCTCTCCCTCGCCGGTGCGATTCCGGTGCCCGCCGCGAAGCGCAATGTCGCGTGGGACGAGGTGATCCGCAAGACCCGCTCGGCGCGTTCGGCCAAGCGGCGGTGAGTGCGTTCGTCGACACCAACATCCTCGTCCGCCACCTCACGGGTGACCCGCCAGCGATGGCGGCACGTGCCACGGCGTACCTGGCTTCGGCTGACGAGCTGTACCTGCCCGACCTGATCGTCGCCGAGACGGTCTACGTGCTCGAGTCCTACTACGAGGTGCCTCGACCGCAGGTCGCGATGGCGATGCGGTCGCTCATCGCCTTCGACGCGATCGCCACGGTCGACCCGGCACTGCTCCTCCGAGCGATCGAGGTCTACGAGATCGACCGGCTGGACTTCGCCGACGCCTACCTGGTCGCGTGCGCAGAGAGCACCGGCGTCAGCAGCGTCGCATCGTTCGACAAGTCGATCGACCGGGTGAAGACCATCGAGCGGATCGAGCCGCCCAGGACGCCGAAATGATGAGGGGTCGGGTCGATCGTTGGCTCGTGTCCCAACTGAAAGCGAAGGTCACCGGATCCCCGACGGCGTCCACCAGTTCGAAACGCGTGGCATAACGGCCAACTCCGATCCAACCCGGCCTCCACCTCCGCGGCGAAAGTGACGCCCAGATCGACCCGTTCCGGTTCCCGAGATGACTCAGGCCAGGGCCGGGACTGTGGAGGCGTGTGTGTGACCGAAGGGTGGTGATGAGCCGTCTCTCCTAGGCGACGGCGTTCCTCATCGCCGCCGAACTCGTTGTCGAGGATGACCGTGAGGATGCAGCGCAGAGGGTCATGGCATCCCTCGCGGTGCTCGCTGGTATTGCCGCGCCGGAGCGTTGAGGGCGAGCTTGCCACGCCTGAAGTGAAGTCATGTGCGGAGCCCTCAGCCACTTCTGCGGCCGCGTGGGGGTGTGATCAGGGCCGGAGGTCTCGCCACTGCCATGTCGACCCGTCGACGAGGAGCTCGGGATCGCCTGTCCAGAGGGTGGCATTGATGGCGACGGTGAGTGCCGCCGCGAAAGCGTTCGCGTAAGCCATCGGGTGATCGGCCTTGATCCGGGCGGCGTCAAATGAGCTCCGAGCGTTCCGGGCGGCGCATCGTGGCCGCACCGGATTGCATAGTCATGCATGTTTTCGCATAGAGTGGGCGGATGGTGTTGAGAGCAGGGATCGTCGGGGCGTCGGGGTTCACCGGGGCGGAGTTGCTGCGGTTGTTGCACGCCCATCCCGAGATCGACGTCGTAGTTGCCACGGGTGACAGCCAGGCTGGAACGGCGGCGGCTGCGCTCTACCCTTCGCTGGCAGCGGCTTATCCCGATCTTGGTTTCGAGCCGTACCACCGGGGTCTGGCCGATGAGCGTGGGCTGGACGTCGTGTTCTGCGGGCTGCCTCACGGGACATCGCAGGAGATCGTGCCCGATCTGTTGCCGGGTGAGAGGTTGGTGGTGGATCTCGGGGCCGATTTCCGGCTGAAGGATCCGGCGCTGTACCCGCGCTGGTATCACGCCGAGCACAGCGTTCCGGAGTTGTTGGCTCACGCTGTCTATGGCCTGCCTGAGCTGTTCCGTGAGGAGTTGGCCGCGCTTGGTGGGTCTGGTTTGGTGGCTACACCGGGGTGCTATGTGACCACGGCGACGTTGGCGCTGGCCCCCTTGGTGGAGGCCGGGTTGGTGGAGACCACCGGGATCGTGGTCGATGCGGCTAGTGGGGTTTCGGGGGCAGGGCGTCCGCCCAAGCCCAACACCACGTTCTGTACGGTGGATGAAGACTTCACGGCCTATGGGTTGCTCGACCACCGTCACACTCCCGAGATCGAGCAGAACCTGTCCCATGTGGCTGGGGAAGACGTTCAGGTTCTGTTCACGCCACACCTGGCTCCCATGAACTGGGGGATCTTGGCCACCTGTTATGCCCGGCCCACCGGCGCGGTCACTACCGAGGCGGTGCGTGAGGTGCTGCGGGCCGCCTATGAGCACGAGCCGTTTGTGGTGGTGTGCGATGAGCCCCCTTCCACCAAGGCGACCCTTGGTTCCAATGCGGTTCATGTGACCGGTTGTGCCGATGATCGCACCGGTTGGGTGGTTGCGATCGCTGCCCTGGACAACTTGACCAAGGGGGCGTCGGGTGGAGCGGTGCAGGCCGCCAATGTGGCCTTGGGTCTACCCGAAATGACGGGCCTGCCGGTGGTCGGTCTCTACCCCTGACCCTCGTGGGCTCGGCCTCGCGGTGTGTCAGCCGCGTGTCCGACCGGGGACTGGTGCGCCCGGTTCCTTCTGAACCCACTCGTATTTGGACCTGTCCGGGTGGACAGCCGAGCAAGGAGCAATCATGAGCGTTACTGCAGCCAAGGGATTCGTGGCCTCGGGTGTTGCCTGTGGCATCAAGGCCTCTGGTGACCTTGACCTTTCGCTGGTTGCCACCGTTGACGGCGTGGCGGTTCCGGCCGCGGCCGTGTTCACCGACAACAAGATGACCGCGGCACCGGTGGTGGTCTCGGATCTCCATCTGTGTGCCACCGGTGGAAGGGCCGCCGCGGTGATCTTGAACTCGGGCAACGCCAACGCCGCCACCGGAAGCCCTGGTCAGGACGATGCGCGGGCCATGTGCGCGGCGACCGCTGCCGGTGTGGGTTGTGTCCCCGAGGAGGTTCTGGTCTGTTCGACCGGTCTGATCGGAATTCCGTTGCCGATCGACACCATCCTGGCTGGGGTGCCGGCGCTGGTTGCGGCTCGCAACCCTCAAGGCGGAACGGACGCCGCCGAGGCCATTCGCACCACTGACACCCATCGCAAAGAGACGGTGGTGGCGGTGGGTGCCAGCGCGGCGGTGGTTGGAGGGATGGCCAAGGGGGCGGCCATGTTGGCCCCGAACATGGCCACCATGTTGGCGGTGCTCACCACTGATGCTGCCGCCGAGCCCGGTCAGCTTCGCCAGATCCTGCGAGACGCGGTGTCCACCAGTTTCAACCGGTTGATGACCGATGCGTGTCGTTCCACCAACGACACCGTGATCATCTTGGCCAGCGGGGCGGCAGGCCCGGTCGACGGTGGGGACTTGGCGGCCGCGGTGGCCTTGGCTTGTGCGGATCTGGCTGGCCAGATGGCTGGTGATGCTGAGGGTGCTACCAAGGTGGTGCGCCTCAGCGTGACCGGCGCGGCCAGCGACGTTGATGCCGAGGCGGGTGCCCGCCAGATCGCTCGTAGTGCTTTGTGTAAATGCTCCTGGTTCGGGCAGGACCCTTACTGGGGTCGTTTGGCCAGTGAGCTCGGAAGTGCCGGCATCGAGTTTTCGCCCGAGTTGATCTCGGTGTCCTACGGAGGGGTGACGGTGGCCGACGGGGGAGTGACCATCGAACATGACGCCGTGGCCGTGGCCGCCCACATGGCCCAACGCAACCTTGAGATCGTGTGTGATCTGGGTATCGGCACCGGTTCGTTCACCGTGCTCACCAACGACTTGACCCACCAGTACATAGACGAGAACACCGGCGGCAGCTGAATGATGCGGGCTCCGATCCGCGAAGGGCTGCAGAGTTTCGGATCGTGGGTCGCCCGCCTAGGTGCTCGAGGTCCGCACCGGCGGTAAGACGATTTGCGGATCGGAGCGGGTGAGCTCGTACTCGCCCAGCACGGCGCTGAGAATCAAGTGACCGCGGTGGGGGATCTCCTCTTCGCCGAGGTACACGTCGTCGACCAACGCTTGGGCTTGCTCGATGGAACTGATCCCGCAGCGACGAACCAGCACGGCGATGTCTTCGTCGTCTCGCCCCATGCGTGACGCTCGCAGTTTCATGGCCAACAAGAACTCGGGCGGGGCCACATGGACGACGACGTCACCGGCCGATATCAGCGGCACGCCTTGTGGCTTGCCGCTTGGAGGCAGGAATCCGCCAGCCTTGTCGTTGAACCAATCTCGGCGAAGTCCGTGTTCGTCTGCGATCTCGGCGGCAACCTTCGCCACAACGTCATGGGGCGAAAAGATCGCGTCGATGTCGATGGAGGTCCTGCGGTCGACGCCGTCTGGGTAGTAGGCCATGCCGGCGGCGACACCACCGATGAGGTAGATCGTGGCCTTTTGGTTGGTGGCGACGAGCCTGTCCATTAGGTCGGTCAGCAGTTGAACCTGCCGGGCTGTGCTCAGGCGTTGCGGTCGGGAGTTGGTGAGCGGCTCGGCTGGGCTCGCCTCAGGTCGCGTGCGACGCCGATGAGCAGCCGATGCTCCACTGGTGCGGTCACCGTTGGTATCCCTGCCGCCGCCCGTATTGCCCATCAGACGCTCGCGAAGAACTCGGCTGGCACGAACACGTTCCGCACGGAGAACACAGCGGGGGTGGATGCCTCGATGTGGTGGCGGATCGAGCGGTTGGGGACCAGGTGGAACGGCTCGGGTGCGGGAGCGATGTCCCCGACCCACAGCGGTACCGGCCAGTTCGAGCGAGTGAAGATGAACTCGACGAGCCCGGCCAGGCTGGCATCGACGCCGGGGTGGCCGGTGGGTGCGGGTGCGAGCAGGCACAGCCCGACAGCCGTCGCGCCGTCGACCGAGGTGAGATCGTCGGCGACCTGGATGAACCCAGAGCGGACTGCTGGGAGGTCATCCTCTTGAATCCAGGTGCGGAATGCCTGTGCCCACGATGCGAGGGTCGGCAGTCGGGTCGGCAGGGCCGCGACCTGGGCTCCGACGGGTTCGAGGATGCGGTTCAGGCGTCCAACGGTTGCGTCACCTCTGGCACTTTCCAGGCGGGCGAGCGCGGGCTGAAGAGTGCCGGCAGCGCGTGCCAGTTCGTCTTGAGACCTGGCCGAACTAGCTCGCACGCTGCGGAGGATGCTTGCCGTATCCACCTCCTCATAATAACCGATAAGTGATGTAGATGGTCACTGGGTCTTGAGCTGTCTCGCTCAGGAACTGTCGTAGGTCCACCGATCTCGCGTCGGGGTGTGCGCCCGTCAGGTCTACCTCTGCCTCGGATCGGGTCGTTCGGGCGTACAGTCTGTTGGGATGACGTGGTTGGTTCAACGCTCGGCCCCTATGGCCTGGAGGGCTTCGTGGGCGGAGCGGAGGTCGGCGCAGGCGTAGGCGTCCACGGTGCACACGACGAGCGGGGCAGGGCGTAGCGCCGATGCGGTGTCCCAGGCGTCGGTGGGCACGAGTCGCACGATCACGTTGAGGTCCGGGTCTGCGTCCGCGATGCGGTGCTCGGCACGAAGTGCCAGCCATGGCACCAGTATCGACATCGTTCCTCACAATGGGTTGAAATCCCCACCTATTGCTGTGGTGGGTGCGTTGGATACGTCCGACGCGTACTGGGCGGTCCCTGGGCTGCGGGCCCACGACCGGGACCTCGGGAACAGCAGCGGGTTAGGTCGGTGCATACGTAAGATACGTACGTGCCAAACAAGACGATCAGTGTTCCTGATGATGTGGTGCCGATCATCGAGAACCTCGACGTGCCCTTCTCTCGGTGGGTAACCGATCAGCTCCGTCGACATGCTGCCCAGTCTGGGTCGAGCTTCGGGCAGCAGTTGCTGGCCGACGCAGTGCTGGCTGGCGGAGAGCGCCTAGATCGTGAGGACGCGGTGGCTGCCGGTGAACGCATGGAGCGGACCGCTCCGTGGTGATCCGTGGCGGGGTCTATTGGATCGATCTGGACAAGCGGCGGCCCTGTGTCGTCGTCTCGTCGCCCGATGTACTGGGCGTCGATGTGTGGCAGACCCACGTCGTTCCGTTGACCTCCAACGTGGGCCGGGCTGATCTGGCGGGCAACGTCCTGCTAGATGCCGCGGTGACCGGGCTGTCGAAGGACTCGGTCGCGATTCCGCTGGGCCTGGAACTGGTGGATCGGTCCTGGCTCGGCAAGCAGGTGGGGCAGTTGCCGCTTCCTTTGGTCGCCGCAATCGATAACGGGATCCGCGCGGTTCTGGGGCTGTGAGAACCCGATGGCAGGCGACGGTGCGCTCATCCGGTGTAGTCGGGGGACCCAGATCGAGGTTGGGCCGGTCGCGCCGTTGGTGCCGGGTGAGGGGGTTGGCCGCTCGGTGCTGTTTGGTGTGAGCCAGGGCGGGTTGTCGGGGTGGTGTTGGCGGGGATGGTCGGATGAGTGGGGGACGGGGGAGTTGATGGAGTCGACGGGGTGGATGGAGTCGATGGGGCGGGAACCGAGGGGGTCGGCTCGGAGCCGATGCCGGGGCCGAGTTCGAGCAGGTAGTCGCCAGGGTCTCTGACCACCGCGGTGATGATCCGACCACCCGGCACCGGGTATTGGGTGACCTCGATCAGACCTTCGGTCTTGATGCCGTCGCCGGGGTTGGCGGTGGTCGGGGTCCACACCACCAGGGTGTCTCCGGCGTCGGTGGTCGTGCCCCGAACCACGAGATGTCCGCTAGCGATGTCGCTGGTGACGCTGGTCAGACGACCTGGAGCGGCTCGGGGGTAGCCCCGGCCGACCACATCCAGGAAGGCGTCGTTTGGTTCGAGGTCGGTGTTGTCGGGGCATGACGTGATGTTGAGGTGCACCGAGTCTCCGTCGGGCACCACCACCTCACCGTTGGACCACTGGACCGAGTGCGGGTCGCCACAGGACTGGCGCCACTGCCACCAGGCCCCACCCCACAGGTGGGCGTCTTCGTCGGCGGCGTAGCGGTGGGCCTTGGCCAGCGTCGTCGGTGCCGTGTCCCAGAATCCGTACTCGCCTCCCCAGTTGGGGACACCCAGGCTGGCGGTGAGCGACTCGATCAGGTCGTTCATCGCTTCGAGGGTCAGCTGGTCACCGATCGCTTCCATGTAGTTGTGGACCGAGGCCGAAATGTTCGAGACGTCACCGTCGAGGGCTGCGGGGCTCGGTATCACCAGACCCCGGGACTGGTCACCGGCGGGTATCGCCGGCTCCACGAACACGATGTGATCGAAGGGAGCTGTGGCCTCGGCGGAGCGGATGGCCCGGATGGTGTCGGCCAGGAGGTCGTCATAGAGAGGCTGAAGCTGCGCGGCGGGTCGGGACACTTCGGGTTCGTTGAGGATGTCGTATCCCGCCACTTCGGGGCGCCCGGCGAAGCGGGCCGCCACCGCGGCCCATGCCTGGGTGAAGTTGGTGCGGATCCCGTCGACATCGTCATAGAAGTTGTTCCATGCGGCCTCCACGGCGGGGGAGCTGTTGCGGTCACCGTTGCGCAGGCAGGTCGACAGACCTTCGGTGAGGGTGGCCCACGCCGGGGCACCGTCCCAGCCCTTGGCCGGGCTGGTCCCGGCCGGACACGAGGCCGGGTCTGTGGTGTAGATGAAGGCGGAGTAGGCGTCTTGGTGCATGTCGATCACGGTGTAGATGCCACGGCTGGCCGCCTCCTGCACGTGGCGGTCGACCTCGTCGAGGTAGTTCTGATCGATCGTGCCTCTGGTCGGCTCGACGCGCGACCAGGTGATGAGGAGGCGCACCACCGAGAAGCCCCGGGCAGCCATCTCGTCCCAGTCCGCAGAGGTCACGGGGGTGTTGGCCGGCACCGTCGGCGCACCCTGCCAGTACTCGCCAAGGGAGTTGATGTTGGCGCCTCGCAGGAGGACGTCTCGTCCGGCAGTGTCGACGATGCGACGGTCCAGGGTCTGCAGTGGAAGAAGCTCGAGAGGTCGGCCAGGAGTTGCGAGCCCGTGGGCGACGATGGCCTCCGAGGCCTCGTCGGCACCGCTCCGAGGGACCGACGCCGAGACGATGGCCACGGCCAACACGGTCGAGACGGCGAGAAGCTTGCCAACCGAGAGGTGACCCTTCGCTGCTAACGGAAAGGCCCCTCGGGGGTGCCCGGTGTGGGCTCGGCGGGATACTTGAATGACCGTTCGGGCAAGGACCATGGCGGTATTCAATCGCACTTCTCCGAGCTCTGGATCGGCCACCTGCAACAACGAGGTATCGCCAACTCCCAAGGACCAGAGCGGATAGGTCCGGTCCTTGTCGCTGAACGGGGAACTGGAGCGAGCGGGTACCGACAAGGCTTGGCGATGAGGCGTCAGTCGAGCAGCGGTAGGCGTGCCACGTCGACTACCTACCTTGAACACAGCGCTACTCATGACGAACTTCGTCAGCCAGCAGACCATTGGTACATGCACCACAGACGACGTACTTCCCTGATCCTCGCCCTCTTCACTGTGTGCGTTCTCGCGCTCGGTGCCTGCGGTGACAGCACTGATCGAGCTTCCGACGCTCCCACCAATGCCAAAGACACCTCAGGTGGCGGTTCGGCGGTGGGTGAAGACGTCACCGAGGCCCTCGAGGCCCAGACGCCCGACGCAACCGTCGAAGTTCCCTCAGCCGATGGAGCAACCACTATCGCTGACTACGCAGCGGGAGGCAGCAGCTACGAGCCCTCCGACCCCCAAGAACTCGCTCAGATCCTGGCGCTCATCGGCACTGATGCAGACGGGTACCTCACCGACAACGTGGTGGTGGTCCACACGACCGCGGCCGATGCAACCTTGCTGTGCAAGACCGCCGACCGCCTCGCCATTTCCTCATACACCGTCGTTCCTGTGCTGCCCGATGGCATCGGTGTCGACTGCGGCTGACCTTTGACACCAAACCCTGGAGCGCAAATGAACCGAACCACATCACACGTCGCAGCCGCCGCCGCTGCGGTCGTCGCCCTCATCCTCTCCGGATGCGGTGCGGCGGCAGAGAAGGCAGGCGAGAAGGCGACAGAACAGATCCTCGAGGAACAGATCGGAGGCAACGTCGACATCGACACCGCCGGTGACGGCTCCGTGGAGATCGAGACCGAGGAGGGCTCGGCGAGCTTCGGGACAGGAGAGGTGCCCGAAGACTGGCCGGAGTTCCTAGAACTGCCAGATGATCTCGAAATCCAGTCGGGCACGACCATCGATGCCTCGGATGGACGTCTAGTCACGATCGTCGGGATCACCGATGAAACCCCAGAAGATGTCCTGGCCCGCTACAAGGACGTGCTTGCAGACTGGGAGATCTCGGGGGAGAGCACCTCCACCGGTGGCGGCTCGACGATAACCGGGGCCCAGTGGGAGAACGGCGAGGAGCGGGTCACCCTTGCGGCGAGCGATACCGAGGCAGACGCCAGGACCTTCCTGACCCTCGGGCACACCACGCTCGGCTGACCGTCGTGGAACGTCGGGGCGTCTACCCGCCATTATCGGGGGGTGGACGCCCCTTCTGTCGCGAGTTGGCCGTTCGTGGGTCGCACGGCTGATCTTGATCGCCTCCGTAGCGCTATCGACGTTCCGGCTTTCCATGCGGTGGTGATCACCGCTCCAGCCGGGGTTGGGAAGACTCGCCTCGTCCGACAGGCGACCACAACGCTCGAGAGTCCGCCTCTCTGGTTGCAGGCATCGCCTGCGGTGGCCACCGTCCCCTTTGGTGTCCTGGCGCACCACCCCGATCTACCGATCGACGATCCCGCCGCGATGTACCGCTGGATCACCACGGTCGCCGATGAGGGAGGCGGCGTGGTGGTGGTCGATGACGCCCCCCACCTTGACGCCCGCACTGCCGACCTGCTGCATCGCCTTGTCGCAGCACGGGCAACGACCGTGGTCGCAACTGCTCGTGCCGGCGTCCCGGTCCCGTCCTGGCTCGAGTGGCTGTGGCTCGGTGAGTCGACCGAGCACATCGAACTCGGGCCCCTTCACGATGACGACATCGGCCACCTGGTGGAAATCGTCCTGGGAAACCTGGACTCCAACCAGAACGACCGTGTGGTGGCGTCCCTCTCGGCTCGAACCAACGGCAACGCCCTGTTCATCCGACAACTCCTTCTCGACCTCCGCCAACGCCGTGACGCCGGGGGCGAGACCGTGCTGGATGCCACCGCACCGACCCACCTCCTCCGGGTCCTTCAGGCACGTCTCAGCGACGCGGGAGACGTGATCGTGCCGTTGCGTTGTGTCGCCGTGCTTGGTGACCTACCCCTTCTGGTCCTCAGATGCTGCGTGACCGACGCCCAGATTGATGCTGCGGAGGCGGCAGGTTGGCTGGTGATTGAAGGATCACCACGCGCGACGGCCCGTCCCGCCCATCCGCTCTACGCCGAAGCAAGCCTCGCCGCCATGACGACGCTCGAACGAAGCGATCTTTCCGAGCAGGTCGCACGCCGCGTGGTCACCACCGTTGGCACCACTGCGGGCGAACGACTGCGCGCCACCGCCGCTCTCGTCGGGCTCGGCGCAACCGTGGACGTCGACGACCTCGTCGACGCAGCCCGGACCGCCTTCGCCGCCCTCGATCATGACCTGGCCAGGACACTCGCCCAGGCCGCGGTCGACAACGGGGCCACGTTCGAGGCTCTTCTCGTCCTCGGGGCAGCGCAATCAGGACTCGGACAGAGCGATGATGCCGAGACATCGCTTCGACTCGCCCTGGCGACGGCTGACACCGATGACCGACGAGCCCGCGCCGTAGGCCGTCTCTCGGTCCACCTCGTCGCCGACGGAGGCCGCGTCGACGAAGCCGAGGCTCTGCTCGACGAGATCGAGCCCCTGCTTTCCGATGTCGCTGCCCGGTCCTTCGTCGCTGCTGATCGAGCCAAGCTGGCCTCCATTCGGGGTGACCTCACCGCCGTCTCTCCTCGTCTGGCCGACGGTGCTGACGACCTGACCCGTCTCAATGCCGCAATCGTCGGGGCATACATCGATGCGATGGCCGGCAACGCCGCCGCCTGCCGGGCGACGATCGCTCGAGCGCTCCCCCTCGCAGAAGCTCACACCACCGTCCTGCCATGGTCAGCGGAGCTCGTACGGTTCAGTGGCCCCTTCGCTGCCCTGCTCGAAGCAGGACCTACCGCCGCCGAGGCGGAGGCCCGTGAGGGTGGATCTCGCATCGGTCCCGCCGCCGACGCGACCCTCGGCACCTGGAATTTCCTCACCGGCTTCACCGCAGCCATCGCTGGGCGGCTCGATTCGTCGATGCTCACGCTGGACCGAGCCATAGATGAGTTGGACGGCCACGACCTCATCAACGCCCGACCACTCGCCATGGCCGCTCGATCCTGGGTGGCCGCGCAGAGCGGAGAAGTTGACCACGCTCGCATCCTCCTGGACGCATCGGTTGATGCCGCAGCCGTCGATGGACGCGTGCGCATCCAGGCCTCCATCGCCGACGTGTGGTGCGACCTCGTCGAGGGGGATCTACCGCCGGGCACGATCGACCGCCTATCAGCGGAACGTCTCCTCGCAATGGCTGGCGAAGCCTTCGATAGCGCGCAGGCACTCACTGCGGTGATCGTGCTGCACGAATTGGTCCGGCTGGGTGACCCTGGTACGGCGCTGAACCCGCTGCGACAGATCGCCGGTGAGCTCCCCCCTTCATGGTTCGTGCAGTTCGTAACCGATCGCGCCAACGCCGAAGCAGTGCAGGATGATGCTCGTCTCCATCGTCTCGCGCGCGAGGCCCACCATCGCTGGCCACTCGCAGCAGCCGAGATGCACGCTTCTAGAGCCCGCATCGCTCGCTCCCGCCGCGACAGTGTCGCCGAGTCGCGGGCCACCGTCCTCTCGGCGATCGAATCGGTCAGGCTCGGTCCAACCCAACCTTGGTCGCTGAAGTCATTGAGATCACCGCTCACCCCCCGGGAACTCGAGGTGGCCAGCGCCGTGGCTGCTGGAACGGCAAACCGCGCTGTGGCCGAGCAAGCCGGAGTCTCCGTTCGCACCGTGGAGAACCAGCTACAAAGCACCTATCGCAAGCTCGATCTCGAAGGTCGCCAAGATCTGGTCGCGCTTTTCAATCTCTCGCCCTGAACAAAACTGATTGCATAGTCATGCGCCGCAATGCATAGACTCTGACGGTGGTCTCCAACGCAAGTGCTGACGACAACTCACTGACTCTCGACCCGGCCCAGCGGGCTTCCGTCCTGGTCGAGGCTCTGCCCTACATCCAGGCCTTCGCCGGGCGTACCGTCGTGGTGAAGTTCGGCGGCAACGCCATGGTCGACCCGGCCCTGGCCCATTCCTTTGCCGCCGACATCGTCCTGCTGCGGGCTGTGGGCGTCAGGCCGGTGGTCGTCCACGGTGGCGGCCCCCAGATCGGGGCAATGCTGGAACGGCTGGGTAAGGAGTCCGAGTTCCGCAACGGCCTGCGAGTGACCGACGCCGAGACCCTCGACGTCGCCCGAATGGTCCTGTCTGGTCAGGTGGGTCGGGAGTTGGTCACCGCGATCAACCACCACACTGCGGTGGCGGTGGGCCTGTCGGGAGAAGACGCCGGGCTCATCCTGGCCACCCAACGAGACGAGTCTCTCGGGTTCGTGGGAGACGTCGTGGACGTCAATCGCACCATCCTCGACACGCTGATAGGTGGTGGGTTCGTCCCCGTCGTGTCCACCATCGGTGCCGACAGCCACGGCCAGGCCCTCAACATCAACGCCGACAGCGCTGCCATCGCGGTGGCCGCGGCGTTGGGGGCCGAGAAGATCGTCTACCTCACCGATGTTCCTGGGGTGCTCACCGACGTCGACGATCCGGGATCGTTGCTGTCGTTGCTGTCGGCCACCAGAGCCCGGCTCCTCATCGCCGACGGGGTCATCTCAGGCGGCATGATCCCCAAGGTGGAGGCCTGCCTGGACGCAATAGAGGCTGGGGTCGGCGCCGCTCACATACTCGACGGTCGGATCCCCCACGTGCTCCTGCTGGAACTGCTCACCGACGCCGGCGTCGGAACCAAGATCACCCGGACCGAAGGAAGCGGAACATGAGTGACACATCGCCCTATGGCGGACCTCTTATGGCCACCTATCCGCCTCCTGCGGTCACCTTCGTACGGGGCGAGGGGAGTCGGCTGTGGGACACCGACGGTCGTTGCTACCTCGACTTCTTGTCGGGTCTGGCGGTTACCGGGCTGGGTCACGCTCACCCGGTGGTCGCCGATGCGGTGGCCACCCAGGCTCGCACCCTGGTCCACGTCTCCAACCTGTTCGGCACCACCATCGGTCCCGAGGTGGCCGCCACCCTCGACCGGCTGATGGGTGGCGGGGGTCGGGTGTTCTTCTCCAACTCGGGGGCCGAGGCCAACGAGTGCGCGCTAAAGCTGGCCCGCAAGTGGGCCGGCCATGGTCGCCATGTGGTGGTCAGCGCCTTCGGGTCCTTCCACGGACGGACCCTCGCCACCCTCCATGCCACCGGCCAACCCAACAAGCACGAGGCCTTCCAGCCTCTGCCCGAAGGTTTCCGCCACGTCGCCTGGGATGACGTCGACGCCCTGGAGAACGCGTTGGACCCCAGCGTCGCCGCCGTACTCCTGGAGCCGGTTCAAGGTGAGGGAGGGGTGAACCCAGCCCGGGCCGACTACTTCGCCGCGGTTCGCCAACTCTGCACCGAACGCCAGATCCTGTTCATGGTCGACGAGGTCCAGACCGGGCTGGGGCGGACGGGGTCGTGGTTCGCCCACCAACAACTGGGGGTGGAACCAGACGTGGTGACCATGGCCAAGGCGTTGGGCAACGGAATGCCCATCGGGGCGTGCTGGGCCCGGGCCGAGGTGGCCGAGGCCTTCGTCCCCGGGGACCACGCCACCACCTACGGGGGTCAGCCACTGGCGGCCTCGGCCGCTCGGGCCACCCTGTCGGTCATGGAAGCCGAAGACGTGCCCGGCCGAGCCCGGCGGGCTGGAGCGCTCCTCAGCCAACAACTCCTGGATCTGGCGGGTGTGGAGTCGGTGAGGGGGCCAGGGCTCCTGATCGGTGTCGAGCTGGCGCCGGGCATCGACGCCCGTGTCGTAGCCGCCGACCTTCTCGGACGGGGGCTGGTGGTCAACGCCGTCACCCCAACCGCTCTTCGCCTCGCCCCCTCGCTGCTGGTCAGCGACGACGAGATCACCGAAGCAGTTTCGCTCATCGGCGCAGCGCTGAACGCGGCCGCCCAAACCATCGAGGCTCAGCCATGACCCGCCACCTGCTCGATGTCGACGACCTGAGCGTCTCGGAACTGATGGAGGTCCTGGCCCTCGGGACCACTACCCATCCTCGCCCGGTGTTGGCGGGGCGAGGCGCTGCCCTGGTGTTCGAGAAGCCCTCCAACCGGACCCGCAACTCCACCGAGATGGCAGTGGTCGCCCTCGGTGGACATCCGATCTACCTGCGCCGCGAGGAGGTCGACATCGACGGTCGGGAATCGGCAGAGGATGTAGCCCGCACCCTGGCCCTGTACCACTCGGTCATAGCGGCGCGGGTGTACGACCATCAGGTCCTCCAACGGATGGCCGACTCGGTCTCCATCCCGGTGGTCAACCTGTTGTCCGACCACAGCCATCCGCTCCAGGCCATCGCCGACCTGTTGACCATCAAGGCCGAGTTCGGCGATGTCACCGGCCGTAGCGTGGCGTGGGTCGGCGATTACTCCAACGTGGCTCGCTCGCTGGCCAAGGCCGCGGCCATGGTCGGCATGGGCGTCCGCTTCGCCTGCCCGGCCGGCTACCAGCCCGGCGTTGAGGACCTGGACACCTTCAAGGCCCTCGGTGCCCCCGAGGCGATGAGCACAGATGACCCCGGCCAAGCCGTTCGCGGTACGCACGTGGTGGTGACCGACGCCTGGTACTCGATGGGTCAGGAGGCCGAAGCGGCCCAACGCCGGCCCATCTTCGAGCCCTACCGGGTTGATGAAGACCTGATGGGTGTCGCCTCGGTCGACGCCATCTTCATGCACTGCCTGCCGGCGCATCGGGGCGAGGAGGTCACCAACTCGGTGCTGGACGGTGCCCATAGCCGGGTGTGGCCCGAAGCGGCCAACCGGTCCAACGCCGCCCGGGCCGCCATCGAGTGGCTCGTGACCCAGGCGGCCCTGCCTGTAGCTGGTGATCGATGACCCCGAGGGCACCGCTCGGGACGGTCCGTGAGGCCCCTCTCCCCTCGGCGGGCTCGGCGCGCCTCTCCAAGACCCAGCGCCAACACGTCGTGGCCCGGATCCTCGGACGACATCACGTCACCAGCCAGGACCAGCTCGTAGCCCTGCTGGCCGACGAGGGCGTACACGCCACTCAGGCCACGGTCAGCCGTGACCTCGAGGACCTCGGTGCCATCAAGGTCAGGGCCGGCTCGGGTGACGCCGTGTACGCCATACCTGAGCTTCCACGCGACCAGCGGGCTCCCGACGACTACCTACGCCGGACGTTGGGGGAGTGGGTGGTGGAGGTGGCCCATTCCGCCAACCTGGTGGTGTTGCGGACACCGCCAGGAACCGCCAACGTGGTCGGAGCGGCCCTCGATCGCGCCGCATGGTCCGAGGTGGTCGGGACGGTGGCCGGTGACGACACCGTCTTGGTGGTGGCGTCCGAACAGGTCGGTGGAAGCGAGCTGGCCGACCGCATCCGCCAGGTCGCGGGCCTGTGATCCGCCCGGGACGGCGAGAGTCAACCGCCCTCGGCCCCCCAGATAGTCGGATCGGGGCCAGCGTTTACCCCAACCCCCGGCGGCTGAGCGAAGATCTGGTCACGGTCGACGCCGTCTCCGGCACCGTCGACCCCTGATCTCACGAACGAACACAACCCCATGAACAAGGAAGCATGAACGTGGCAAAGCGCGTGGTACTCGCCTACAGCGGTGGACTCGACACCTCCGTCGCCGTCCGCTGGATGATCGACGAGCTCGGCGTCGAGGTGGTCGCCCTGGCCGTCGACGTCGGCCAGGCCAGCGATGACTGGGACGTGGTTCGCGAGCGAGCCCGGGCCGCCGGTGCGGTAGAGGCCATCGTGGTCGATGCCCGAGAAGAGTTCGCCGACAACTTCGTGGCCCCCGCCCTCAAGGCCAACGCCATGTACGAGGGGCGCTACCCACTGGTCTCGGCACTGTCGCGCCCGGTCATCGTCAAACACCTGGTCGAGGCGGCACGAGCTCACGGTGCCGATGCCGTAGCCCACGGCTGCACCGGAAAGGGCAACGACCAAGTGCGCTTCGAGGTCTCGACCCGGGCCCTGACCCCCGATCTGGACGTGATCGCTCCCGTGCGGGGCTGGGGAATGACCCGTGAGGACTCGATCCTCTACGCCTACCGCCACGAGATCCCGATCCAGGCCACCAAGGAGAAGGTGTATTCGATCGACGACAACCTGTGGGGTCGAGCCATCGAATGCGGTGAGATGGAGGACCCGTGGGCGGTACCGCCCCGGGGGGTGTGGTTGCTGACCCAGCAGACCGCCACCGAGCCCACCGACGTGGTCATCGGATTCGAGCGGGGAGTGCCGGTGTCGGTCGACGGCGAACGCCTGGGCATGGCGGCAATCATCGCCAAGCTCAACGCTCTGGTCGGCTCCTACGGTTGGGGACGCATCGACATGGTCGAGAACCGCCGCGTCGGCATCAAGAGCCGCGAGACCTATGAATGCCCGGCCGCCCTGGCCCTGATCATGGCCCACCGGGATCTGGAGTCCATCTGTCTGGAGCGAGACCTGGAACGGGAGAAGGCCCGCTTCGAACCTCGTTACGCCGAGCTGATCTACGACGGCCTCTGGTTCAGCCCCCTCAAGAAGTCCCTCGACGCCTTCATCGACGCCAGCCAGGAGTTCGTCACCGGCGAGGTGCGGCTGCGCCTCGAGCCCAACTCCTGCCAGGTCACAGGTCGACGCTCGGACCACTCCCTCTACGACTACGAGCTGGCCACCTACGACGCCGAGGACCAGTTCCGCCACGAGGACTCGGCCGGCTTCGTGCGGCTGTGGGGACTCAGCGTGCAGACCTGGGCTGCCCGCCAGGGAACCAAGTCTGCCGACGGACTCTCGTCGTGAGCGAGAACCAGGGCTCCGGCTCCGCCTCTGGCCCGGACGTCGGCGCGGGCTCGGATGCTGGCTCGGGTTCGGGTGGGGAGCTGGGGGAGCGGACGCTGTGGCACGGCCGATTCGCGTCCGGGCCTGCCGCCGAGCTGATGGCCTACACCGTCTCCTTGCCCTACGACCAACGGTTGGCCTCAGATGACATCGCCGGATCGCGCGCCCACGTGAGAGGTCTGGTCCGAGGAGAGCTCCTCGACGGGGACGAAGCGTCCGCAGTGCTGGCCGCCCTGGACGACGTGGAACGCGAGCTGGCCGACGGGACGTTCGTGTTCGTTCCCAGCGATGAGGACATCCACACTGCGGTCGAGCGTCGGGTCACCGAGATTGCCGGTCCCGCCGGAGGCAAGCTCCACACTGGCCGTAGCCGCAACGACCAGGTCGCCACCGACCTGCGGCTCTACGCCAAACGGGCCCTGGCCGAGGTGGCCGAGCGGGTGATGGTCCTCCAACAGGTGCTCCTCGGACGGGCCGAGGAGGCGGGTCATGCCTACCTCCCCGGTTACACCCACCTCCAGCGAGCGCAGCCGGTATTGCTCGCCCACCACCTCCTGGCCCACGGGTGGGCCTTGGCCCGAGACGTCGACCGCCTGCTCGCCACCCGAGCCCGTGCCGACGTCTCACCCCTCGGGGCCGGCGCGCTGGCCGGGAGTTCTTTGCCGTTGGATCCGGCCGGGACCGCGGCCGACCTGGGTTTCGCTGGCGTGTTCGACAACTCGCTGGATGCCGTCAGCGATCGAGACTTCGTGGCCGAAGCCCTGTTCGATCTCGCTCTGCTCGGCGTCCACCTCTCCCGCATCGGGGAAGAGGTGGTGATGTGGGCCACCGATGAGTTCGGCTTCTTGAAGCTCGACGACGCCTACAGCACCGGCAGCTCGATGCTGCCCCAGAAGAAGAACCCCGACATCGCGGAGTTGGCCCGAGGTAAGGCCGGGCGTCTCATCGGAAACCTCACCGGCCTGTTGGTAACGCTCAAGGGGCTGCCACTGGCCTACAACCGAGACCTTCAAGAGGACAAGGAGCCTCTGTTCGATTCCGTCGATCAGATCCTGTTGGCCCTGGGGGCCCTGGCCGGCTTGCTGGCCACGTCCACCTTTGAGCGCCAAGCGATGGCCAACGCCGCCGACTCTCCCTACGCCGCGGCCACCGACCTGGCCGAGCACCTGGTGCGGGGCGGCACCCCGTTCCGACAAGCCCACGCCATCGTCGGAGAGATCGTCCGCGCCGCGCTGGAAGGTCAGGTCGCCATGACCGAACTGGTGGCCGCCCATCCCTCGCTGGGCGAAGAGGCGCTCGTGTATCTGGCGACCGGGGTGTCGGTACAGAACCGGACCACCAGAGGTGGGGCAGGCCCCGCAGCCGTCGACGCCCAGCTCGAGCGCTTTCGACACCGTCTGGATACCGACCGGGCCCGGATCGAATCGTTGTGAGATGGCCGAGCCGGGCCCAGCCCGACTCGTAGGCTTCGACGCACATGCTCCTGCTCGACAACACGATCCAGAACTACGCGTGGGGTACCAGGAACGGAATGGCCCCTCTGGTGGGGACCACACCCTCCGGCCAACCCGAGGCCGAGCTGTGGGTTGGTACCCATCCCATCGCCCCCTCCAGGGTGGTCGGAGACCCTTTGGGTCGGTCCCTCGCCGATGTGATCGCCGAGGACCCTCACCGATGGCTCGGGCCCGAGCTGGCCGACCGGGGCCACCGAGCCCTCCCGTTCCTGCTGAAGGTCCTGGCCGTAGGGGAGCCGTTGTCGATCCAAGCTCACCCCTCCGAGGCCCAGGCCCGCCGCGGTTTCGCCCGTGAGGAGGAGGCGGGAATCCCCATCGACGCCGCGAACCGCACCTATCGCGATCCGAACGCCAAGCCCGAAGCCCTGGTAGCGCTCACCGACACCTGGGCCCTTTGTGGTTTCCGGAATCCCGACCACGCCGCGGACCTGGTCGACGCGCTGGGTGTCGCGGATCTGGCCCCCCTGGTGAACATCCTCCGTGGTCGGGCCAACGACGCCCTGGCCGAAGCCATGGCGTGGCTGTTGGGTCTCGAGGGCGATCGCCGGGCCGCAGTGGCTGCCGCCACCGTGCAAGCCGCCGCCTCCCTCACCGCTGCTGGACGTAACCTGGACGGAGGTGATGCACAGGACTGGTTCGACCCCCGGTCATGGGTGGTGGAACTGGGTCGTTTCCACCCCGGCGACCCCGGTTGCGTGGCGCCCCTGTTGTGCGAGGTGGTCCACCTCGAGCCCGATGACGCCGTCCACCTTCCTGCCGGCAACCTCCACGCCTATCTCCGCGGTGCCGGCGTCGAGTTGATGTCGGCGTCGGACAACGTGTTGCGAGGCGGGCTCACGGTCAAGCACATCGACGTGGCCGAACTTTTGGAAGTCGTGCGCTTCGAGCCCGGGGTCCCGGACCGGCCGAGACGTTCCAACCCCAGGGCGGGGCTCACCACGTGGGACTGCGGCGAACCCACCTTCTCCCTGGCCGCGGTGGACCCATCGCCGGGCGGAACCACCATTGCTACCGAGGGTCCGGCCCTGCTACTGTCCACCGCCGGGCCCGTGACCGTCGCCGGCGCGGAGCGACGCCTCGAACTGTCGGCCGGGAGAGCGGTCTTCGTGCCTCCGGACCACGGTGATCTCGTGGTCAGTGGCCCTGGTCGGCTGTGGTGGGCCACGGTCGGGACAGCGGCTCCCCGCTGATGCCAGTGACGTGAACGCGACCCAGAAGTCCAACCCGAACGACGTCCTAGCCGGTGGCCGAGATTCGGTCTCCACCAACCATGGAAGGGTCCAGGCCAGACGGGACCGGGCCATGATCGATCCGGTAGCTCCCTCGGGGCTGATCGGTGCCGGCCACCCGGCGCTTCGTCCGTCGGTTGACCTGGCGCTGGCGGCGTCGCTCCTGGGCGGCGCGGATCTGGCTGATCCCGTGGCTGACCGCCACCGGGGCACGGTCATGGACTTCGTGACAATGAACCCCGATGCCGCCGAGCGAAGCTGCCCACAAGCTCACCTCACCGGATCGGCGCTGGTGGTCGACGCCACCGGAACCCGCACCATCTTGATGCTCCACCGCAAGCTCAGACGCTGGTTCCAGCCCGGTGGCCACGCCGATGGTGACACCAACCTGGCTGCGGTCGCCCTCAAGGAGGCCACCGAGGAGACCGGGATCACAGGCTTGAAGGTGCTGGCGGAGGTCATCGACGTCGACGTCCATCGGGTCGCTCCGCCCGGTGAGGACGAGCACCTGCACCTCGATGTCCGCTTCTTGGTGGTTGCGCCGCCGGGAGCGTCAGAGGTGGCCAATCACGAGTCGCTCGGCCTCAGGTGGGTGGACCCGGACGAACTCGATGACCTCATCCCCTCGGTGGACGCGAGTACCCGGCGCCTGGTCGAGATCGGGTTGACCCGGGCTCGTCAGCTGATGGGTTGAAGGACCCAGCCAGACGGTGTGTCGGAGGCCAATGGCGCCTGTCCCGAGGCCTCGGACAAGGCTCTGCCGTTCGGCGGGGTCAGGAGGTGCGCCGATAGGCGGACCGACCCATGAATACGGCATGGCTAAACCGAGGCGGAGCCTCGGTCTGATCAACCTCGCAGCGACGACGACCGGACCTATCCGCTAGGCCCCTATGGCTCAGCCGACGTCGCCCGGGGTGGCACACGTAGGAATCCCGTTGACGCCAGCGAAGACCTCGATGGGCTTGTCCACCGAGTCACCCCCCAGGCTCTGGTCCAACAGGAGCCGGGCTTCAGGATCGGTGCGAAGCCGCATCGCGTAGTCACGGCGGTTCTCGATGTAGGTGCGCCAGTCCTTGATCCACCCCTGGACCGATAGTGCGTCATCTCCGTCACGCGGGGCGTCAGCCTCTATGGCGTCGACCATGTCCTCGACCAGATCGGTGGCCTCGACGAGCACATCGGCCCGCTGGTTCGCATCCTCGATGAACGAGCCGTTCGGCAACTCGTCGAGATCGGCGAGGAGTTCGTCGCATCGGGTTTCGGTGCGCGAAACAAAGGCCCGGTCGTCCAGATAGTCGGGGTTGGTGCGCTTGGGCAGCCCGGAGAAGACCACGGTCCAGAACAGGGCGATGGCCAGCATCGTCGCCACCGCCAGGACCCGGCCGATGCTCAAGCGCATGGACATCGGCTCGTCGACCTGGGGTGGCTCGTCGGTGGTCGGCACCCTCAGAGCCTCGCCCACCGTGGAGCCGTCAATCCAACCAGGGGGAGCAACAAGTCGTTTTGCCTGCTCATCCCCGCCGGAGAACGATGGGGCCATGATCGACCACGACGTGCTCGCTGATCTTGAAGCCCGCGGCCTGATGCAGGAGTGCATCGACCGAGACGGGCTGGCTGCCCGTCTGGCCGAGGGCCCGATCACGCTCTACTTCGGATGTGATCCGACGGCGGACAGCCTTCACGTCGGGAACCTCCTGGGCCTGTTGGTCCTTCGCCGCTTCCTCGAGGCTGGACATCGACCGATCGCACTGGCCGGCGGGGCCACCGGCATGATCGGTGATCCCAGCGGCCGATCCGAGGAACGGAACCTCCTCGATGAGACGACCCTGGCTGGCAACGTCGCCGCCATCAAGTCCCAGATCGCCCGTGTGGTCGGCCCCGATGTTCTCCTGGTGGACAACCGGGACTGGACCGGATCGATCACCTTGCTCGACTTCCTGCGCGACATCGGCAAGCACGTGACGGTCAACACGATGCTGGGCCGCGAGTCGGTGAAGAACCGACTGGCCTCCGAGCACGGGATCTCCTACACCGAGTTCTCCTACATGCTTCTCCAGGCGAACGACTACCTGAGGCTGGAAGACGAGCACGGCTGTCAGCTCCAGATCGGCGGGTCGGACCAGTGGGGGAACATGTTGGGAGGCGTGGATCTCATTCGCCGTGTAACCAGCCGCCCGGCCTGGGCGCTGGCCTGGCCGCTTCTCACTGCACCCGACGGCACGAAGCTGGGCAAAACGACGGGTGCCCGCATATGGCTGGACCCAGTTCGCACCAGCCCCTACCAGTTCTTCCAGCACTGGATGAACACCGATGACCGCCAGGTCCCCCAGTTCCTGGCTCAGTTCACCCTCTTACCGATGGACGAGGTCAACGCCGTGTCTGAGGCTCACCTCGCCGACCCAGGTCGTCGAGAGGGTCAGCGTCGTCTCGCCCGCGAAGTGACTGCTCTGGTCCACGGCCCCGAGGAGGCGGCCGCAGCCGAGGAAGCATCAGCGATCCTCTTCGGTGCTCCGGTGTCGGGGGCATCGAGCCATGCCCTGGAGGCGGTGGCCCGCGAGGTGCCGGTCGTCGAAGTGAGGGCCTCGGAGCTGTCGATCGGCGTAGACCTGATCGACGTGCTGTCGAGACCCGGATCTCTGGCCGCTTCCAAGGGCGAGGCTCGTAGATCTCTGGAGCAAGGCGGCGTGTACGTGAACGGCGAGCGGGTCGAGGTCGGTGCAACCCTGGTGGATGACCACCTCCTACACAGCCGGTACGTGGTACTGCGCCGGGGCAAGCGGTCTGTCGCACTGGTCCAAGTGGTGCCCTGATCACCGGGCCGAGGCCAGTGAGACGAAGGACACACGCCGTCGATTTGGATTCACCTGCTCGACACTTCTAGGTTGATCTCCGTCGCCAGCGGCCCCCAGAACCTCGCAGCTCACCGAGTTGACAGGATCCGGACCAGGGCCTAAAGTGATCACTCGCCCCACACGGCCGGCAAGACCGACCGAAACGGGCACGGCAGCAACGCTCCCACGGGATCGACTGCCACTGCGGCCTCCTTTCGGGGAGGCGAGCGCACCTTGAGAACGGAATAGAGGACGAAAAAGCACATGCGGGCGTCCGCTGTGAAGCCTCCGGGCAAAGCAGCGGCCGTTTAAAAATTATGCAATTTACGCATCGGACAAACAACAAGCTAGTTGGTTGGACTGATGCCAGTCACCGAGAGGTTCAGGCCTCGAGGTGGCTCTCCGATTTGAAGAGGGTCCGACAGTTCGCTGCCGGGCCTTCTGAAGATCTCGATGGAGAGTTTGATCCTGGCTCAGGACGAACGCTGGCGGCGTGCCTAACACATGCAAGTCGAACGAGGTCCATGCAGTGGCAACACTGCGGAAGACCTAGTGGCGAACGGGTGAGTAACACGTGAGGAACCTGCCCCGAAGACCGGGATAACCCTCCGAAAGGAGAGCTAATACCGGATACCCCCACCTGATCGCATGGTCGGGTGAGGAAATGGATTCCGCTTCGGGAGGGCCTCGCGGCCTATCAGCTAGTTGGTGAGGTAACGGCCCACCAAGGCATCGACGGGTAGCTGGTCTGAGAGGACGATCAGCCACACTGGGACTGAGACACGGCCCAGACTCCTACGGGAGGCAGCAGTGGGGAATCTTGCGCAATGGGCGAAAGCCTGACGCAGCAACGCCGCGTGGGGATGAAGGCTCTCGGGTTGTAAACCCCTTTCAGCAGGGACGAAATTGACGGTACCTGCAGAAGAAGCCCCGGCTAACTACGTGCCAGCAGCCGCGGTAACACGTAGGGGGCAAGCGTTGTCCGGATTTATTGGGCGTAAAGAGCTCGTAGGTGGCTAAGTAAGTCGGGTGTCAAATCCCCAGGCTCAACCTGAGACGCCACCTGATACTGCTGTGGCTAGAGTCCGGTAGGGGAGCGTGGAATTCCTGGTGTAGCGGTGAAATGCGCAGATATCAGGAGGAACACCAGCGGCGAAGGCGGCGCTCTGGGCCGGAACTGACGCTGAGGAGCGAAAGCGTGGGTAGCAAACAGGATTAGATACCCTGGTAGTCCACGCCGTAAACGTTGGGCACTAGGTGTGGGGTCTATTCAACGGACTCCGTGCCGTCGCTAACGCATTAAGTGCCCCGCCTGGGGAGTACGGCCGCAAGGCTAAAACTCAAAGGAATTGACGGGGGCCCGCACAAGCAGCGGAGCATGTTGCTTAATTCGAGGCAACGCGAAGAACCTTACCTGGGTTTGACATGTAGAGAAAAGCCATAGAGATATGGTGTCCTTCGGGGTTCTACACAGGTGGTGCATGGCTGTCGTCAGCTCGTGTCGTGAGATGTTGGGTTAAGTCCCGCAACGAGCGCAACCCTTGTCCTATGTTGCCAGCACGTAATGGTGGGGACTCGTAGGAGACTGCCGGGGTCAACTCGGAGGAAGGTGGGGATGACGTCAAATCATCATGCCCCTTATATCCAGGGCTGCAAACATGCTACAATGGCCGGTACAAAGGGCTGCTAAACCGCGAGGTGGAGCGAATCCCATAAAGCCGGTCTCAGTTCGGATTGGAGTCTGCAACTCGACTCCATGAAGTCGGAGTTGCTAGTAATCCCGGATCAGCAACGCCGGGGTGAATACGTTCCCGGGCCTTGTACACACCGCCCGTCACACCATGAAAGTTGGAAACGCCCGAAGCCAGTGGCCCAACCCTTTGGGAGGGAGCTGTCGAAGGTGGAATCAGCGATTAGGGTGAAGTCGTAACAAGGTAGCCGTACCGGAAGGTGCGGCTGGATCACCTCCTTTCTAAGGAGTTCATCCTTCCCATGTGGAAGGGAATTCCCAAGTTGAAGCATGTGCTAGTTGGGTCCTCGAGTGACCGGAACCAGTGGTAGGTATTTCCTCCTGGGGCCGGCGCCCGATGATCGTTCCGTCCTCTGTTCCGCTCTGAAGGGGCGCTCCAACCCTGCCCTCGCTGGTCAATCCGGCGGGGGCATCGTTGCGCTCTGGGGCCGACTTCGGCCCATCTGCCCTTTGAGAACTGCATAGCGAGCACGAGCATCTTTGTTCTTCCAAGCTACAAAGTGCCAACGGTGGATGCCTTGGCGTCTACTACCGATGAAGGACGTATCCGGCTGCGATAAGCCACGGTCAGCTGCCTAGAAAGCGTTACGAACCGTGGATTTCCGAATGGGGAAACCCGGCGCCTTAGCGGGCGTCACTCCGGTGTGAACACATAGCACCGGTAGAGGGAACCGGGGGAATTGAAACATCTCAGTACCCCGAGGAAAAGAAAACAACCGTGACTCCCTCAGTAGCGGCGAGCGAAAGGGGACTAGCCCAAACCTGACTGGTGTTAAAGCCTGGTGGCGTTGCCAGTTCGGGGTTGTGGGACTCGAGAGTGAGGGCACCAGATCTCACACGGAGTTACCAAGTTGATGCGTAGTGGAAGCGTTTTGGAAAAGCGCGCCGCAGTGGGTAATAGCCCCGTACACGAAACGTACTCAGCCTCCGCTCGATCATCCCAAGTAGCGCCGGAACCGTGAAAGTCGGCGTGAATCTGCGAGGACCACCTCGTAAGGCTAAGTATACGTAGACGACCGATAGTGAACTAGTACCGTGAGGGAAAGGTGAAAAGTACCCCGGGAGGGGAGTGAAATAGTACCTGAAACCGTTGGTTTACAATCAGTCAAAGCGTCGTCATGACTTCGGTCATGGCCGTGATGGCGTGCCTTTTGAAGAATGAGCCAGCGAGTTACGGTACGTGGCAAGGTTAACCAGTGATGGGAAGCCGGAGCGAAAGCGAGTCTGAATAGGGCGTTTAGTCGCGTGCTGTAGACCCGAAGCCGAGTGATCTATCCATGGGCAGGTTGAAGCGAGGGTAAGACCTCGTGGAGGACCGAACCCACCTAGGTTAAAAACTGGGGGGATGACCTGTGGATAGGGGTGAAAGGCCAATCAAACTCGGTGATAGCTGGTTCTCCCCGAAATGCATTTAGGTGCAGCGTCGTTTGTTCAGTCATGGGGGTAGAGCACTGGATGGGTTAGGGGGCCTACAAGCTTACCGACCCCAACCAAACTCCGAATACCATGACTCCAGAGAACGGCAGTGAGACTGCGGGGGATGAGCTTCGCAGTCGAAAGGGAAACAGCCCAGACCGCCGGCTAAGGCCCCTAATTCTAGACTAAGTGGAAAACGATGTGAGATTGCCCAGACAGCCAGGAGGTTGGCTTAGAAGCAGCCACCCTTGAAAGAGTGCGTAACAGCTCACTGGTCGAGTGATCTTGCGCGGATAATGTAACGGGGCTCAAGTCTAGAGCCGAAGCCGCGGATCCACGCTTTGCGTGGGTGGTAGGGGAGCGTTGTATGTGCAGCGAAGCGGCGGTGGAAACCAGTCGTGGAGCGCATACAAGTGAGAATGCTGGCATGAGTAGCGAGAGAGGGGTGAGAAACCCCTCCGCCGTAAGTCCAAGGGTTCCTGGGGAAGGCTAATCCGCCCAGGGTAAGTCGGGAGCTAAGGCGAGGCCGAGAGGCGTAGTCGATGCACAACCGGTTGATATTCCGGTACTACCGTGTACGCGCCCAAACCAAGTTCCGGTTGCTAAGGGGCTGTTTCCTTCGGGAAACGAACCGACCCACTGGAAGGCGGTTAGCAATGAGGGGACGCAGGAGGGTAGGTGAGCCCAGGCGATGGTTGTCCTGGGGTAAGCGCGTAGGGAGAGGTCTAGGCAAATCCGGCCCTCATAAATCCTGAGACGCAATGCCGAGCCGTTTAAGGCGAAGTCACTAATCCCATGCTGCCAAGAAAAGCCTCTAGCGAGCTTGCACGGTACCCGTACCCCAAACCGACACAGGTGGGCAGGTAGAGAATACCAAGGCGATCGGGAGAACTGTGGTTAAGGAACTCGGCAAAATGCCTCCGTAACTTCGGGAGAAGGAGGACCCCATTAGGGTGAAGGACCACGCGTCCGGAGCTCGAAGGGGTGGCACAGACCAGGGGAAAGCGACTGTTTACTAAAAACACAGCAGCGTGCGAAGTCGTAAGACGATGTATACGCTGTGACGCCTGCCCAATGCCGGAAGGTTAAAGGGAAGGGTTAGTCCGCAAGGGCGAAGCTCTGAACTGAAGCCCCGGTGAATGGCGGCCGTAACTATAACGGTCCTAAGGTAGCGAAATTCCTTGTCGGGTAAGTTCCGACCTGCACGAATGGCGTAACGACTTTCCTACTGTCTCAACCACAGACCCGGCGAAATTGAAGTACGAGTAAAGATGCTCGTTAGCTGCAGAAGGACGGAAAGACCCCGTGGACCTTTACTATAGCTTGATGTTGAGTTTTGTTATGTGTTGTGTAGGATAGGTGGGAGACTTGGAAGCATTGGCGCCAGCCAGTGTGGAGTCAACGTTGAAATACCACCCTGCTCATGACGGAGCTCTAACCCACGTCCCTGATCGGGATGGGGAACAGCGTCTGGTGGGTAGTTTGACTGGGGCGGTCGCCTCCTAAAGAGTAACGGAGGCGCCCAAAGGTTCCCTCAGGCTGGTTGGCAATCAGCCGTCGAGTGCAATGGCACAAGGGAGCTTGACTGCGAGACATACACGTCGAGCAGGTGCGAAAGCAGGGCATAGTGATCCGGCGGTTGCGTGTGGAAGCGCCGTCGCTCAACGGATAAAAGGTACCCCGGGGATAACAGGCTCATCTTCCCCAAGAGTCCATATCGACGGGAAGGTTTGGCACCTCGATGTCGGCTCATCGCATCCTGGGGCTGAAGCAGGTCCCAAGGGTTGGGCTGTTCGCCCATTAAAGCGGTACGCGAGCTGGGTTTAGAACGTCGTGAGACAGTTCGGTCCCTATCCTCTGCAGCCGGAAGGAACTTGAGAAAATCTGTCCCTAGTACGAGAGGACCGGGATGGACGCAGCTCTCGTGTGCCAGTTGTCCTGCCAAGGGCACTGCTGGTTAGCGACCTGCGGAAGGGATAAGCGCTGAAAGCATCTAAGTGCGAAGCCCATTTCTAGATGAGGTTCCTCACTGGGTTAACCAGGTAAGGCCCGTGATAGACCAACACGTTGATAGGCCGGAAGTGTAAGCGTGGTAACACGTTCAGCTGACCGGTACTAATCGGCCGAGGGCTTGGATTTACAAAGAAACTCGTGCTCGCTATGGAGTCTTCAAAGGGTTGTGCGCCTGGATGGCGCACCCCGTTGACAACAGATTTCGGTGGCTATTGCGTTCGGGTCACACCCGTTCCCATTCCGAACACGGAAGTTAAGCCGAACTGCGCCGATGGTACTTGGGTGGATTCGCCCTGGGAGAGTAGGTCGCCGCCGGATTTCTCGAAATGGACCCTGCTTTGGCGGGGTCCATTTCACGTTTTTGCCGTCGGACGAGCTTTCCCGGCAGCGTGGTGGGTCGGTGATGCAGCGTCTGTTCCGATGAAGGCTGCAACAAGGCGGATTGTTAGGCTCAGCCTTATGTCATCGAGTAGCCGCCCTGATCGTGGATCGTCTTCAGGAAGATCAGGTGCTGGCGCACGGGGTTCGGGCCCGAGCGGGCCCGGAAGTTCGAGAGGCGGCTCGCGTGGGCCATCGGGAGGGCCGAGCCGTGGTGGGGGAGCTGGGGCCGCTGGTCGGTCGGGGCAAGGATCGGGGCGTTCTGGCGGCGGGCGCTCGGAGGGGGAGCGAAGCGGTCGTGGCTTCACGAGCTCGAGTGATCGCTCTCGAGCACCCAAGCGTTCAGGTGGGCGACCCGACTCGACGACGCGCTCAGGAGGTCAACGGAACATCGGCGGACGAGGGAGCTCATCGTCTCGCGGTGGGTCCGCCCGGGACGACTCCGTCGACAGCCGCGGGCGCGACGTGGCCGGTCCCAAGAGTTGGGGGAGCCTCGGGCGCCGTGGGGCTGGTCGCCTTGGCGAGGGTAGGGTCGATTCGCGGGATGCAGCGGGTGCCCAGGGGCGTGATGACCGTCCTGATCCCGGGAACAAGCCGGTGGTGTGGCAGCGAGTTGACGACTCGTCGGTTCGCGATGAGGCCAATGGTGCTGTCGGCCGGGGCCGGGAAGCGGCCGGACGTGGTTCCCGATCTGGGGGGGCTCCCGCTTCGGAGAGATCCCGATCAACGAGGAGCGAATCGTCGAGGTCGTCCTCGGCTGGGAAGAGGACCTCACGTCCACCTCGCGCCAACGTCCCCGAAGGTCTCGAGCCCAAGGAACGGCGAGGACGGGCACGTCGGACGCCTGGATCGGGGACGGGAGCGGCCAGCGCTCGCGACGAACTGGTAAGGGCGCTGGGCAACTCGCGGGGTGAAAAGGCCAACGATCGACTCAGGGATGCGGCTCATGCCTTCGAACGGGAGCGTTACGAGGAGGCGCGCTCGCTTCTCCGTCCCATTGCCGAGGCGGCACCGCAGGCAACCGCGGTTCGGGAGCTGCTTGGTCTGACGTACTACAGGCTCGGCAAGTGGAACGAGGCGCTCAGGGAGCTAAGCGTGTTCCGTGAACAGAGCGGTTCTACGGAGCAACATCCGGTTCTGGCCGATTGCAACCGGGCCCTGAAGCGCCATCTCGAAGTTGAGGCGCTGTGGGACGAGCTTCGAGATTCTTCACCGTCTCCTGACCTGGTGGCCGAAGGGCGGATCGTCATGGCCGGCTCTCTGGCCGACCGTGGTCGTCTTGCCGAAGCCATCGACCTTCTCGAACGTAGTCATCGCTCGGTGAAGCGCGTGCAGGTTCATCACCTTCGCCAGGCCTACGTACTCGCCGACCTCTACGAACAGGCCGGTGACCTCGCTCGAGCGCGGGAGATGTTCCGCTGGATCGTTGCCAGCGACGCCGGCTTCGCTGACGCGGCAGAGCGGGCAGCGTCGATCGCCTGAGACCCAATCTGTGTCCGCCGAAAGGTCTTGTGGGGCTGGCATCGATCTCAGAGGTTGGGTGTGGGCTGGCTGTCTCGACCATTATTGAGGGGTCACAGACCGGTCGACTCCACGGAACGGGTAGCCAGAGAATGAACCAGGAACAGCTCGAAAAGGTCCGCAACGGTCAGGGCTTCATTGCCGCCCTTGATCAGAGTGGAGGTAGCACGCCCAAGGCGCTGAAGCTCTACGGGATCGAGGAAGATTCCTACGACGGCGACTCTGCCATGTTCGACCTGATCCATCAGATGCGTTCGCGGATCATCACCAGCCCGAGTTTCGGTGGTGACCGAGTGCTCGGTGCGATCCTCTTCGAGCAGACCATGGACCGCCAGATCGATGGTGTCGACACGGCCGAGTACCTCTGGAACGCCAAGCAGGTCGTTCCCTTCCTGAAGGTCGACAAGGGTCTGGAAGACGAGGTCAACGGCGCCCAGGTCATGAAGCCGATCGGCGGTCTTGGTGACCTTCTTGAGCGGGCCAAGGCCAAGGGGGTCTTCGGGACCAAGATGCGTTCGGTGATCAAGCTTGCCGATCCGGCCGGTGTTCAGGCCGTGGTCGACCAGCAGTTCGCCATTGGTCGTGAGATCGTGGCCGCTGGTCTGGTTCCGATCATCGAGCCCGAGATCGACATTCACAGCCCGCAGAAGGCAGAGGCCGAGGAACTGCTGCGTGCCGCTATCGCGGAACAGGCGGACAGCCTAGGGTCCGACGAGCTGGTCATGCTGAAGCTGACTCTGCCCGAGACCGACGGGTTCTACCAGTCCCTGGTCGATCACCCGAACGTGGTGCGCGTCGTCGCCCTGTCGGGCGGATACAGCCGCGAGGATGCCAACGACAGGTTGGCCCGCAACCCCGGCGTGATCGCCAGCTTCTCCCGGGCACTCACCGAGGGTCTGAGCGCTCAGCAGAGCGATGACGAGTTCAACGCCGTTCTCGATGCATCGGTGAAGGGAATCTACGAGGCATCGATCGCCTGAGGCCCTGGGGTATCGGCCCAGATTCTCTGGGTCGATACCACACGGCCGACGCTGGCCTGTATATGGTTCCGGTTGGAGGTGGAAACACCACCTCCACCGAGACAGGGAGGCAACGTGGCCGACCCATCAGCAACCGACAGCTTGGATCGCGTACCGGTCGAGCTCGATCGGGTGATCATCCGCTTCGCCGGTGATTCCGGCGACGGTATGCAACTAACCGGCGAGAGGTTCACCGCTGCCAGCGCACTGTTCGGCAACGACCTTTCGACCCTCCCTGAGTTCCCAGCGGAGATCCGAGCTCCAGCAGGAACGCTCGCCGGCGTTTCAGCCTTCCAGGTGCATATCTCCGATCACGACATCACCACGCCTGGTGATGCACCGAACGTCTTGGTGGCCATGAACCCGGCTGCCCTCAAGTCTGAACTGCACCGGCTGGTGGACGGGGGCACGCTGCTGCTCAACACCGACGCGTTCGACGAACGCAACCTGGCCAAGGCCGGCTATGCGACTGACCCGCGAGGTGACGGCAGCCTCGACCACGTGACCGTCTATGAGATCCCCATGACGTCGCTTACCAAGGACGCGGTGGCCCCGTTGGGGGTGAAGCCCCGAGACGCAGAAAGGTCCAAGAACTTTTTCGCACTGGGCCTCATCAGCTGGATGTACACCAGGCCCGAAGGACCGACCCTGGCCTGGATAGATGAGAAGTTCGGCAAGGTGCCCAAGGTGGCAGCAGCAAACCGGGCCGCGTTCGGGGCCGGTCACGCCTTCGGCGAGACCGCCGAGCTCTTTGAGCATCCCTACGCCGTGAGGCCCGCGGTTCGTGCTCCGGGCACGTACACCAACATCACCGGGAACGTGGCCATGGCGTGGGGCCTGGTGGCCGCTGGCCAGCTATCGAGGCTCCCGATCTTCCTTGGCAGCTATCCGATCACTCCGGCATCGGACATCCTCCACGAGCTGTCCCGCCACAAGAACTTCGGCATCCGTACGCTTCAGGCCGAGGACGAGATCGCCGGCATCGGCGCGGCGTTGGGCGCAGCGTTCGGCGGACACCTCGCCGTGACCACCACCAGCGGTCCCGGCATCGCCCTCAAGTCCGAGACCATGGGACTGGCAGTCAGCCTCGAGCTTCCACTGGTGATCGTCGACATTCAGCGGGGTGGTCCGTCTACCGGACTTCCCACCAAGACCGAGCAGGCCGACCTTTTGCAGGCGATCTACGGTCGTCACGGGGAATCTCCGATCCCGATCGTGGCCGCCCACACCCCGGCGAACTGCTTCGACGTCGCCATCGAAGCGGCCCGGATCGCCCTGAAGTATCGGACCCCGGTGCTGGTGCTGTCCGATGGCTACCTCGCCAACGGATCCGAACCATGGCGGCTTCCGGACGCGGCGGACCTACCCGACATCTCGGTGCCCTTCGCAACCGAGGCGAACCAGGTGGATGGCGATGGCAACCCGGTGTTCTGGCCCTATCTGCGTGATCCGATCACCTTGGCCCGACCGTGGGCGATTCCCGGAACCCCTGGGCTGGAACACCGCATCGGCGGGATCGAGAAGGCTGACGGCACCGGAAACATCTCCTATGACCCAGCCAACCACGAGCGCATGATTCACCTCCGCGCTCAGAAGGTGGCAGGAATCGCCAACGACATCGCGCCGGTCGAGCTGGTGGGCGACGTCGACGATGCCGAGCTGTTGGTGGTCGGGTGGGGATCCACATGGGGGGCCATCGACGGGGCCGCCAACCGGGTGAGGGCCCGAGGCCACAAGGTTGTTCACGCCCACGTGACCCACCTGAACCCGTTCCCACCCAACCTGGGAGAGATCCTCGCCCGCTACCCACGGGTGGTCGTACCCGAGCTCAACTTGGGTCAGCTCTCCAAGTTGCTCCGAGCCGAATACCTGGTCGACGCCCATTCCATCACCAAGGTCCAGGGCGTTCCTTTCACCGCCGGCGAACTAGAGGTCGCCTTCCTCAAGGAGCTGGGAGCATGAGCACCACTATCACCACGCCCAAGGACTGGGCTAGCGACCAGGAGGTTCGCTGGTGTCCCGGTTGCGGCGACTACTCGATCCTCAAGGCCGTTCAGATGCTCATGCCTGAGCTGGGAGGTACCCCGGAGAACACTGTGTTCGTGTCGGGGATCGGGTGCGCGGCCCGCTTCCCGTACTACATGAACACCTACGGCATGCACAGCATCCACGGTCGGGCACCGGCCATCGCCACCGGCCTGGCCATGGCCCGCGGCGACCTCGACGTCTGGGTGGTGGGGGGCGATGGAGACATGTTGTCCATCGGTGGGAACCACCTGATCCACGCCCTACGGCGCAACATCAACCTCACGATCCTGATGTTCAACAACCAGATCTACGGGCTCACCAAAGGCCAGTACTCACCGACCAGTGAGGTCGGCAAGGTCACCAAGTCGACACCGTTCGGCTCGCTCGACCATCCCTTCAACCCGATCAGCGTGGCGTTGGGGGCGGAGGCGAGCTTTGTGGCTCGAACCCATGACATGGACCGGGCCCACATGATGGAGACATTTCGGCGGGCCAAGGAACACCGTGGTGCTTCCTTCGTGGAGATCTTCCAGAACTGCAACGTCTTCAACAACGGCGCGTTCGAGGCGATCACCAATCGGGCGGCGCGGGACGACATGTTGATCCCGCTGATCCACGGCGAGCAGGTCCGCTTCGGCACTGAGCGCGAGAAGGGGGTGATGATCGATCAGCAGGGTCGGGCCAGGATCGTGGCCGTGGCCGAGGTAGGTGAGGACGCAATCCTTGTCCACGATGAAGCCCGACCAGAGCCCGGGCTGGCCTTCATGTTGTCTCGGCTGTCATCGGGACCACATGAACCCACACCCATCGGGGTGTTCCGTGCGGTGGACAGGCCCGACTACGGCACCCAAGCCGATGCCCAACTGGCGGCCACCGTGGAGAAGTCCGGCCCCGGCGACCTGAACGACCTTTTGCGTAGCCGTCCCACTTGGGACGTCCCCGCCGCCGTGTGACTCCGATCCAGAACCGGTCTAGGTCAGTCTTCACCGGCGTGTGACACTGGACCTTCGCCCGCGGTTCGGCGCAGGTGGCGGTTCAGCGCGTCGGTCATGCGATCGACATGATCGCTGTAGATGCCATCAATACCCATTCTGAACAAGCCATTCAGCACCCGATCGAACTGAGCATCCCAACCGAATGCCAATCGGCCAAATCGGTGGAACAAGGTGGTCAGCCCTCCGGACCAGTCACTGTGATGGAAGTTGACGGCATCGATCTCCTGTTCGCGCATCTGGGCCGCCAGGCGCTCAGGTCCCGGTTTCAGTCGACCCAACCGTGTCGACACGACGAGACGAACCGACCCTGAACCGGACCGCCACGACGTGAGGTGGTCGAGATCGTGGTGACAGAGCCACAGCCGTTCGGCCATGGTCGGATCGGCGGCAAGAGCCACCTCGATCGATGGGTTACCGGCGGCGGGGTCTTTTACGTCAAGCGACAACTCGAAGGCGGTACCAGCAACATCGAAGAGGTCAGCCAACGTCGGTATGTGATCGGGGAGTTCGGAGCGATCTATCGATGAGATCGGTCGGCGGCGAATCCGGCCAACGACACCATCATGGTCTAGGACCGGAACGCCGTCGGCGGTGAGCCACACGTCGCTCTCGAGCCCGCTGGCACCCAACCGAAGGGCCAACGAGAAGGCTTCCAGGGTGTTCTCGGGAGCGTGGGCCCTGGCACCGCGATGGGCGAAAGTGATGGGGGGCACTCGGCGTGACGGAATTTGGGGTCCCACGGTCTCAATCATGCCCGATTACCACGCTCCGTGGTGATTCGTCATTATGGGCCAAAATACCTGCTCAACCCGTAGCCGAAACGCGCCGATGACGCTTCCAGACCTGTTTCAGGAGGCTCCAATGGCGACAATCCGTGCCAGCTGCGATCGCTGCGGTGACATCGAGATGACCTCTCGTGATCTGACCGTTCGGGTGTGCCGGAACGATGGTTCCGGTACCTACTGTTTCGCCTGCCCCCTGTGCCACGAACGCGGCGTGCGTGACGCCGAGCCTCGCGTCGTCGAACTGCTGGTGACGTCGGGCGTCCGGCTGGTGACCTGGTCGCTGCCGGCTGAGCTCAGCGAGGCCCACTACGGCGGCCCCATCACCCACGATGACCTCTTGGACTTCCATGCGCTACTGGACACAGAGGACTGGATGTCCCAGCTCGAGGCTCTCACCGGAGGGTCGGCCGGCTGACCCGCGCTGGCGGGGAGGGGTCGATAGGATCGCTGCATGACTGCCGCCTGGTTCGCACCGTTGATCGTCCTTGCCGTTGGTGCGGTGGCGGCCATGGTCTACCTGCGCCGTATCGTCGAGGCCGATGACGACCTGGCTGGGTCCCAGCGCCGCTTCAACCGCCTCGAACAGGCGCTGATCCCGGTAAGGGTGGAGACCCGCAGAACCCGGGAGTCCTTGGACCGGTTCGACCGCCGGTAGGATCGCCCCATGTTCAATGTGGGCGGCCCCGAGATCATGGTCGTCCTGTTGGTGGCGCTTGTGGTGCTCGGTCCCGAGCAGCTACCCAAGGCCATGCGCACGTTCGGAAACGTGATGGCCCAGGTGCGCAAGCTGTCCAACGGGTTCCAAGACGAGATGCGCAGCGCCATGAACGCCATAGACATCACGGCCACTCCGAGTACGTCGACATCGGGATCCACGGCGCCTTCGTCAGTGTCCGGCCAGGGTAACGATTCGGCTGGAGCCTCAGCCTCGGCCGGTGGACCCGGCGCATCGACCGGTCCTGCAACGCCCGGATCCCCATCTCCAGGCCAGACGACCTCGGGGCCGTCCTCGGCTGATCGAGCTGCGGGCTGACACGTCACAGAGATGGTCGAAGCAGTGACTGAAACCGAACTTGGCGGGCGCATGTCGCTCATGGAGCACCTGGTGGAGCTGCGGAGTCGCCTCATCAAGTGCTTCATAGCCATCGCCGTGGGTGCTCTGGCCGGATGGCTGCTGTACAAACCGGTCCTGTCGCTGCTCATGGACCCGTTGCGCGATCTCGCCGATGACCCGAACGTCTCGGACAAGTTCATCTCCTTCGATCCGCTCGAGCAGTTCATGCTCAGGATCAAGATGTCCACCTACCTCGGCATCGCCCTAGCCATGCCGTTCCTGTTGTGGCAGATCTGGGCGTTCATCGCTCCTGGGCTGTACCAGAACGAGCGCCGCTACGCCGGTGCTTTCGTGGGGTCGGCGACCGTGCTCTTCGCCCTGGGTGCGACGATCGCCTACTTCACGCTGCCTCAGGCCCTGGGGTTCTTGCAGTCGGTGGGCGGCGACGACGTCCAATACCAGTACACGACAGAGAACTACATCATGCTGATCCTGTACATGATGTTGGCCTTCGGTGTGGGGTTCCAGTTCCCGATCGTGGTCGTGTTCCTCCAACTGATCGGCCTGGTAGAGCCCCAGCAACTTTCGAAATTCCGGCGGTTCGCGGTGGTGATCATCTTCGCCGTGGCCGCGGTGATCACCCCCAGCGCTGATCCGATCAGCCTCGTCGCTCTCGCATTGCCAATGGTGCTCTTCTATGAGATCTCCATACTGATCGGCAGGCTCATCGGCCGCCGACGGAGACGGTCCGCTGCCTGAGCCGGATACGCCGGTGGGGGAGCGGACGTTCACCCTCGACGCCTTCCAGGTCGAGGCCATCGACGCCATCGACAGAGGTGACAACGTGCTGGTGGCGGCCCCCACCGGTGCAGGCAAGACGGTGGTCGCCGAACACGCGGTGCAACGAGCGCTGAACGACGGGGGACGCGCCTTCTACACCACTCCGATCAAGGCACTCTCCAACCAGAAGTACACAGACCTGGTGCGTCGATATGGCTCCGAGCGGGTCGGAATCCTGACCGGCGACAACGCCGTGAACCCCGATGCCTCGGTGGTGGTCATGACCACCGAGGTTCTTCGCAACATGGTCTACTCCGGCTCGCCGGCCCTCCAGAGCTTGACCTGGGTGGTATTGGACGAGGTCCACTACTTGCAGGATTCCTACCGAGGTCCAGTGTGGGAGGAGGTGGTGATCCACACCCCGCCAGACGTTCGATTCGTGTGCCTCTCGGCCACCGTTTCCAACGCCGAGGAGCTAGCCGGGTGGATAGCCTCGGCCCGTGGTCCGACGGCAACTGTCGTCGAACACGAGCGTCCGGTGGAACTCGTCAACCACTACCTCGTGGCCGACCGATCCTCCGACGAGCTGGTGCGACTGCCAACCCTCGTCGATGGTCGCCCCAACCTCGAGGGTGGCCGTTTCGACTCACCTGGGACCGACCTCCCGCGGCACCTGCGTTATCGAGAACGGGGCCGACAACGGTGGTCTTCGCCGCGTCGGGTCCAGGTGGTCGAACACCTCGCCGGAAGTGCGATGTTGCCAGCGATCTACTTCATCTTCAGCCGGGCCGCATGCGACGACGCAGTGAGGTCCGTCATCGACTCCCGACGCCGCCTAACTACCCCACAAGAGGCTCGAAGGATCCGTGAGATCGTCACCTCGCACATCCAGCACCTCGACCGCCATGACCTCGACGTGTTGGGCTTCGATCGGTGGAATGCCGCCCTGGAAGCGGGGGTCGCCGCTCACCACGCAGGAATGATCCCGCCGTTCAAGGAAGCAGTCGAGTCTTGTTTCGCCGAGGGTCTCGTTAAGGTCGTGTTCGCCACCGAGACCCTGGCTCTCGGAATCAACATGCCGGCCCGATCGGTGGTCATCGAATCGCTCTCGAAGTTCACCGGCGATCACCACGAAGACCTCACCCCTTCCCAGTACACCCAGTTGACAGGGCGGGCCGGCCGAAGGGGCCTTGATCCGGTCGGTCACGCAATCGTGTTGTGGTCCCCGTGGTCGGGCTTCGACAAGGTGGCGGCTCTGGCGTCGAGTCGCGAGTTCGTTCTCCGATCGGCATTCCGACCCTCCCCGAACATGGTCGTGAACCTGATTCGTCGTCACGACCGTCGACAGTCCGAGGAACTGCTCGGCCGCTCGTTCGCCCAGTTTCAGGCCGACCGCACAATTGCTCGCCTGACCCACCGCAAGGCTCGCAGGGCGGCGCTCCTTCTCGAGGCCGAAGCGAAGGCGACCTGTGAGCTTGGTGACATCGCCGAGTACCGGTCTCGTCGAAGCGAGGAACGGTCCGCGGCGCGGCGCGATCGAGAAGGCCGATCGGCACGGATAGCGGCGGCACTGTCGGATCTGGCTCCCGGCGACGTACTACACCTCCGCGGCCATCGACTGGCGGTGCTATCGGTGTCCCACCGCAAGGGTGGCGTACGGGTAAGGGTCATCGACACCGAGGCTCGAGTCGAGATCTTGGATGAAGACGACTTCGATGTTCCACCGGAGTCCCGGGCCGTGCTCGGACTTCCCGAGCCTTTCGATCCCCGGGACCGGACCGTGCAGCGTCGTATTACTGCTGATCTTCGCAAAGTACGCATGACCCACGGCTCGATTGGCGCTGCCGCGGGAGATGAGGAGCCCCCGTCGGGTGAACGGGCAGCCGACATGACGGTGGCTGCCTGCCCCGACCTCCAGACTCATCTGAGCGCGGCTGCCGAGGCCGACCGGCTGAGGGCTCAGGTCGCAGACGACGATCGACGATTGGCTGAGCGGTCGGGAAGCCTGGTGCGCCAGTTCAACCAGATCCACGGGCTCCTCGAGCGGTGGGCGATGGTCGACGGCTGGGAGTTGAGCGCCGGTGGCCGGATCCTCAGCGGTATCTTCCACGAGGCTGATCTGTTGGTGGCGCTGTCAATCGCCGAGGGACTGCTCGACGGGCTGGACTCCGCTGAGTTGGCCGGCGTGGTGTCAGCATTCACCTACGAGCACCGGTCCAAGGACGTCCCTGCCCGGCCATGGTTTCCCACCACGGTGATGCGCGACCGGGTGAGCCGTATTGAGGTCCTGGGCCGCCGACTGGGTGAGGACCAGCGCCGGGCTGGAGTGCCCGAGAGCCCACCGCCCGACCCCACCATCGCCCCGTTGATGTACGCCTGGGCCCACGGTGATTCGCTGCGGAACATCCTGAGTGACGATCAGTTGTCGGCCGGCGACTTCGTGAGGAACGTGAAGACCCTGGTCGATCTCCTACGGCAGATATCGACGGTCGCGCCTGACCGCGCCACGGCAACGGCCGCGGCCAAAGCCGCTGATCATCTCCACCACGGTGTGGTGGCCGCATCCACAGACCTCGCTCCAGGTCAGGTCCTCGACCCTCAGGGCAAGCTGGGGGAGGCTTCGTCGGATCAGAGCCCGATGAGATGTGACCCGTCAGTCAGACACTTAGGAGGCGAGCGAATAGGCGAGCCGACCCATAGATACGGCATGGCTAAACCGAGGCGAAGCCTCGGTCTGATCAACCTCACAGCGACGACGACTGGGACCTATCCGCTCGGGTCTTTAGGAGGTGCGCCGATCGGCGACCGAGATGCAGAGCCTTCCGGTGGAGTTGGGTTGCCGGCGTGCTGGCCTACGTCTTCGCTACTACGACCGGCTAAGGCGATCTCCGCAGGTTCAGGGGTTCCGCCACGAAGGGCTATGCCCCCGAACCCCCGCCCCATCCTCCAAATCCAGTTTGGGGGAGGCCCGGGCGGATTCAGGTCGAGTCGATGACGATCCGCAAAGACGAGCCGTGGGGTCACCCTGGTCCGCTCGCCAGCCACGGGGTGATCGTGGCCAGCAATTCAGAGCTCCGAGCTGTGGTGGAGGCGGCCCGAAGGGCCGGTGAACCCATTCCCGAGGTCGGCCTCCTGGGCGGGGATCTATGTCGGACGGTGGGAGGACGTGGTGACCGTTCACGCCTCTCGTCCTCAGAGGCCATACGGCTTTCCATCGACGTCGCCCAAGTGGCAATCGACGATGAAACGCACTGGTTCGTCGCCCACCTCGTCGCCCGTCGGGGCTGGTGGATCGGTCGAGTGGTGGCGATCATGAACGCACAATGGATCGGCCGCTGGGATGTTGCTCCTCGGTCTCACCCCAACGACGGCCTGCTGGACGTGTTCGACGGCGACCCCACGCTCGACGATCGATGGAAGGCTCGGAGTCGGTTGCTGACCGGAACCCACGTGCCGCACCCGGAGATCCGCCAGAGTCGAGTAGGTACGATCGAGGTCGACCTAGGTCGCCGGGTCGACGTCCACCTCGACGGCGACCGGGTCAGTCGGGGTCAGCACCTCCAGATCACAGTCGAGCCCGACGCCCTCATCTGCGTGGTTTGAGGTTACGGTCAGCCGGCATGCAGGCATGGACGCTCCGGGAATCGCCCGGTCATTACCGGTTCGAGGAGATCGCCGACCCGCCGCTCGGTCCTGGAGATGTGAGGGTCGAACCAGTCACGTCAGCACTCAACCACATGGACCTGTGGCTCACCCGTGGCCTCCCTCGTCCTCACCTTCCTCACGTGCCTGGCTGTGACGTGGCCGGTGTCATCGAGGCGGTGGGGTCCGACGTCAAAGGGTTCGAGGTGGGCCAGGAGGTTGTGGTGAACCCGTCGGTCTGTCCGATCGCCACTGTCGTGGCCCACGGCGATGATGCGCCCATGTACCCCGGTCTCCAGATCGTGGGCGAACAGCGATGGGGAGGACACGGAGGCCTCCTGGTGGTGCCGGCTCGGAACGTGGTGCTCCGACCCTCAGGTCGATCGTGGGCCGAATCGGCGGCCTTTCCGCTGGCGGCTCTGACCGCATATCGCATGTTGAGACGCGGTCGGTTGCAGGCGGGGGAGAGCGTTCTGATTGTGGGCGTCGGTGGCGGGGTGTCCATGGCCGCCCTGGCCCTGGCCAAGAAGATGGGAGCCGTTCCATACGTGACGTCACGGGATGCTGCCAAGCGCAAGAAGGCGGTTGAGCTCGGTGCTGCTGATGCCTTCGACTCCGCGGGACCGTTTCCGGTGTCGTGCGACGTCGTGATCGAGAGCGTCGGCCCGGCAACGTGGGAATCGTCCATGAGGGCGCTCAAACCGGGGGGCCGACTGGTGGTCTGCGGCGGGACCTCGGGTCCGGTGGTCGAGCTCAACCTTCCCCGCTTGTTCTTCAAACAGTACGAGGTGATCGGCTCGACGATGGGCGGCTACGGCGAGTTCAACGACGTGGTCTCCCTGGTCGACCAGGATCTCGACGTCGTGGTCGACGTCGAAATGCCCCTTGCTGACTATCCCGACGCCCTAGAGCGACTGGGCACCGGTGAGCAGATGGGCAAGATCGTCCTCCACCACCGCTGAGAGGTGTGACCGGACCGGGTCCCTGTCTTCGATCTCACCGGTTGTTCACAGGTGACTCCCAGGTTTGGCTGCCAGGCTGGGGGAGGTAGGCCGAACCGATCGAGGAGGGGCACGATGTCGATCAGCGATACCTCCACCCAAGTGAGATCAGACGTGGCCCACCTGGCGCGGCGGGCAGGATTCGGGCTGAACGTCGACGACGTCGACGCGCTGGCAGCCGAGGGTTACGAGGCCGCTGTGGAACGGGTGATCACCGGCCTGGCCGGTCCAGACCTTCCGGCCGACAGCGTGCCGACTCCGCAGTTCGACTCGGCCCTGATCATCTTGGCCCGAGACAGCCAAGACGAGTCCATTCGGGACGCAGCCCGCAGGTCCGAGAGTCAGCAACGTCGTGACCTGGTTCGTTGGTGGTTGGAACGCATGGTGGTGGCTCGGGAGCCGTGGCGAGAGAAGATCACCTTCCTGTGGCACGACCACTTCGCCACCAGCCTGACCAAAGTGCCGCTACCTGAGTTGATGTGGATCCAGCACTCCACCATCCAACGTCTGGGGTCGGGTCGATTCGATGACCTGGTGCACGCTCTGAGCCGTGATGGAGCCATGCTCTTGTGGCTGGACGGTCACCAGAGCCGCGTCGGGGCACCCAACGAGAACTACGCCCGGGAGCTGATGGAGTTGTTCACGCTGGGGCACACTGCCCCGGGAGCTGGCACCCACCCCGATCACAGTGCCGCTCCCTACACCGAACTTGATGTGGCCGAGGTGGCCCGAGCTCTCACCGGCTGGCAGATCGATCGCGGGACTGGGGAGGGCGTCTTCCGTCCCACCCGCCATGACGCTGGCTCAAAGACCATCTTGGGCAGCACCGGTCGTTTCGGGCTCGACGACGTCGTGAGGCTCACCACGTCGAACGCCGCCTGTGCCCCCCACGTTGTGTCACGCCTCTGGAGTCGACTCGGAGCCCCGGCCGGCCCCGATGACCCGGTGGTGACAGAGTTGGCCGGACCTTTCGCGAAAGATCTTGACACCGCCGGGCTTCTTCGTCGGATGTTCCTCCACGACGCCTTCCGTTCCAGGGAGACGAAGGCGGCTTTGGTGAAAACGCCGGTGGAATGGGTGGTCGGAACCCTGCGTGCATTGCGACTCTCACTCCCAGAGGGTGCTGAACGGTTGCTGGTGACGCTTGGCCAGGTCCCTTTCGCCCCGCCCGATGTATCGGGTTGGCCGTCTAACCGGGCCTGGTTGTCCACGGCGTCGGCCCAAGCACGGCTGGCCGCCGCCTCGGCGGTGAGCGGCCTCGCCGATCTCACCGATCTGGATCAGGCGAAGCCCGCGGATCGCCTGGAGATGGTGGCCAGATGGCTCGGAGTGGTGGCATGGAAGCCATCGAGCCTTGCCGCCTTGACCTCCCATCGAGACGACCCAGCCCGGCTCCTGACGCTTGCCCTCGTGTCACCCGAGTACCTCGTTGCCTGAGCTTGGAGAGGAGAACCGCCATGAGCGCGAGCATGCCCATCAGTAGGCGTCATTTCCTGGGTGGTGCGGCGGCCGTCAGCGGCGCAGCCTTGGTTGGATGCAGCACCGAATCCGGTCCGCGGGCAGGCGCGGCCACGACCTCCACCTCGCCACCTTCCCTCGGTGGCGGCGATGACGGAATCCTGGTTCTGGTCAACCTTGACGGAGGTAACGACGGCTTGAACACCGTGTGTCCGTCCGAGGACGGCCGGTACCGTTCGGCCCGCGGCGCACTGGCGTTGGACCCCAATGCAACCCACCCGCTGTCCGAAGGCTTTGGACTGCATCCCGCACTGTCTCGGACCAAACAGATCTGGGACCGCGGAGACCTGGCAATCGTCCATGGTGTCGGGTTCTCGGGCCTCGATCGGAGCCACTTCCACTGTCGAGACGTATGGCAAGCCGCAAACGACAGACCCACCAACGGCTGGGTTGGACGTTGGCTGGACTCCACCGAACACGACGCAATGGCCGCAGTGGCCGTCGACAGGCTCTTGCCGTTGGTGCTACGGGGAGACCTGCGCAGTGGAGCGGTCGTACCGCCTGCGCCGTTCACTCTGCCCGATGAGGCGGCGCTGAGCTCCGCTCTCAACAGAATGGGGAAAACCCATCGGTCACAGACCGAACTGGAGGCGGCGGTGGCGGCATCCATCGGTGACCTGATGGGTGTTGGCGAGATGGTGGCCCCGGTTCTGAGTCATCTCGATGGTGACGAACAGGTTGGGACCGGACACTCGCTTACCGCCAAGCTCGAGACTGTTGCCGCCCTGATTGCGGCCGATCTGGGAACGAGGGTGTTCACGGTTCAGCTCGGTGGCTTCGACACCCACGCCAGCCAGCTCGCTACCCACGCAGCCCTACTTGGTGAGTTGGACAGTGCCATTGCTCGATTCCTGGACCTAATCGGGAACAGGCCGGTGACGGTGGCCGTGTGGAGCGAGTTCGGGCGGCGGGTAGCTGCCAACGCCAGCGAAGGCACCGACCATGGCAAGGCGTCGGTCATGCTGGTCGCTGGACAGGTGAAGGGCGGCCACCACGGTGATCCCTCGATGCTGAATCGCCTCGATGACGGTGACCTGGCCACGACCATGGACTTCAGATCGGTTCTGGGTGGACTGGCCGAAGGGGTGCTGGGACTCGACTCGGCCGACGTTGTCGGAAAGAGCTACAAGCCGCTTTCGCTGGTCTGACCGACTCGTTGGGGCGACCCAACCGTGACCAGGACGAAATTGCGACCCATCTGCCAGCCTCGGTTCAACCATGCCGTGACTAGGGGGCGTCTCGCCTTTTCGTTCGCCTCCTAACCTGAGCCCATGGTCGACATCGATGTGCTCAAGGTCCGCGCCGATGAGGTGGTCACCGCCAGATCAGAGGAGCTGGTGGCGGTATCGAGGGCGCTCCACTCCCATCCAGAGCTTGCCTTCGCCGAGCACCGAGCCCACGATCTGCTCGCCGACATTCTCGAACGCTCGGGTCTGGAAGTGGAACGGGGAACTTGTGGGATCCCGACTGCGTTTGCGGGGCGCGCTGGTTCGTCCGGACCGACCGTGGCCGTTCTTTGCGAATACGACGCCCTTCCCGGAATCGGTCACGCCTGTGGCCACAACGTGATCGGGGCCGCGGGCGTTGGCGCCGCGATCGCGGCAGCAGCGGTGGCCGACGAGGCGGGCGGGCGGGTGCTCGTCCTGGGGACTCCGGCCGAGGAAGGTGGCGGCGGAAAGGTGGGATTGGCCGTTGCCGGTGCGTTCGATGACGTGGACGCGGCCTTGATGGTGCATCCCGCCGGGCTCGACCTGGCCCGTATCACCGCCATCGCAATCCAGCAGGTCCACGTGACCTATCACGGACGAGCCGCACATGCGGCCGCGGCGCCCCACGTCGGAAGGAACGCCCTCGATGCTGCTGTCCTCGGATATCAAGCGGTGGCAGCGCTGCGTCAGCACATCCGCCCCGACGAGCGGGTGCACGGGATCTTCACCGACGGAGGCGAGGCTCCCAACGTGGTGCCGGCTCGGGCCGCGATGCACTGGTATGTGCGGTCGCCAACGGTAGATGGGCTGACCGAGCTCAAGCAGAGGGTGCTTGCTGCCCTCGAGTCGGGAGCATCGGCCACCGGCTGCACCATGGAGCACACCTGGGTCGATCCCGCCTACGCCAACATGGTCGACAACGAGGCCATCTTGGAGCGGTATCGGCTCAACTCGACTCGCAGCGGTAGAGCAGTGATCGAGCCTCGGCCCGACGAAGCGGTGGTGGGCAGCACCGACATGGGAAACATCAGCCATCTGGTTCCATCGATCCACCCGATGATCGCCGTGTCGACGCCGGGGGTGCCGATCCACACCACTGAGTTCGCGCGGTTCGCCGGCTCGGAGTCAGGCGACCGTGCCGTCCTCGACGGGGCGCGAACCATGGCCGCTACCGTCATCGACCTGTGGGCCCAGCCCGGCTTGCTAGACGAGGTACGCCGCGAATTCGAGGACCAGAAGGCCGCCGGGGTCGTGACCGGTAGACCCACGGTCTGAGGATGCCCATAGCGCTCCGATGATCACCGATCGCGGGTGCTACACCCTCTAGCCTCCGGAACCGTGACCGTGTACGTGGCCGAAGAGTTCACACCCGACGAGGCAGACGTTCTGCGGCGCTACTTCACCAACCTCGACAGCCCGGTGTTCGCACTGGTCAACCTGCCAGAGGTGGTCAAAGGGGCGCTTTTTGCCCGCTATTCACGCTCGGCCAAGAGCCTCCGTCGCCTCTTCCTCGACGAGTTCGTGGGGGAGCTGGACATCTCTGGCGACCAGTCGATCGATGCCACCATCGGGCTACGTCGGGCCGAGGAGCTCTACGACCGAGTCTTCTTCGAGTACGGCGACGACTCTGTAGCTCAGCTCGGTGGTATCCACTTGGCATGTGAACAGGCGTCGAACCTGCTCACCAAGATCCTCGAGTGGGGTCGACTCATGTCGTACCTCGAACAGTCGACCCGCTACATCGCATACGACGCCCGTATAGGTGGTCGTTACCGCTTCCATCGGGACCCGTCGATCCTCAGCTCGCCGCTCGGAACCCGTTACGTGGGCGAGATGGATCGCATGTTCGACACCTATGCGGATCTGCTGCCCAAGCTCACCGACTTCTATCGTGAGCAGTTCCCGAAGGACCCGAAGGACTCAGATTTCGTCTACCGCCAGGCCGTGCGGGCCAAGGCCTTCGATGCCCTCCGCGGGTTGTTGCCAGCAGCGTCGCTGTCGAACGTCGGGATCTATGGGACCGGCCAGGCCTACGAGGCGCTCCTTTTGCGGATGCGATCCCACCCACTGCCCGAAGCCCGTACCTACGCGGACCTGATCCTTCACGAACTTCGCAAGGTGATTCCGTCGTTCCTCAAGCGGGTGGACCTCGAGGACCGGGGAGTGGCATGGAGCAACTACCTGGCCACCAACCACTCTGCCGTCGACGAGGTGGCCGCTCGGCTGCTGGGAACTGACGCGATCCCAGACCAGGCTCCCACGGTGACGCTCACCGACTTCGATCCCGACGCCGAGATCAAGATGGTCGCAGCCATGCTCTACTCCCACACCCACCTGCCCGAAGCGCAGGTCGAAGCCCGGGTCCGTGATATGTCGGCCCAGGACCGTCTCGACGTTGTCAACGCCTACGTGGGGGAGAGGTCCAATCGTCGTCACCGTCCGGGACGGGCATTGGAGAGGATCGACTACCGCTTCGACGTCCTGGCCGATTACGGCGCCTTCCGGGATCTTCAGCGCCACCGGATGCTGACGGTGGAGTGGCAGGCCTTGAGCCCTCGTCACGGGTTCGTCCGGCCAGAGGCGGTAGATCTGGCCGGGGAGCGACCGGCTTTCGACGAGGCGATGGAACGCTCTGCCGCCCTTCACGACCTGTTGGAACCCAAGTTCCCCGCTCAGGCTCCCTATGCGGTGGCCCTGGCCTACAAGGTTCGCTTCGTCATGCAGATGAACGCCCGGGAAGCGATGCACGTCCTCGAGCTTCGTAGCGGGCCTCAAGGACACCCCTCCTACCGGGTTGTAGCCCAAGAGATGCATCGTTTGGTGGCCGACCAGGCCGGACACCACGCAGTGGCGGCGATGATGAGCTACGTCGACCATTCACCAGAGCCGGCACTGGAAAGGCTCGATGCTGAACGACGTGCCGAAGCACGTCGTTCAGGTGGCTCCAACGCCTGATTCCAGTCCGAGGTGCCACTTCTGGTTGCCTCTCGCATATGATCCGCCGCGGCCTCAGTGGGCCGCCACCACAATGAACACAGCAAAGCTCGAAGGACACCATGGCTGACGACGAAGTCATCGACGACGAAATCTTGGACGACGACGAAGTAGACGTCGACGACGCAGATCTCGACGACGACGCCATGGATGGCGACGACGAGGAGGTCTTCGAGGTCGACGATGACGTCATCGAAGACGACGACCTCGGTGACGACCTCGAAAGCGAAGATGATGGCCCCGCGCCGGTGAGAGATCGGCGTTCGTCAGATGATGATGACGACGACGACGAGGAGGCCGATCCCGACGATGTGGAAGAGGATCTCGACACGATCCTGCGTGACCGCATCACCGCTGGAACAGACGAGGAAGACGAGGACGAGGAAGCCCCAGTCGACGATCGAACCGAGGCGGGCGACCGTGTCGCGCCGCGGGCTGCCGAGGAGCACTCTTGCCCGGCATGCTTCTTGTTGGTGCGCAGAAGCCAGTTCAGCTCCAAGCGGACCGACTGCCCTGGTGGTTTCGACGGCGACGACTGCCCGATGAAGGCCACGTTTGCCTAAGGCTCCTAACGGATAGCTCTGGTCGTCACTGCTCCCACGTCGTACCCCATTCGAGGGCTGCGCCATTCACGCTCGGTCGGCATTGGCTCGGTACCCTCCGGTCGGCCACCATTGGGGTGTGACCGAGTCGAAGACGCACGCTGAGCAGGCGATCGAAGTGATCCTCTATGCCCCAATCGGGTTCGCGCTGGAAGCTCGCAGACTCCTGCCTACATTCGTGGATCGAGGACGTCAGCAGGTTCAGATGGCAAGGGTCATCGGCAAGTTCGCAGTGGGGCAGGGCCAGACCGAGGCCTCGAAGCGTCTCGGCCAGGTGCAAAGCCAAGCCCAGCGCCAGGCATCTGCAATCCTCACCGACCTCGGCCTGGTTGGCGCCCAGCCCGAGGTTTCGTCCCATTCCGGTGGACACCTGGGATCTACCGCAGCGGCCAGCGCTGGTACCGAGGCATCGGCCGTTGTCGGGGCGCCCCAAGCCAGCGCGGCGTCAGCCAACTTGGCCATCGCCGGTTATGACACCCTGGCCGCCTCTCAACTGATCCCTCGGCTGAACGGACTCGGACCCGACGAACTGGAAGCCGTGCGGGCCTATGAGAGCGCTCACCGTGCCCGCAAGACGATCCTGGGCCGGATCGCTCAGATTCAGGGCGGATGACGATGGAAGCGGCCCGATGGGCCGATCCTGCTGATCTGCCCGAGGTGTTGGACCTGGCCCGTGAAGCTGCCTACTCCATGCAGGCACAGCGGGGCGGTCCGATGTGGTTTCGGCGCGAAGCCCGACCCGAGCCCTACGAGGCCGAATTGGTCGAGGCGTTGGCCGGAGCCGAGGGTCGTCGAGTGGCAGTGGGCATGCTCGATGACGTGGTGGTGGGCTATGCCATGGTCCGGCCCGAGCATCTCCACGACCGGTCGCTGCTTTGGGTGGTCACCGACATCTACGTGACACCGGAGGCACGCGGGGTAGGCGTGGGTGAGGCCTTGATGGACGCCGTCGTGGCCGGAGCCCGCCAGGCGGGAGCTGAGGGGATCGACTCGATCGCCCTCCCCGGTGATCGCGGAACCAAGAACTTCTTCGAGCGCTTCGGGCTCACAGCACGGGCGATCGTGGTGCACAAGTCGCTCGTCGGGAGTGAGGCCACCGACGGACACGTGCCATGAGTCGACCCGTCCTGGCGGTTAGCGCCGTGGTGGTAGATGACGACCGTCTCTTGTTGGTGCGCCGGGGTCACGGCCCTGCCGGTGGGACGTGGGCCGTACCCGGCGGCAGGGTGAAGGTGGGGGAGACCCTGGCGGAAGCGGTCACCCGTGAGTTGCGGGAAGAGACCGGTATCGAAGGTGTGTGCGGTTCGCTCATCGGAGTGAGCGAGCTGTTGGACACCTCCGACGGACCCCATTTGGTGGTGCTGGCGTTCGAGCTGTCGATCCTGGAGTCCACAGAGCCAGCAGCGGCCGACGACGCCGCCGAGGCCCGTTGGGTGGATCTCGGCGATGTCGCCGAGTACCGGCTGGCCCCAGGTCTGGCCGAGTTCCTTCACGATCACGGGGTGATCGCCACCATCACCTGATGGCGATCACCCGGGGACCTCAGATCAGCGACCCTTCCATACCGGGTCACGCTTCTCGATGAAGGCGGTCAGGCCTTCACCGAAGTCCTCGGTGCTGAACATCTTGCCCATGCCCTCGCCGGACAACTGCCAGCCGACCTGGTCGGGCTGATCGGTGGCGGCCAGAATGATCGACCGGCTCTCACGGACGGCTAGGGGAGCGGCCTGGGCAATCTCGCCAGCAAGCTCCATGGCCGTCGACAGGGCGGCCCCTTCGGCGCAGATCCGGTTCACCAGGCCGAAGTGGTGGGCCCGCTCGGCCGGAAAGTCGAGGCGACCGGTCAGGGCCAGTTCCATGGCAATGTTGCGCGGTACCTTGCGGGGGAGGCGGAACAGTCCGCCGGCCCCGGCGACGAGGTTGCGCTTCACCTCGGGAATACCGAAGACGGCAGTTTCAGAAGCGACCACGAGGTCGCAGGCCAGAACGATCTCGGTTCCACCGGCCAGGGCGGGGCCGTCGACGGCCGCGATAACCGGTTTGGTGCGTTCACGCTGCACGAACCCAGCGAAACCGCCCCGCGCTGTCATCATGCCAGCGGGATCAACGCCCATCTGCTTGAGATCGGCTCCGGCACAGAAGATCCAGCCCTTCTCGGTCTGAGCGCCGGTGATGATCCCGACCCAGGCATCCGGATCTTCTTCGAGTCGGTCTATGCCGGCTTCTATGCCCTGGGCGACGTCGGTGTTGACAGCGTTGCGGGCCGTGGGGCGGTTGATGGTGAGTACGGCGACGTGGCCGTGAAGTTCGTAGTCGACGGTCATGGGCGGACACGCTAGCCCGCACTTGACCGAACGGTCAGGTTGGCTCGCTGGTGATGGCCGCGTCGCCGTCTGGCGTCTGTTCGACCTCAGGCGTAGCCGGTGCCTCGGAGTCCTCACCGTCGAGGGCACCGGAGTCCGCCACCTCGACGACGGAATCCGAAGCGGCCTCGGCGGCCGTATCGTTTCGGGTCTGTGCCTGGTCCAGCACCGACGGAGCAGACGGAGTGTCTTCGGGGCCGCTGTCGGTGGAGCCGCTGTTGGCTGTATCCGCCGCTGGGGGAGCGGGGGGCTTCGGCTTGCCGGGAGGCCCACCTCGGCCACGGCGGCGTCCAGCGCTGGGCGGAGGGGGAGTGATACCGAAAGCCTCTGCGATCTGGGGAAGTCGACCAGCAAAGGTGGTGATCACCTTCAGGAGTTCTTCGTTCGGCGACTCGGGCTTGCTCGCGGGTACGACCTGGGTTCGGATCGGGGAGAACGACAATGCATCCAGAACTGTCGACCAGCGGTCGGGGTAGGTGTCGGCGGTTAGAGCGGCAGAGGCGGCCTCGGTGAGCTTGGCGGCTAGCTCGGCAGGCAGGGGGGCCCCGGCCTTGGGCGGGCGGGAGCTCAGACGCAGAGCCCGCACGACACGACCCTCGGTGAGGGTCTCGGAGATCTCCGACAACCAAGACTGCTGCTCGGCTTCGACCCGACGGGTGAGCCCGTTGCGAAGCTGGTCGGCAAGGGCGCGGGTCTCCTCGTCCTTGGCGCCATTGTCGGCCGCCACAATCACCGACCGCAGGTCCCGGAGGTCGAGCTCGTCAATGTCGGCGACGGCGGCTTCGGCCCGGTCTCGCCATTCGGCCACACGCAATGCTGGTAGGAGCTTCTCGGCTACAGCCAAGAGAGCCTGGGCTTGGACAAGCGGTCGGCCTTCGGCTTTGGCCGCCTCGTTCTGCTTCTCGACCGCCTGGCGGACCGCTGGAATGCCACCGCGGAGGAGTTGCTCGGCGATTACCTGTTCCTCGGGGGCCAGATTGTCGAGGGCCGCCTTGCGGTGGGTGCGACCCGGGCGCAAGCGCTTGGCCTTCGGGCGTACTGGGGCAGCGGGGCGGTCGCGTCGTGGCCGGTCGGGACGTTCGCCTTGACCGTCGCGGGGAGGACGGGACCGACGGTCTCCGCCGGAACGGTCACCCTCCGAGCGCGGCCGACGATCGCCGCGGCCTTCGCCCTGCTCGCCGCGGTCACGTCGGTCCCCTCGGTCACGTCGATCCCCTCGGTCGCGTCGATCTCCCCGATCTCGGCGCCCACCCCGGCCGGCCAGGACGGTGGTCACCAGCTGATCATCTGAGATGGTGCGGCCGATCAGTTCGATGCGCTCGCCGGAGAGCTCCCGTCGGCCCTTGGGGGCTGAGACCGAGATGACCTCGGTACCGTCCAGGCCTGACTCAACGTCGGCTCGCAGCACCTCACCCACCGCCACCCCTGAGGGCAGGAGGGTGGACGACACCACTCCCTTCGGCTGCTTGGCGCCGGCGGCACGCCAAGTCCAGGTGCCGTCTTCTCGTGAACTGGTGAGCTCGATGTCGATCCTGCGGGACATAGGGATGACAACCTACTCGGTCCGCGGTGGGGGCTAGTCAGTCCGTTCCCGACCGGACGGGCCAATCCTGGATCTGCCGAAAGTGGGAGTCGTCCAATTCGCCCATAATCTACGTTATGTAAAGTAGGGATCCTTCACGGTCCCGCACAGGATGTTAAAGCGGTGCGCCGACAGGCGGACCGACCATAGGCACGGCATGGTTGAAACCGAGGCGAGGCCTCGGTCTGATCACCCTCGCAGCGACGACGACTGGACCTATCCGTTCGGTCCTAAGCCCGAGTCGGATTCCGTGCGGGGCTCGATCCATTGGTCCACCAGTGGTCGAGCGTTTGACAGGAGCCAGTCAAGGGCCTCGCGAACCTCCCTTGGGTCTGTCGTCTCGGCGAGGTCTCGGTCCACGTCCTCAACGGCGGCCTGGAGGCAGTACAGGGCACCTTGTAGGTCTTCGAGTCGAATCCGATCGATGATCACGTCGTCATCGCCCAAGCCATGGGATGCCGCCAGCTTCCGGGCCAGGTGGGCTTGTTGGCGACAGCCAGCCCGGCAGTAGCGACGAGGTCGACCGGTGCGGGCCCGCTCAGGCAGTTGCCTGCCGCACCACCGACACCTCTCCGTCACCGATAGTTTCGTCACGTGACGAAACTATCCTCTGAATAGCTGCAATCACAGGACCATCCACGAGCCGGCCGGTACTGGTAACCTTCGCCCGCCGTCGAGCTCGGACGGGAGAGTGCCCTCGGGCACGCCGAAGGAGCAATCCCTCCCCGGAATCTCTCAGGCCCCAGGACCGTTCGAGCGAGGCAACGCTGGAAAGCAGACGCAGCGAAGCGTCTCACCGAAGGGGAAAGCCCGACCGGGTGAAGCTCTCAGGTTCCATGACAGCGGGGGAGGCACCTAACGCCGCGCTGTCGAGGAGCCCCCGTGTCCAACATGTCCCCCACCCCCCCACTCGCCGACCTCGAAGCCGATCGCTTCGAACGGCGTCACATCGGTCCGTCGGCCGAGGATCAGGCCAAGATGCTCGCCGCGCTCGGATACCACTCACTGGACGAGCTGGTCGATGCCGCCGTGCCCGGTACCATCCGCATGGAGGGGAGCCTGGGCCTGCCAGATGCAGCCAGCGAAGCCGAAGTGCTGGCTGAACTGCGGGCGCTGGCCGACCGCAACCAGGTCGTCACCTCCATGATCGGGCTCGGGTACCACAACACCCACACTCCAGGGGTGATCCTGCGCAACGTGGTCGAGTCACCTGCGTGGTACACCGCCTACACGCCCTACCAACCCGAGATCTCCCAAGGCCGTCTGGAAGCGCTCCTCAACTTCCAGACCATGATCGCCGACCTCACCGGCATGGCTCTGGCCAACGCTTCCCTGCTCGACGAGGCCACAGCCGCCGCCGAGGCTATGACGCTGTCGCGCCGGGTCGCCAAGGGTGTGGGCCAAGACGCCGTGTTCTTGGTGGATTCGGACTGCCATCCCCAGACCATCGAGGTGGTCCGCACCCGGGCCGAGCCCATCGGCTTGGAGGTCGTCGTCGCCGACCTGAGCGACGGCTACCCGACCGACCGGGACGCTTTCGGCGTCCTTCTCAGCTACCCGGGCTCGTCGGGCCGTGTGGTCGACTGGACCTCGGTCATCGAATCGGCTCACGCCGCCGGCGCCGTGGTCACCGTAGACGCCGACATCTTGTCCTTGTGCCTGTTGCGGTCGCCCGGTGACCTCGGCGCTGATGTGGTGGTGGGCGTAGCCCAACGCTTCGGCGTTCCCCTCGGCTTCGGCGGCCCCCACGCTGGCTACATGGCGGTGCGCGACGGACTTCAGCGATCCATTCCCGGGCGCCTGGTCGGCGTGTCAGTGGACGCCGATGGCAATCGGGCCTATCGCTTGGCCCTCCAAACCCGTGAACAGCACATCCGACGGGAGAAGGCCACCTCCAACATCTGTACCGCCCAAGTGCTCTTGGCCGTGGTGGCATCGATGTACGCCGTCTACCACGGACCTGAAGGCCTGGCGGCAATCGCACGACGGACTCACCGGTACGCGGCGCTGCTGGCCCGAGCCCTGCGTGACGGCGGCATCTCGGTGGCTCACACTGACTTCTTCGACACGGTGACGGCGACGGTCGTTGGCGCCGCCGCGGAGGTGGTGGCGAAGGCCCTAGAACGCGGTGTCAACCTCCGGCTCACCGATTCAGACACCGTTGGGATCTCATGTGATGAAACCACGACCCGCTCGGACCTCGATGCCGTGCTAGCAGCCTTCGACCTCTCCCCTGTCGACTGGTCGACGCTGGATGTCGAAACCCCCGATGCCGTGCCAGCGACCCTGGTGCGGCAAGGACCGTTCCTCACCCACCCGGTGTTCCACCAGCACCGCTCTGAGACAGCCATGTTGCGGTACCTGCGGCGGTTGGCCGATCGCGACCTGGCTTTGGACCGGGCCATGATCCCGCTGGGCTCGTGCACCATGAAGCTCAATGCCACCTCTGAGATGGAGGCGATCACCTGGCCCGAGTTCGCCAAGATCCATCCCTTCGCCCCCGCCGACCAGTCGGTCGGATACCGGGAACTGATCGGCGATCTGGAGCGATGGTTGGTGGAGATCACCGGCTACGCCGCCGTGAGCCTTCAGCCCAACGCCGGTTCCCAGGGCGAGCTGGCTGGGCTCCTGGCCATCCGTGGCTTCCACCGGGCCAACGGCGCGGCCCACCGGGACGTCTGCCTCATCCCCTCGTCGGCGCACGGTACCAATGCCGCGAGCGCGGTGATGGCTGGGATGAGCGTGGTGGTCGTGGCCTGCGACGAGTTCGGCAACGTGGACGTGACCGACCTGAGGGCTCGAATCGCCGACAACGCCGACAACCTGGCCGCCTTGATGATCACCTATCCCTCGACCCATGGCGTGTTCGAGGAGACCATCGGCGAGATCTGCGCCGCGGTGCACGATGCCGGTGGCCAGGTGTACCTCGATGGCGCCAACCTCAACGCCATGGTTGGTCTGGCCCGTCCCGGCCGTTTCGGTGCCGATGTCTCCCACCTCAACCTCCACAAGACGTTCTGCATCCCCCACGGCGGTGGTGGTCCCGGAATCGGCCCGGTGGCGGTCGGAGCGCACCTGATCCCCCACCTACCCAACCACCCGTTGGCGGCCGAGGCGGGCCCGGCCACCGGTCCCGGTCCGATCTCGGCGGCCCCATGGGGGTCGGCGGGCATCCTGCCCATTCCTTGGGCCTACATCCGACTGATGGGCGGAGATGGGCTGACCAGGGCCACCCAGGTGGCGATCCTCAACGCCAACTACATCGCCCAACGACTACAGCCACACTTCCCTGTGCTCTACACCGGACGGGGAGGCCTGGTGGCTCACGAGTGCGTCGTCGACCTCCGACCACTCACCAAGGAGACCGGGGTGACCGTGGACGACGTGGCCAAACGTCTCATCGATTTCGGATTCCATGCCCCGACCATGTCCTTCCCGGTCGCGGGAACGTTGATGATCGAGCCCACCGAGTCGGAGGATCTCGCCGAGATCGAACGGTTCTGCGAGGCCATGATCGCCATACGGGGCGAGATGGACCTGGTCGCCAGCGGTACGTGGCCTGGCGAAGACAACCCGCTGGCCAACGCCCCCCACACCGTCGACTGCCTTACCGGCGCATGGGAGCATCCCTACACCCGCGAACAGGCAGCCTTCCCCGGTCGGGGTGAACGGGGAGACCGCTACTGGCCTCCGGTACGGCGTATCGACGGCGGCTACGGCGACCGCAACCTGGTGTGCTCCTGCCCGCCCGTGGAGGACTTGGCTCGGTGATCGCTGGCCGTCGGGTCGGCCCTCGGCCTGGCTCGACGGCTTTGCCGGTCCTAGCAGCGAAGACCTCGGCCGTCAGGCCGGCGGCACTACTCCGCCGGAAGGCTCTGGCTTTCGACCGATCCAGACTATTTGGACACGAACGGTGCTTTGACCACCGTGGCTGGCACCCGATCGCCACGAATGTCGATACTTACCGAGTCCCCAACCGAAACTGTCGGGGCTAACAGGGCCAGCGCGATCCCATGTCCCAGAACCGGCGAGAAGTTGCCGCTAGTAACCACACCAACCGCATCCTCGCCCTGCAGGACGGTCTGGTCAGCGCGTGGCGGACGTCGACCCTCGACGGTCAGAGCCCGAAGAACCCTCTGTGGCCCGCGCTCGCGCTCGGTCAGTAGAGCCTCGATGCCACGGAAGCCGCCGGGCTTGTCCCATGCCACCACCCATCCGAGACCAGCCTGCAGTGGAGTGATTCCTGGCCCTAGCTCATGGCCGTGCAACGGCAGGCCTGCCTCCAGTCGCAGCGTGTCACGGGCTCCGAGGCCAGCAGGTTCGAAACCGGCGGCCATGAGTGCTTCCCAGGCGGCAGGGGCATGGGCTGCCGGTATGGCGATCTCTACCCCATCTTCACCCGTATAGCCCGTACCGGCCACGGTGCAGGTGAAGTCGTTCCACTCCAACACCTCGACTCGGAAACGTCCCACCTCGGCACCAGCGGGAAACACATCGGCGAGGCGGGACCGAGACTCTGGTCCCTGCAAGGCAATCACGGCCCGACCGGTGGTGACGTCCACGGCGTGGGGTCCGAGGGCCTCTACCACCCTCTCGGTGTTGGACGCGTTGGGCATGACGTCGAACACCTCTTCGCCGAGCCACCACACGATGATGTCGTCGAGGACGGATCCGTCGGCCTCGTCGAGGAGATGGGTGTACTGGGCTCGCCCCGGCCCGATCTTGGCGAGATCGTTGGTGAGCGCGGCTTGGAGTCGCCCGAGAGCGTCCGAGCCGCTGGTCCGAACAGTGCCCAGGTGGCTCACGTCGAAGGCGACAGCCCTGTTGCGACAGGCCAGATGCTCGGCCACCGTGCCGGCCTCGTAGTTGAGCGGCATCTCCCAGCCGCCGAAGGGGACCATCTTGGCCCCCAACGCACGGTGGTTGGCGTCCAGGGGAGAGAATCGGAGCGTCACGACCTCGATGGTAGGCGGTGGCGATGCCCAGCCGAATCCGCTGAGTGGTTAACCGGCCGCTGCCTGGGTTGGCTCAGGCGCCAGACGCGGACTTGGGGGCCTTGGTGGTGGTCGAATCAGGGGCTGCGACTGGGTCCAACTGGCTGGACGGGGACGGGCTGGGAAAGAGGTGCACGATGGCATCGTCTACCTCTCGCTGCACCGTGCCCAGCGAGAGGACGCTGGTCATCACCGTCTGGCCCTGTTTGAGCACATCGATCAGCTCGTTGTCGTCTCGCACCAAGATGGCCGAACCACCGCTGATGATTAGCTGGGCCGACGCGACGTCTTCGCCGAGCTGATCCCGAAGGTAGGTGAATGCCTGACGAACCGACTCGAGTTTGATCCCGTTGTCCAGCAGGGTCTTGACGACCTTAAGCTCCAGGAGGTCTCGATAGGAGTAGCGGCGCCGGCTTCCGCTGCCGCTGGCATCGGTCACCGAGGGACGAACAAGATCGGTGCGAGCCCAGTAGTCGAGCTGGCGATAGCTGATCCCGACGATCTCGGCCGCCTTCTTGCCGCTGTAGTCCTCGGCCACGTTCCACTCCCAAATCCGTCGAGGCCGGAAGCCGGCCGGTGACCACACGGCTGAAACTACGCCGGTGTGGTCTCCCCAAAATAGGGTTCGCTGCTGGGCCGGTCAACCATGGATGTGGGACCGGAGGTCAGATGGCGAAGTCCTCGGGGTCCACAGACTCGATGAACTCCTTGAACTGCTCGACCACCGCTTCGGCTTCCGGTGGTTCCTCCCCCGCTTCTTCCACGTAGGAGGCCTCGTCAAGGACCGACTCGGCGGCGTAGATCGGCGAGCCGGTCCGCGCTGCTAAGGCGATGGCGTCCGAGGGCCGAGACGAGATCGTGTGAACGCCGTCGCTGGCGTTCAGCTCGAGCTCGGCGTAGAAGACGCCCTCACGTAGGTCGGTGACCAGAATCCTCTGGAGGCTCACACCGAGGTCTTCCAGTACCGAGCGCATCAGGTCGTGGGTCATCGGCCTAGGGGTGACCACCTCCTCTAGGGCAAAGGCGATGGCGGTCGCCTCTGGGGCACCGATGAAAATGGGCAGAACCCGTTGGGACCCACCGACCTCTCGGAGAAGAGCAATGGGCGAGCTGCTCGGCATTTCCACCCTTACGCCCACGAGCTCCATCTCGATCACGAGTTGATCCTACCGTCGTGTTCGCAATCGGTGCCCGGCGCCAAACGAAGGAAGGGCATCCAAGGCCCCGGTTCAGGCTGAGTCGAGGTGCTTTCGCAGGTTCGCTCGCAAGAGTGCTGCCCTCAGGTCATGACCATGGTCTGCCAGTTCCTCGACGAGTCGGACCGCTTGGCGACGGGCCTCGGGATTACGTTGCTTGAGCAGAGGCATAGCCAGTTGCTCCAGGAACCCGGCTTCGCGCTCGGCGGCGACTTTGAACATTCGCAGGTGCCGGGCCTCGATTCCGTGATCGAGGAATGCGGCCGCCTTGCGAGCGATGATCAGCGCATCGGCGTCGAAGTAGGAGTCGTTGCCGAGGTGGCGGACGCTCACCAGTCCGAACTGCACCAGTGCTTTGAGCGAATCGGCCGAGATTCCTGCGGCAGCCTGGAGCTCATCGGAGGTGAGGCTGACATCGGTAGGGCCATCGTCGAGCGTCACCTTGGACCTCGGTGACGTCTCCCGCTGGGTCTGGTTGTTCAGATCTGGGCTGGACCCCTCACGGCCCCGAGCCAGGTCGACCATCCAGATCGGTTGGGATGCGGGACCAGGAACCTCACCCGCTGGCATCGAAGCACGAACGGTGGGGGTCACCGGCGATGCAGCAGGCTCGGTCGACCCGGCATCCGGTCCATCGGCCGTGCTCGTGGGACTGAAGCTGAGGGGGCCATCAGGTGTGGTCTGCGCACCGTCGACGAGCTGATCTTCGACGGTCGTCTCGCCGAGACGGTCCTTGATCACCTTGAGCGGCAGGAAGTTCTCTCGCTGCTGGGTGAGGATCCATCGCAGGCGTTCGATGTCGGGACCGTAGAACTTGCGGTAGCCCGACGGTGTGCGCTCGGGGTCTATGAGGCCCTGACTCTCGAGGAATCGGATCTTGGAGATGGTGACGTCGGGGAACTCAGCCTGAAGGAGGGTAAGGACTTCACCGATCGATAGGTGTTGGTCGACCACTTAGCCCGCGCTCCCTGCGATGAATACCAATTTGAACCGTCCGATCTGAAGCTCGTCGCCGTTGGCCAGTGGCTGGTCTCCCTTGACCAGTTGCTGGTTGAGGTAGGTGCCGTTGAGGGATCCGACATCTCGCACCACCAGGCCCGCAGTGGTTCGTTCGAGCTCTGCGTGCCGGCGCGACACGGTCACGTCGTCCAGGAAGATGTCCGAATCGGGGTGACGGCCCGCGGTGGTGATCACGTGTTCCAGTGCGAACTCCGAGCCGGCGTTGGGACCTCTGGTTGCCACCAACAAGCCGCCCGTGACCGAGTCGGTCAGGTTGACCTCTACCTCGTCTCGGCCGGTCAGTCCGTCGATGGCGAACGTGATGGTGTGGGGCTCATCGTCGACGCGGGCCAGCGCCTGCCCGCAAGACGAGCAGAAGTTGGCGTCAGGCTGGTTCTTGTGACCGCAGTTGGCGCAGAAGATGTGGACCACTCCCCCGGTTGGGTCAGCCCTCGATGAGACTGCGGTAGGCGTCGGCGCTGAGGAGGCCGTCGATGTCGGCGGGATCGGCCACCTCGATCGTGCAGATCCAGCCATCACCGTAGGGATCGGCGTTCAGCCGCTCGGGGGCCGCGTCCAGCTCGTCGTTGACCGCGGCGATGGTGCCCGCCAGCGGCGCGTAGATGTCGGAGACCGACTTGGTGGATTCCACCTCGCTGATGCCTTGGCCCGCCGCCACGGTCGCACCCAACTCTGGGATCTGCACGTACACGACGTCGCCGAGGGCATCCTGGGCGTAGTCGGTGATGCCGATGCGGACCGTGGTGCCCTCGACCTTGATCCACTCGTGGTCAGAGGAGTAGCGGAGATCATCGGGAATGTTCATGGGGTTTGAGGCTAACCCACGCGGCCGAGGCGCGAGCCCGCTCGCCGACACCGCCTCCGATAGGTCTGCTCGCGTACCGGCTCCCCCTCAGCGCAGGGTCTGGCGGATGCGGCGTACGTATTCTTGGGCCAACGCTTGAGCCGAGGCTGCGTCAGAGCTCTCCGACCAGATGTGGGTGATCGGCTCCTCGGGATCAGGCAGAGCCAGGACCCAGCCGTCATCGTGGATCACCTTGACGCCGTCGATGAGCTCGAGTCGTCGATCCTTGCTGAGCTCTACGAGCGTGCGCATAACGAGGCCCTTTTGCTCCCACGGTGTGACCACGGTTTGGTGGGCCATGTGGGTTCTGGGCAGATCGTGGCGAACTGCGGACAGCGTCGTGCGCTCCTTGGCCAGAAGTTCGAGCATCTTGACCAGCGCAGCGGCGGCATCGAAGGCGGGCAGAAAGCCCGGCAGGATGAACCCGCCGTCTCCGCTGGCAGCGAAGCCGACGCCGGCTTCGCTGGCTGCAGCCATTAGCGCTGCCGTGGAGGTCTTGGTCCGTTGGATCGATACCCCATGGGGTGCCACCAGCCCTTCTGTGACAGTGCTCACGTTGACCGGGAGAGCGATACGGTCACCGAGAAGGTGACCGGCCACCAGGGAGACGAAGGCCAGCCGGGACTCTTCGGCGCTGAGCACCTGCCCGGAGTCGTCGATCAGGGTGAGGTGTTCACCGTCGGCATCTATCACCGCGCCGAGGTTGGCTCCCGAGGCCGTGACGAGCCGGGCCACGTTGGCTTCCCGCTCTCCCCTTTCGGCGTTGATGCGTTGGCTGGTGGAGGCATACGGGTTGACTCCCAGAACCTCTGCGCCCAGCTTGGACAGCACGGTGGGCATCACGAACGCGGTTGCCCCGTAGCTGTAGTCGATGACCAGCTTGAAACCGGCGGCTTGAACGGCTCGCAGATCCACGGTGGACCCGAGTGCTTCGGTGTAGTGCTCCAACGCCCGTGACGGGAAGGTGATGTCACCGATCTCGCTCGCCAGCACCCGTCGGAAGTCCTCGCGGTTGAGCAACCGCTCGATCTTGCGTTGCGCATCTTCGGTGATGTCGATGCCTTGGTCGTCGAAGAAGCGGATCACCACCGATTGGGGGTCCGACTCGGTGAGCCGTATCGTGACCCCGGCGGCGTTGCCGGGCTGGCGGGCCAGGTAGCGGGTGACGGGAACGCTGGCCATCTCGAGGTCAACGACGTTGGCGCCGCTGGCGTTCAGGCCGGCGATGAACGCCCGTTTGAGCATGCGGGCGGCACGGGAGGAGTCTCGGGAGATGGCAACGGTGGTGTCCTTGCGCAAGGTTGTGGCGAAGGCCATGGCCACCCGTGCTGCAAGTTCGGGGCTGACGTCCACGTTTGCCAGCCCTGAGACCCCGACCCGGCCGAACAGGCTTCTGGATCCCTTGGACTCCCAGACGATCGATGAGTTGACGGTGGCCCCGGCTTCGACGGTCTTGAACGGGTACACCTTCACGCCCTGGCCGACGTGGGCGTTCTCTCCGACGAAGCACTCGTCTCCGAGCACCGAGCCGTCGTCGCAGCGGGCCTTGCGGCGCAGGTCCGAGGAGCGACCTATCACCGCACCGCGGAGGCGCACACCCTCGGCCATGTAGGTGTTGTCGTGAACCACCGAGCGTTCAATGTCGACGTCGGAACGGACCCGCACGTTGCGACCCAGAACCGTGTAGTCACCGATTCGGGCCCCGGCCTCGACCCGGCAGTTCTCACCGACGATGGCAAACCCGTCGATCTTCGCGTCGGGGTGGATGTCTGCTCCCTCACCCAGCCATACGCCCGGACCCACCGCAAACCCGGGAACATCGACGCGGACCTTTCCGTCCATCACGTCCTTGTGAGCAGACACATAGGCCTCGAGGGTGCCCACGTCCTCCCAGTAGCCCGACGCCACCGCCCCGAACAGGGGCTTTCCCTCCTCTAGGAGACGGGGAAACACCTCGCTGGAGAAGTCGACGCTACGGTCCGGGGCGATGTAGTCGAAGATCTCGGGTTCCAGCACGAAGATGCCGGTGTTGATCGTGTCGCTGAAGACCTCGCCCCAGGTGGGCTTCTCCAAGAACCGTTCGATCGAGCCGTCGTGACGGGTGATGACGATTCCGAACTCGAGTGGATTCTCGACGGCGACCAACCCGATGGTGGCCAGGGCGCCACGTTCCTCGTGGGTGGTGATCACGTGCCCGAGATCGATGTCGGTGAGGACGTCACCCGAAATCACCAGGAAGCGCTCGGTGAGCTCGTCCATGGCGTTGCGCACCGAGCCCGCAGTACCGAGGGGCTGGTCTTCGGTGGCGTAAACCATGCGCACACCGAACTCGGAGCCATCGCCGAAGTAGGTGCGTATCTGGTTGGCCAGGTATGCGACCGTGACCACGATCTCGTCGATGCCGTGGCTCCGCAGAAGCTGGACGATGTGCTCCATCATGGGCCGGTTGGCCAGGGGCAACATCGGTTTTGGGCAGTTGGAGGTGAGGGGCCGGAGCCTGGTGCCTTCGCCTCCGGCCATGATGACGGCCTTCATGGCCGACAAGTTACCGGGGCCTCACCATCGTGGTTGACAACTGAACGCGGGCCTGGTCAACGGTGAGTGGCAGTTGCTGTTCTCCGGTCGGCCCTACCTTCACGCAGGGCTCTGAGGGCTAGCGGGACATAGGTGGCCCAGGCGATGTAGCTGAGGATCAAACCTGGAACACCAGCCACCCAGGCCAGAGTTCGAGCGGTCTCGTGCCAGGCGAGAGTGGATTGACCAGCCAGGAACAACGGGAAGGCCACCATCAACCCAAACGTGCCGGCCTTGCCGAACCAGGTGACATCGATGCGTCGGGCCCCCAACAGGGCGAGTACCACCGTGGTGGTGCCCACCACTGCCTCTCGGACCAGGACGGCCACCGCGAACCAGGTGGGAACCGACCCATCGACCAGGATTCCCCCCACACCCACGAAGAACAGCATGCGATCGGCCACCGGGTCGAGGATCTTGCCGAGATCGGACACCTGGTCGAAATGGCGGGCGATGTAGCCGTCAACCCAGTCGGTAGCACCGAGAGCAGCCAGGAGCCAGGCCGCTGCCCCCCGGTTCTCCTGCGCGAACAGCAGCCACCAGAACACCGGAAGGCAACTCAGACGGACCAACGAGATCACGTTGGGGATCGTGAAGATCTTCGAACTCGACGTCGTATGGGGTGGTTCCGGCACCCCGGTGGATGAAGCGTTGGTGTCGTAGGCCGGCGCGAACTCAGCCGGTGCAGGGGCACCGCGGTCGCTCACTGCCATGGCGCCGATCCTACCGATGCCAGTTCCTAGGATCGGAACCATGACCACGCTCTTCACCCGGATCCTCGACGGTGAGCTTCCTGGCCGCTTCGTCTACGCCGATGAGGTGTGCGCTGCCTTCCTCACAATCGCACCACTACAGCCCGGTCACACGTTGGTGGTTCCCCGGGCGGAGGTAGATCACTGGTTGGACCTCGATCCCGAAACGGTGGCTCATCTGATGAAGGTGGCCCAGCAGGTAGGGAAGGCCCAACAGGCTGCATTCTCACCGGCGCGGGTCGGAATGATCATCGCCGGGATGGAGGTGCCCCACACCCACCTTCACGTGATCCCGATTCGCTCGGAGGCCGATCTCGACTTCGCCAGGGCCGATCACGGGGTCAGCGACGCATCACTAGATGACGCGGCCGAGCGACTTCGAGCGGCCCTCGTTGGGCTCGACGATCAACGGTGACGAAGGAGGACTATTCCCCGCTCTCGTTCCTGGGTCTCGAACCCAGCCCGCTCCAGGCTCTCGAGGATCGACTCGACATCGTCGGGCTGCCAGACCGGGTCACCTGAGTCAGGATCGGTGCCAGAGGTGTCGAGGAGCACCCATTCCACCCTTGCGGCCAAGCCGTTCAGCAGCTTCGTGGTGAGGTCCACAGGGTCGGGCGGAAGTTCGACCAGGACGGACCTTTCAGCAACCAGGGCAGTGGCCGACGGGGATGCCGCCAGTGAGGCGGCACCAGGCACCGCGTCACTGGTTCGCTCCAGCACCTGGAGCTGACTGCCGCGCCCGCCCCAGTCCCATGGCCGGTGGTATGGGGCCGAGGGGGACTCAACCAGGAAGAACAGGATGGATCCACACATCAGCGCACCCAGCAGCCGTCGGTCGACGTTCACCCTGACCACGCTGCGCTGGCCGATCCGCTCCAGGGCGAAGACCAGGGCGACGAAGGTGAAGGCCATCGACGGGGTGATGTGGGCCGCCGTGGGCGCCAGGTCCAACACGCCCGCTCCCGCGGCTCGTGCTACGGCCCGGTCTGCGACCATGGCCAGAGTCAGGCCCGGTAACGACGGCGCGAAGCGTCGGAACGACATCAACGGCAGGAACAGCAGCGGCGCGAGCACAACAACCAGGAACTCGACGCTGGGCTGGGACAAGACCGCTCCCAGCTCACCGAGGGGGTTGGTGGCCACCTGTTCGACCGCAGCCAGAGGTCCAACCGCTCGTGAGACGAACTCCCCGGCCGGAGTCAACTGCCCGCTGGGTTGATCGGCTTCGACCAGAGCCAGTGCGACAGCAGACCATGCCACCCCCACCATCGCCGTGACCGTGCCGTTGCGCCGATGGTGTTGAGCTGCCACCAGCAAGCCCATGGCCGCCACGGTGATCCCTAGGTCACCTCGGCAAGCCAGGACCGCCAGCACCGCTAGGCCATACTTCACCCACGCTCCCCTGCTGGCTTGGAGCCATGCCACCAACAGGAATGGAAGTGCGACTAGTTCGGGATGAAACGGTGTCAACCCGGCCTGGTGCACGGTAGGAGCCAAGGCATAGGCGGCGATCACGGCACTGGTCGCACCAACCCGAAGGCCAGCCCGTTCACGGGCCAGACGCCACAACGGCACCACCGCGGCGCCGATGGCCACCGACTGAACGACGGCGAAAACCGCCGCAGCCGGGAAGAACCGGCTCAGGTGCAGCACCATTTCGCCGACCAACGAGGCCGACGCGGTCGCCGGATCCAGCCCGCCTACCGGATGGACCACGCCTTCGCCTGTACGTGCCCATGCGGCCTGAAGCCATGGCGCCAACCCTCCCCCGGCTGTGGATGAACGAATCGTCGCCGCGGTTAGCGCCAGTTGAACCAGGGAGACGATTGTGGCGTTCACCCATGGGAGCACGCGATCGGCGGTGTCACCGTCGAGCCGAGCGTGAAGTCGAAGCCAGTACCGGTCCCAGCGACGGCGCAGGTCAGATTGACCAGCGTCAAAGGTCACGCCGGTGAAGCCTTCGACGTCGGCTCGGGCCCTAACGGTTCGATGAGTTGAGGGCCCTTGTTCCTCACGTTGCCCACCTCCAACCCAACTGGGTGCATCACCAGCAGGTGCGAGGGTGCCGGAACGAGAAGTTGGCCCAGGGAGTCCAGGGAGTGGTTGTCAGGTGCGAGCCACTCTGCCCACGACGTCGGCGCCAGGATCACGGGCATCCGATCGTGGACAGGGACCATGGTCTCATTGGCCGTGGTCGTGATGATCGTGGCAGATCTCAGCCGCTGGTCTCCGGACCGGTCAGGACCACGCCACTCCTCCCACAACCCGGCAAACGCCAATGGCTCACCATCGACACGGTGGATGTAGAAGGGCTGCTTGCGCTTTTCCCCCGGTATGGACTTCCACTCATAGAACCCGTCGGCGGGAACTATGCAACGGCGCTTGCGAAACGCGTGCTTGAAGGCGGCCTTCTCTGCCAAGGTCTCGGACCTGGCGTTGATCATCTTGTTGCCTGCGGCTGGGCTCTTGGCCCATATCGGAACCAGGCCCCAATGGAAGGACGCAACGCTGCGTGTGCCGTCCTCTTCGACCACGGCGTACACATCGTTGGTGGGTGCAACGTTCCACGATGCCTCGAGGGCCGCCTCCGGTGCTGGAGGTACGGCATCGAAATATCTGGCGATCTCGTCTGGGGTGGACGACGACACGAAACGCCCGCACATCTGGTCAGCCCACCTCTGCTCGGATCGGGAAGCTGCTCGCATCTTTGGCCATCGGCCGAACGCTAGTGCTGCGTTCGCCTGGCTCGGTGTGGTCCCGGTCGGTGCCCCGTTCGTCCGGAAACGACCGGAGCCGACCCTTTCGGGCCGGCTCCGGAACTCCCATGGTCGGGCTGAGAGGATTCGAACCTCCGGCCTCTTGACCCCCAGTCAAGCGCGCTAACCAAACTGCGCCACAGCCCGTGGGGATGGTCACCCTAGTCGGGACGCCCCGTGCCTCAGAACTCGGGTGTACTCCCGCTGCCTACATCAACGGCTGTCAGGGCCAATCCCCCGTCACCGCCCAGATGATCACCTCCAAGAGACGCCAGCCCAGGTACAGCACGAGGGCCGCCACCAGAACCCAGAAGTGCCACGGGATCTTGGTGTCCTCTGTGTCTTCCGAGGGGTCGGCGATGAACCGTCCGCAGGTGGCACAGGTGCCGTCGGGGGCGAGTGACTCCGGGTTGTAGAAGCGGTCGCAGGTCTCACACCAGGGCACGGCGGATAAGCATTCACCCAACGAAGCGGTGGGGTCCAAACCGAGCCTCCACCATGGCGCGTTCGGGTCGTTGAGGAGGTGCGCCTCTACGGAGGTGCGCCGATAGGCGGACCGACCCATAAACACGGCATGGCTAAACCAAGGCGAAGCCTCGGTCTGATCAACCTCACAGCGACGACGACTGGACCTATCCGCTCGGGTCCTAAGGGGTGGATCCGAGACGGGAGCCGTGGCGGGCCACACCACTTGGAACGGCATGGCCGACGAGTCGCTCGATCATCCGGGCCGCCGCCACCAAAGCGTCCAGATCGATGCCGGTTTCGACGTCCATGTCGTCGAGTGTCGAAACCAGCGACTCGGTAGCCAGGTTGCCGCCGGCGCCTTGAGCGAATGGTGACCCTCCAAGCCCGCCTACCGCGGTGTCGAAACGGGTGATCCCACGTTCCAGTCCCGCCAACGCGTTGGCCAACGCAGTACCCCGAGTGTCGTGCAGGTGCAGACCCACATCGTCGACCCAACGGTTATCGGGCGACAGCCGGGCGAGCGCGTCGAGGAGGTCGTGGACCCGTCGGGGGGTAGCCATCCCGGTGGTGTCGGCGAAGGTGATCGACTCCACCCCGCCATCGCCGAGGCGTCGGGCCATCTCGATCACGTCGTTCGGATCGGCGTCTCCCTCATAGGGGGAGCCGAACGCACACGAGATCACTGCATCGACGGGAACCGAGGACGAAGAGGCTCTTTGGGTGACCTCGGAGATGGCCCGTTCGGACTCCTCGATGGTCATCCTGACGTTGCGTTGGTTGTATTCAGGAGAGAACGAGACGGTGACGGTGATCTCGTCGACGCCCGATTCCAGGGCCATCTCCGCTCCGGTCAGGTTGGGTACCAGCGCCGCGAGGTGGAGTCCGTTTCGGCGGTTGACTCCGGCCATGACCTCGGCGGCACCAGCCATGGCGGGCACGGCCTTGGGCGACACGAAGGCCACGGCTTCGATTCGGCGGAGTCCGGCGTTGGCCAGGGCCTCGACCAAGGCGATTCGCTCAGCGACGTCGACCGGCGCCTCGGGCTGAAGCCCGTCGCGGGGTCCAACGTCTCTGATCACCACCGACGCGGGAAGGGAGGGGCGGGAGCCGATGATCATGTCTTGGCGGACGAATTCATACCGGGGGTACGCCGTGGCGGCGGTCCGAGAAATGGCGGTCCTTGCCAGCAGCCAGGGTGAAACGGCGGATGATCTCGGTCCGCAGGTTCTCGGGTTGCACGATGGTGTCGATCACCAGTTCTGAGGCCAGCCGCAGTATGTCGACGTCTTCTTCATAGATCCCTCTTTGCTCGGCCACGAACGCGTCGGCCTCAGCGGGATCGTCGAAGGCGGCGATCTTGTTTGCGAACACCGCGTTCACCGCGGCTTCGGGGCCCATCACCGCGATCTTGGCGGTGGGCAAGGCGATGGTCGCCTCCGGTTCGAACGCCGGCCCGGCCATGGCGTAGAGCCCGGCACCGTAGGCCTTGCGCAACACCACGCACAGCTTGGGCACGGTGGCCTCGGAGATGGCGGTGACCATCTTGGCACCGTGGCGGATGATGCCCTGGCGTTCGACCTCGGTTCCGATCATGAAGCCAGGCACGTCGGCCAGGAAGACCAGCGGAATGTTGAAGGCGTCGCAACACCACACGAACCGGGCGGCCTTGTCGGCTGAGTCGACGAACAGAACACCCCCCTTGACCTGAGGGTTGTTGGCCACGAACCCCACCGGGCGACCGTCAACAAGGCCGATCCCGCAGACCAGCTCTGGAGCGAACAGAGGCTTGATCTCGAAGAAGCTCTCGGCGTCGACCAGCCCGTCGATGACCGTTCTCACGTCGTAGGCCGCTTTGTCGTCAGCGGGCACCGATGTGGCGGTCAACGGATGGGCGGGGGCTGTGGGCTCGTAGTGCGGGGGGTCATTTCGCCAGTTGACCGGGAAGTAGGTGAACCATGCCTTGGCCTGTTCCAAGGCGTCCTCGTCGTCGACCGCCAGGTTGTCGCCACAACCCGACACGGTGGCGTGCATGCGGGCGCCACCGGTCTCCTCCAGGGTTGCCTTCTCACCGATCACCATCTCGGCCATGCGGGGCGACCCGAGGTACATGGAGGCATTGCCCTCCACCATGATGATGATGTCGCAGAAGCTAGGTATGTAGGCCCCACCGGCGGCCGACGGGCCGAACAAGCAGCAGATCTGGGGCACCCGGCCCGATAGGCGAACCTGGTTGTAGAAGATCCGGCCTGCCCCCCTGCGCCCAGGAAACAACTCGACCTGGTCGGTGATGCGGGCGCCAGCCGAGTCGACCAGCCAGAACACCGGCACCTCGTGGCGGAGGGCGTACTCGGTGAGGCGCACGATCTTCTCCACAGTGCGTGCCCCCCACGACCCTGCCTTCACCGTGGGATCGTTGGCCATCACACACACCGGCCGACCATCGATGGTGCCCACTCCCGTGACCACCCCGTCGGCGGGTAGATCCACCGATGACGTGTTGGCCAACAGAGCATCCTCCACGAACGACCCCGGGTCCAACAGCAGATCCAGACGATCCCGGACGAACAACTTGCCCTGCTGAGCCAGCTTGTCACCCCCCTTGGCCAGGTTCCCCGCCAGGGCACGCTCAGCGGCAGCAGCCACACGGTCGGCATCGGTCGGATCGGGATCGTCACAAACCTCGGTCACAGCGCCGAGCCTACGACGACCTCGGCATCGCCTGGGTCCAAGCGTCCGCCTCCACGGACCCGGATGGAGGCTGTCACGCCCCGCTGTCTGCTGCCCGGTCGATCAACCGCGGCGTACCGCGAGGATGGCGATGTCGTCGTTGTTGGGTTCCCGGGCGAAGTCACGGGCAGCGTCGAGGAGCGTCTTGACCATCTCGGCCGGGGATGCTCCGGGGTCTCGTCGCAGCGTGTTCGCTATTCGTTCCTCGCCGAAGAGTTGATCACCGGCCCGTGACTCCGAAAGGCCATCGGTGTAGAGCAAAACGACATCACCGAGGTCGAGAGCCACCTCCCGGCTCAGGTAGGTGGCTCTCGGGTCCAACATCAACAACGGTCCCGTGGAGCGCAGCGGACGGACATCGCGGTCATGCCACAGCCAGGCCGGCGGATGCCCGGCCGACGCATAGCGCATGGTTTCGGCCTCGGTGTCGAACACGACCACGCACAACGAGATCATCTCCTCGCTGCGTCCCTGCGCCGACATGATCGCGTTCAGTTCCTCGAGGGCTTGAGCCGGATCTCGGTACTGCAACAAGAAGACCCTTAGCAGGTACTTCGCCTGGAACGCCGTGATCGACGGTTCGATCCCGTGCCCGGTCACGTCTCCGATCACTGCGGCGATCCGTGTCGGCGCCAACTGGAACACGTCGTAGAAGTCGCCGGCCATAAGACCGGTTCCGGCTTGATAGAGCCGACCGACCTCGAACCCGGCTACGTCGGGAAGCACCTCAGGTGCAAGCCGCTCGGCCCAGCGACGAGGGGCCAGATCCTCTTGGGACAACACTTCTTCGGCCCGGCGTTCGAGGCTGAGTCGGCTCTCAGCCAGCCGCGAGTCTCGGACGAAATCTCTGCTGAACACGATGGAGACCGCCACCGGGACCAAGACCACGGCGAACAACCAGCGAGCGTCCTGCTCCAAGACCGATCCGGCGCCGACAGCGACGGCCAGAACCGCGTACAGGACCGCCGAGTGCACGTCCTTGCGGAATGCGGAGCGGGCAACGGTGGCCGCATCTGAGGTACGGCCGAACTCTCGCTCGGTTCGTCCGGCCACGATCTGGAGACGTCGAGCCGACCTGGCCCACACACCCGCGGCAATGGCGCAGGCCGCCGCAACCAGAAGCAGCAGGGGGTACCGCATGGTTGGGTGAGCCTATCGTCGGTGTGTCGGGCGCAACCGCGGACCCTGGACCGACGGCATCCAAACTCCGCCGGAAGGCTCTGCCTTTCGGTGGATCCAGGCTTATCGGCAGTAGGGACCTAGGCCCCCTCACCCCGCTGTGCTCGCCGGCCTATCAACTCCACCGCACAAGCACCGCCCGCGCCGATGGCGAGGGCCTGAGGAAGCAGGGGCAGCGGAACATCGAGCTCGAAAAGCTCCCGGACCGGTGGAACCGCCACCGCTGCCGCCGCGATGCCCGCCATGGTGGCGACCAGCGCCGCCTTCCACGCCCGAACCGGCCGGGCCAGGACGGCCAGGATCCACAAGGCGACGACCAATGCGGCTATTGCCGCCGCGGTTCGGCGCTCGTCGGTCGTGGCGTTCTCGACGGTGGCTAGCAGGTAGGCCGAGAACACAGACAGTGCCACCACCGCTCCGGAGGGCACGGCGAAGGCCAGAACGCGGCGAAGAAACCCTGGCCGGTAACGGGCCTGATTGGGTCCCAGGGCCAAGAAGAACGCCGGTATCCCGATGCTCACCGAGCTGATCAAGGTCAGGTGGCGAGGGAGGAACGGGTACGGCAGGCCAACAATCGAAACCAGGATCACCAGGAGGAACGAATAGGTGTTCTTGGACACGAAAAGGCTGGCAACTCGCTCGATGTTGCCGATGACACGGCGCCCCTCGGCCAGCACCTTCGGCATCCGGGAGAACTCACCGTCGAGCAAGACCAACTGGGCTGCGGCTTTGGTCGCCGGTGCGGCGTTGCCCATCGCCACACCGATGTCTGCATCCTTGAGGGCCATGGCATCGTTGACGCCGTCACCGGTCATCGCCACTACATGACCCTGTGACTGCAGTGCCCGCACCATCGACCGCTTCTGGTGGGGACTGACCCGACCGAACACGGTGTGGTCGGCAACGGCGTCGGCCAGATCCTCAGGCTCCTCCCCCAGCTTTCGGGCATCCACCGGATCTCCGACGTCGAGGCCCAGTTCGGTGGCGATGGCAGCCACCGTCGAGGGGTTGTCGCCCGATATCACCCGGATCGAGACGCCCTGATCGCGGAAGAACCGCAATGTGTCGGCAGCGTCAGGCCGCACCTTCTCGGCCAAGGTGACCAGGGCCTCACTGGTCCTGTCCGATGGCAGTTCGGGCCCGTCAAGGGGTGAGGGCGACCACTGGACCAGCAGAACCCTTCGGCCTTGGGCAGCTAGGGCGGTCACATCCCTTCGCTCCGGTGCATCGGTGTCCAACATCACGTCGGGGGCACCGAGGTACCACGAGCCTCTTTCGGCGAAGGATGCTGCGCTCCACTTCCGAGCCGACGAGAAGGGCACCGAACCATCCTGGAGCCAGTCATCGGGTGCGGGGCATGCCGCCCGAATGGCGGCCAGGCTGGCGTTGGCGTCAGCCGCACCCGCCATGGCCCCCAACCCGGCGCGCACCATCGCCTCCCCCTGCCCGCTGCGAAGGGGAAGAAGCTGATCGAACTCGATGTCACCCACGGTGAGGGTCCCGGTCTTGTCCAGGCACACCACATCCACTCGGGCCAGACCCTCCACCGCTGGTAGTTCTTGTACGAGCACCCGGCGTCGAGTCAGGTCGAGCGCGGCCAAGAAGAATGAGATGCTGGTCAACAGCACAAGACCTTCGGGCACCATTCCCACCAAGGCGGCCACGGTGCCCGTGACGGGTTCCCGCCAGTCCCCGGTGTCATCGTTGCGGAACTGCGACCAGATCAAAAGCGGTGTCACCGCGGTGATGATCCAGGTGATGTAGCGGAGCAGGGTGTCGATCCCCTCCTGGAGTTCGGATCGGGCTCGGGTGAACACCTTCACCTCGGCTGCCAGCCGGCGGGCGTAGGAGTCGTGACCGACAGCGGTGGCCTGGTAGCGGCCGGTGCCGGCCAGGACCACGGTGCCCGACAACAAGGCGTCGCCGTCTGCCTTCGAGACCGGATCGGACTCACCGGTTAGAGCCGACTCGTCCACTTCCAGACCAGAGACCTCCACCACGATCCCATCCGCGGGCACCTGGTCTCCGCCACGCAACTCGACCAGATCGTCAAGGACCACCCTGGCGATCGGCAACTCGACGAGCTCCCCTTGGCGCACGACCCGAGCCGTAGGGGCGTGCAACACAGCTAGCCGATCCAGCGTGCGTTTGGCCCGGACCTCCTGGATGATCCCGATGAGAGCGTTCAGAACCACGATCACCGCGAACATGGCGTCGCCGAGTCGACCGGTGGCCAATACCGCCACGGCCAGGACAGAGAGAATGGCGTTGAATCGGGTGAAGACGTTGGCTCGAACGATCTCGCCGACCGTCCGCGATGTGGTTTCCTCGACCTCGTTGGTCTGACCGGCTCGTTCGCGGCCGTCGACCTCGTCCGCGTTCAGTCCTGAAGGCCCGGTCCGGACCTTCAGGGGTGGGACATCGGTGGCGGACACGGTTCAGTTGGAACGCTGACGCACACGAAGCTTGATCGGCGTCGCCCCCAGGTCGAAGGCCTCTCGCAACTTGCGCTCGATGTAGCGCAGGTAGGTTGCTGGGAGTTCCTTGTTGGCGAACAACGTGAAGGTGGGCGGGTCGGTCGCGCCTTGGGTGGCGTAGAGGATCCGGGCTCCGTGGGGGGCGGGTTGAGCCGATTGGGCCAAGGACACGACTTCGTTCACCCGACGGGTTGGCACCCGGCGGTGGTAGGCGGTGATGGCCTCGGCCAGGGCGGGCAACAAGCGGTGCACGTTCTTGCCGGTGAGCGCCGAGATGCGGATCACCTCACTCTCGCCCAGGAAGGCCAGCTTCTGGCCGACCTCGTAGGTGACTCCGGCTCGCGAATCGGTGTCGAGTAGTTCCCACTTGTTGAGGAGCACCACGATCGGGCAACCAGCCGCGTCGATCCTCTCGGCCAGGCGTTGATCCTGGTGGGTCACCCCCTCGGTGGCGTCGATCACGAGCAACGCCACATCGGAGGAGTCGACGGCCTTGAGAGCCCGAACGAAGGAGTAGTACTCGGTGCCCTCTTCGATCCTCGCCTTGCGGCGCATTCCGGCGGTGTCGACGAAGCGGATGGGACCATCGGGGGTGTCGACGATGGTGTCCACCGCGTCTCGGGTGGTGCCAGGCATGTCGTGGACCACCGACCGATCCTCTCCGATGAGCCGGTTGAACAGCGTCGACTTACCCACGTTGGGACGACCGACGAGAGCGACCGAGAAAACCCGATCGCCGTCCCCGCCTGGTCCCGTCACCGGGATCGGCTCGGCTGGCTCCGGGGCCGGTTCGGGAAGGGCATCGACCAGGGCTTCCAACAGGTCACCAGTTCCGAGACCGTGTAGCGCCGTCACCGGCCACGGCGATCCCAGCCCCAGCGACAAGAACTCCCACATCAGGGCCTCGTGGGAGGCGTCGTCGACTTTGTTGGCCACGACGAACACCGGAGCTTCCGACACCCGAAGCAGCTCGGCGACCCGAGCATCCTCCTCGGTGACACCGGTGGTCACATCTACCACCATGAGAACGGCGTCGGCCTCGGAGATGGCTCGCTCGCTCTGGCGACTCACCTTCTCGTCGAGCGCGTCGCCACCAGGCATCCACCCGCCGGTGTCGACCAGGCGAAAGGCTCTCCCCTGCCACTCAGCCAGCACCTCCTTGCGATCCCGGGTGACGCCTGGCTTCTCCTCCACGATGGCCTCACGTCGGCCGACGATTCGGTTCAAAAGGGTGGACTTGCCCACGTTGGGGCGCCCGACGATGGCCACCATCGGCAGGTCGAGGTTCTGTTTATCGGTCATGACGAGGTGTGCTCCAAGGCTCGGCGCAAGGCCGCGCCGTCGGTGGGTATGACCTCGACGATGCGAGGCAGCTCGGCTGGGGTGACGCCGTCGAGGAAACGCCCGCCGGAAAGGCAGACATCGGGAAGAAGGTAGCGGTGGGTCTCGGGTTCGGCCGCGAGGACCCGGATCAGGTCGGCTCCGACCATCAATCCCGTCACCGAGGTGGTACCTCCGAAATACTGGTTGGCAACCGGCAGGACACGCACATCAGAACGTCCAAGCTCAGAGATCAGTGGGCCGATGATGGCGGCGCCGGCCTCGCCGGTGAGGATCCCGATCGGGGCGTCACCACGGGGCTGCAACTTCATCGCCGGAGCGACGACCGTGTCCGGCGATCGATCGAAGGCGCCATGTTCGATGCCCGAAGTGTGCTCTGGTGACGGTGACGACGAGACCGACGCCGAGGCGGATGACAGCGATGGCCTCGCTGAGATCTCGACCGTGGTTACCGATGGCGTCGCCAGCGGCGTGACCGAGGCATCCCGATTCGGGCTCTCCCCGATCGAGGGTGCGGTCCTGATGGCGCGGTAGCCCTCTGGGGGTGCGCCGTAGTCGCCAGCGGCTTCATAGCGGTGTCCGGCCGGCGCCGGAGGGACGGACCCGTCGGCCCAAGCGAAGAAGCCTGAGCGGGGACGGACGACGTCGTCGGCCCGACCGGTGAACTCGGCTTCGAAGGTTCGGGCCATGCCTATGCCGTCCTCGTACATGGCGAAGCCCTCGTATGCCTCTGCTGGAGGGAACGGTCGCTCGGCCAGCAGGTAGTACTCGTCGGCTGCGAACACCAGTCGATGGCCCAGAACGTCCAGGAACGTGTCCTGCCACCTTTCGACGCAGTCGACGACCGCGGCGGCCTCCGCTCGGGTGGTGGCGCGCATCCGCTGTTCGCGGTTGTACCGGCTGATCCCGAGAGGGACCACGCAAAGGCTCGCCAGTTCGGGGAACCGGTCGAGCACCCCGGCCATGGTCTGATCCAAAGTGTCTCCGTCGTTGAGGCCAGGACAGCACACGATCTGTCCGTGTACCTCCACGTCGTGGTCGAGCAGGGCCCGCAACCATCGAAGGGATGGTCCGCCGCGCCGATTGCGCAGGAGGTCGTTGCGGGTGGATGCGTCCGTGGCGTGGATGCTGACATTCAGGGGCGAAAGGCCTTCGGTCACGACCCGCTCCAGGTCGGCCTCGGTGAAACGGGTGAGGGTGGTGAAGTTCCCGTACAAGAAGCTGAGGCGGTAGTCGTCATCCTTCAGGTAGAGGCTCTGACGCAGCCCGGGAGGAAGTTGGTAGATGAAGCAGAACTCGCAGTGGTTGTCACAGGTCCGCAACTGATCGAAGAGCGCAGAGTGGACGTCGATTCCCAGCTTCTCTCCCGCCTGCTTTCGGACAGGCACGGTTAGCTCGAGACCGCCACGCCTGATCTCCAGCGTCGGGTCCGCTTCGTCGGTCAACCACGTCCAGCGAATGATGTCCCGGGGCGCTTCGCCATCTATCGACAGCACCTCGTCGCCCACCTCGACCCCTGCCTCTGCGGCTGGCGACCCCGGAGCAATCGAAAGCACTCTCGGGGCAGACATAGTCCTCAGCTTCCTGGCGGATTGGTGCGGTCGTCGTCGTGGTGAGGTTGATCAGACCGAGGCGCTGCCTCGGCTCAAATCAATCCGAGGCGCTGCCTTGGTTCAACCATGCAGTGTTCATGGGTTGGTTCGCCTCTTGGCTCAATACTGCGGATTGTAAGGGGTGGGCGTCGCGTTCTATGGGGTGCGGCGCTGAAGCTCGACTTTGAGAACGTCGAGACCGCGCAGACCTCCGCTCTGAAAGAACTCGCGCTCCACGATCCTCGGGGCATGAAATCTGTGGGTCAGTGCCTTCAGCGCCTCCTGGAGTTGAAGGCGAGCCAGGGAGGCGCCGAGGCAGTAGTGCGCACCGACCCCGAAGGCGAGGTGGCTGGCCCCATTCGCCTCCGGATCCATCTGTTGAGGATGTCGATAGCGGAGAGGATCGTGGTTGGCGTCGTCGATGCTCACGAACACCAACTCATGATCCTTCAGCGACGTTTCGCCAAAATCGAACGACAGCGTCGCTTCCCGGGTGGTGCCCATGTTCGTTCCCTGATGACGCAGAACCTCCTCCAGGACCGGAACCAGGTGCGCCTCGTCGTCGGCGACCGAATCCCACAGGTGGTGGTTCTCGGCGAGGACGTTCACCATCAGGCAGAGCTGGTTGGTAACGGGCTCGTGGCCCGCGCTTAGGAGGGCGGACACCTGGGCGGCAGCTACTGCGAGGGACGTCTCGCCGTTCTCTACCGCGTTGGCGAACTGGCCGATCACGTTGTGGCCGGGATCGGGTCGACGACGGTCGACCACCGACTCGGCAAGGTCCAGTAGCTCGTTGGCCGTTGCCGTGAACTCCTCGAGACTCGACGGCAGGTTCCGCGCGCAGTGGGCGAAACGAAGCACCAGGTCGTGGATGGACTCGGTTTCGGTGGGATCGAACCCGAAGAAGTGACACGCACCGGTAGTGGTGTAGGGGTTGGCGAAATCCGACACGAAGTCGACCGGCCCCCTGTCTCCTAGGGCATCGGCCAGGTTCTCGGCCTCGACGCGGTGGAGCATCCGAACCCGCTCGACCGCTCTGGGGGTGAACAGGGCCGAGACCAGGCTCCGCGCCTGGACGTGGTCGGGCCCGTTGAGGCTGAGCAGCCCGGATCTTGCGGCCTCCCACAACCGCCCTTCGGTAATGCCAGCGCCCTCGATGTAGCGGGCGAAGTTCGATTGCATTCGAGGATCTGTGAGCACGTCGACGGCCTCGGAATAGCCACGACAGACCAGGAACAAGCCGTCTCGTTCAAGACGCGGCCGAGTTCCGTCGACGGGACAGGACTCGCTCATGGTCGCCAACACTAGAGCTCCTCGCCGCTCTGACCGGGGAGGTCGGAGAGGAGGCGCCAACCGAATCTCCTAGGGTGAACCCGATGGCTGTCGACCGTGTCCTACTCGCTGCCCCCAGGGGGTTCTGTGCCGGGGTTGAGATGGCCATCAAGGCCCTGGCTTGGATGGTGAAGGCATTCGAGCCGCCGGTCTACTGCTACCACGAGATCGTCCACAACCAGTCTGTGGTCATGCGATTCGAAGAGCAGGGGTCGTGTTCGTCGATGACATCGAGACGGTCCCTTCAGGGGCACCTCTGATGTTGTCGGCCCACGGCTCGGCCCCCGAGGTGGTAGCCGCAGCCCGAGCCAAGGGTGGCTATGTGGTCGATGCCGTCTGCCCGCTGGTGACCAAAGTTCACCATGAGGTCAAGGTGCGGGCGGGAAAGGGATACCAGATCGTCTACGTCGGCCATGAGGGCCACGAGGAGGCGGTGGGCACCATGGCCGTTGCCCCTGACTCCATTCACCGGGTCGAGAGCGTCGAGGAGGTCACAGCCCTTCCGGATCTGGAGGGCCCGGTGGCCATGCTGGCCCAGACCACCCTCAGCCATCGCGACTGGCGAGGAGTAATGGAGTCAGCCAGGGACCGCTGGCCCGACCTGTGGACACCCGGCCGTTCCGACCTCTGCTTCGCTACCACCAATCGCCAGGGGGCGTTGGCCGAGATCGCACCTCGCTGTGATGCGGTTGTGGTGATCGGGTCGGCCAACTCCTCCAACACGGTCGCATTGGAGAAGCTCGCCCGTCAGGCTGGCACTCCCAGAGTCCTGCGGGTAAACGCCGCCAGTGAGCTTCCCGCCGATCTGAGCGGGGTGGTCGGGGTCACCGCCGGTGCGTCGGCTCCGGATTCTCTCGTCGAAGAGGTTCTGGCCACCTTGGCTCCGGTCAACGGGGTGGAAGAAGTACGCATTACCGACGAGGACGAGTACTTCCCGCCGCCGCGCAATCTGCGGGACCTCCTCAACGCCATCGACGCCGCCGCCACATTCAGCCTCGGTGGTCCCGTCGACAGCAGACCGGCCGTCAACGAACGAGGTGTACGGGCCGCTGAGGTGTTGTCCTCGCTTTGAAGCCTGGCTGGACGGGTCCACACCGTTCGAGATGGGTCATGCGAGCTGGCCTTCCTTTCAGTCCGCCTCCTTGGGTCCTCACAGGTTGGTTGCCGCGCCACCACGCCGCCCGCAGTGGCGTGGTGGGCGCGGTTTGAGGGTGGAACACCGGTTGTGGTGGGCTGCCCGACGTGGTTCCCTTCGACATCCAGCTGATCCGAATCTTTCTGCACGTTCTGGCTGCAACGATCTGGGTTGGTGGCCAGTTCACTCTGGCGGGCCTGGTGCCGACGCTGAAGCGCTTTGGCCCCGAGGTGACCACGGCCGCGGCTCGCGCCTTCAACCGGCTGGCCTGGCCTGCCTACGCAGTGCTCATCCTCACCGGCGTGTGGAACCTGCTCGAGGTCCAGGTCGGGGACCGACCCACCAGCTACCACATGGTCCTGGGCATCAAGCTGCTGCTGGTCGCCGGTTCGGGTCTCGGGGCTGCTGCCCACGTTGCTTCCCGTTCGAAGGTGGTCCTCGCCGTCGGCGGATCGCTGGCCGCGCTCGGAGCGCTTGGCTCACTGTTGCTGGGGGTCTGGCTTCGCGGCTGAGTTGCGTGCCCGCCAGGCGAGCCAGATCATCGCGGTGCGGACTTCAAATTCCGCGCCGAACGGCAGGATCCAGTGCCGAGCCTATCGAGGCGTGTGCGTCCGCTAGACCTCGTTGTTGGGGGTACCGGCATCGATCTGAGCCTGGTCGAAAAGCTGTTGGACCACGTCGTGGAGCTCTGCCGTCCGGTTGCGAACTGCAGCCCGACGAGCCTTTGAACCCTCGGCATCGGGAGCAATCAGAGGCGCCCCAACCACCAGCCGAACCGTCCGAGGCTTGATGAACTTCGCACCCTTGGGCATAGCCGCCTCGGAACCTCCGATTCCGACCGGCACGATGGGAACCCCGGTGCGGCTCTGTACGTAGGCCGGTCCGTCGAACAGCGGCTGGACGACCGGACCGTGCTGGCGGGTGCCTTCGGGGAACATCACCAGGGGCTCACCGGCCTCGATCACCTCGATGCAGGTCCTCAGAGCCTCCCGATCAGCCGAACCGCGCGCTACCGGGATACCACCGAGCACCGTGAAAATGCGACCCCAAACTCCCTTCCACAACGTGTCCTTGGCCAGGAAGCGCATCCGTCGACTCGTCACCACCAGAACCAACAGGAAGTCGAGGTTCGATCGGTGGACCGGAGCCAGGATGAACGACCCGGTGTCGGGCACGTTGCTGGCACCCCGGAGCTTTACCCGGAAGAACACCTTGGCAAAGGTGACCAATACGGCACGGACCACGCCGTACAAGATCAACTCGCAGCGGGTGCCGGGTCGGGCGTGACCGTGGCGACCCGGATCGCCGCCTCGGGTGAGTACCTGGTCATCGGGTCGTGGGCGGGTCGTAGACCGCTCGGCCGGGACGTGCTCTCGCTCACGTCGACTCTGGGCTGGCTCATCGGTCGCGGCCAGGCGACCGGCCAGATCCTCGACGATCTCCTCTACCGACATGGCGCTGGTATCGACCACGGTGGCGTCGGCTGCCTGCGTGAGGGGGCTGGCTGCTCGGCCTTGATCTAGAGCGTCGCGTCGGGCGATGTCGGCGGCGACGGTCTTCAGGTCGAGGTCGGTGACCTCCTTGGATCGACGTGCGGCCCGGACTTCCGGCGACGCCGTCAGGTAGATCTTGAGCGCGGCGTCGGGGAACACCACGGTCCCGATATCTCGACCTTCGAGCACACCTCCACCGCGTTCGCGAGCCCACTCACGTTGACGGCGGACCATCTCCGAGCGGACCTCGGCGTTGGCGGCCACGATGCTCACCGCGGGTCACCTCGGGGCCGCGGATGTCTACCGTGGCATCGACCCCATCGACCACCAGCGTGTCAGAACCGACCTCGATGTCGATGTCGCGGGCCAAGGAGGCCCCCGTGTCGGCGTCGGCGGGATCCAGGCCGCGCCGAAGCACTGCGAAGGTGACACCTCTGTACATGGCACCGGTGTCGAGGTACTCCAGACCCAACCGTCGAGCCAGCGCCTTTCCCACCGTCGACTTGCCGGACCCGGCCGGTCCGTCGATGGCGATGACCTTCGGCGGCGCAGTAGGGCTTGGTTCGACCACATCCTCAGACACGGGCCGAAACCCTACCTAGCAGCTCCCAATAGCCAGGGAAGGTCTTGGCCACACATGCCGGATCGGCGATCGAGATCCCAGGTGTCACCAAGCCCAACAGGGCAAAGCTCATGGCCATCCGGTGATCCTGGTAGGTCTGGATCACCGCCCCGTGAGGACGACCTGGTTTGATGGTCCAACCGTCGGGATTGACGGTGACATCCACGCCGCACCGTGCGAGCTCGGTGGCCACCGCGGCGACCCGATCAGTCTCCTTGTGGCGGATGAAACCGATTCCGGTGACCTCGACCTCGCTCTGGGCGAAGGGGGCAGCCACCGCCAGGGTCTGGGCGGTGTCGGAGATGTGGGTCAGGTCGTGGACACCACCGCCAAGGTTCCCTCTCTCGCAACGGATCGTCATTCCGTTGTCGTCGACATCTACCTGTGCCCCCATGGCAGCCAGAACATCGACGAAGGCAACATCTCCCTGGATCGAACCCCTGGTGAGACCCTCAACCCGAACGGTGCCTCCGCAGATGGCGGCCGCGGCCAACGGATAGGACGCTGCGCTGGCATCGAGCTCGACCTGATACCGGGTGAGACGGTATCCGCCGGGTAGCACTGCAAATGTCTGGGGGTCGGGTCGTTCGACAACAGCGCCAAAGGCCTTCATCACTGCGACGGTGAGCTCGACGTAGGGCTGTGACACCAGAGCAGATGTCACCTCTACGACCAGTCCGTCGGGCAGGCATGGACCGATCATCAACATCCCCGACAGGAACTGGCTCGACGCGTCTCCGCGAACCCGAACCGCCCCAGAACGGAGACCTCCCCCTCTGATGGTGGCGGGTAGGTGACCGGCGTCACCGATGGGCTCGAAGCCTCCACCGAGCGTCTCCAGCGCCGAGAACGTGGTGTCCATTGGTCGGGCTTGCATCTGCGGGTGGGCGGTGACCCGGTACGAACCTCTACCGAGGGCCAGCATCGGTATCACGAAGCGGGCAGTCGTGCCCGACTGGCGAACGTCGATGGTGGCATCGCATGGTGGTGGACTTCCGCCGCACCCCACCACGGTCAGCACGGTTCCGTCCTGCTCAGCGGCCACATCCAAACCCAATGCCGCGAGCACGCCCACCATGGCGTGAGTGTCATCGGCGGACAGGGCACCACTCAGAACCGATGTTCCATCAGCCAGGGCAGCACAAATCAGTGCCCGGTTCGTGATCGACTTCGACCCGGGAACGGTCACCACCGCATCCAGAGGTCCTTCCACCGGCTCGACGGGGAACGGGTCAGCCAGCTTGGAGAGGTCGGACAGGTCGGACATGGCGCTACTCAAGGGTGTTCAGTGACGGTCGGTACCCCCGGTCCAGGAGGGCGGATCGGTAAGTGGCGGCCCGGGATCGGTCCACCAGAATGATCAGGACACCACGGTCGCCTTCGCTGGAATGGGCGATCTCGAAGTCGACGATGTTGATCCCCAGGTCGCTAGCCATGGTGGCCACCTCGGCGATGACCCCATCGCGGTCGGGTACGGGTATCCGCAGTTCGGCCAGCGAGTCGGGTTGTACGACCCGACTGGGAAGGTTGCGACGAGCGACGTGAGAACGTTGCAATGCGGCCAACAGACCAGGCCGATCGCCGGTTGCTACCAGGTCGCGGACTCGGGACAGCTCCTCGGTTAGACGATCGATCACCTCGACGATGGCATCGCGGTTCTCGGCACAGATGTCGGGCCAGATGGAGGGACTCCCGGCCGCGATGCGCGTCATGTCGCGAAACCCGCCGGCGGCGAGGCGCAACAGGGCGGCATGCTCCTCGGCCCGCTCGTCGGCGATGGCCATCAGCGAGGCCGCCGTCAGGTGGGGAACGTGGGACACCACCGCCACCAGCGCGTCGTGGCGGAACGGGTCTAGGGCGACAACATCTGCTCCCAGGCTACGAACGACACCATCGACGGTGGCGAAGTGATCGGCGTCGGTACCCGACACCGGGGTGAGGACCCAGACCGCACCTTCGAAAAGATCGGGAGTTGCGCCGTCCACACCGAGCTGTTCGGACCCAGCCATCGGGTGACCCCCGACGAAACGGGGATCGTCCACCTCGGTGACCACTGGCGCCTTGACCGACCCCACGTCGGTGACCGCACCACGGGTATCGGCCAGGGCGCGCCGTACCTCGACCGCAATCGACGAGACCGGCGAGGCCACGAAAGTGATCTCGGCGGCTGGATCCAGGCCGATGGCATCGATGGCCCCCAGCTCCACGGCTCGCCGGGCTGAAGCCTCAGACGAATCCACCCCGGTGACGTGCCAGCCCTGAGCGCGCAGCGCCAGACCCACCGATCCGCCGATAAGTCCGGTTCCGATTATCGACGCTCGTCGGGTACCCGAGTCCCCCATCGCTCAGCCTGGGAGGTCGTCGCGCAGCCCGGCGGCGTCGTGGAGGTAGACGTGGCGCATCTCGTTGCGGGGTCTGTCGGTGGTGAGATGAGCCATCACCCGGATGCAACGGGCTGTGCTTCCAGGAACCGGGATCTCGGTTGCGCACAGCAGCGGAACGTCACTCAGGCCGATGGTCCGCGCCGACGCCGCCGGGAAGGCCGACACCAGGTCTGCGGTCACGGTGAACCAGATGCTGATCAGGTCGTCGTGATCGACATCGTTTCGCTCGAACATGACCTCGAGCAGCTCAACGGTGCGGGAGCCGATCTCCTCGGGGGTGTCGGCATCAACCGTGGTGGCCCCGCGGAGGGCTCGGACTGCAGTGGACATCCCGGCGATGCTACCGACCGCGGTCAGATCCCTAGGACCCGAGCGGACCAATCCGCTCGCCTTTCTTAGCTTGCGATTAAACCCTGGTGAGGGGGTTAGGCGGCTTTCTTGATGGCGGGGTGGCGTTGGCGGGGGCCGGTTTTGGTGCCTTTGGGGCGGCCGGGTCCGGCTCGGGAGGGTTTTGGCGGGTTGGCGGGGGTGCCGAGGTGGGCGCGAAGTCGTCGAAACCCTCTGCGGGCTCGGGTGGGGGTGAGTTGCTCGGCGGGTCGGGGGCGTTCCCAGGGGAGGCGGAGGTCGTCGATGTGGGTGCGGGCGAGGCGGAGTTGGGTGTAGGCGGCGATGGTGAGCCAGGTCCATCGGTCGGCTTGGTCGGGCGTGGCGACTGATGGGGTGGTCCAGCCGAGGGTGTTCTTGGCGAAGCGGAAGGTGTGTTCGATGTCGAAGCGGCGCAGGTAGGCGCGCCAGGCCACGTCGAGATCGGGTGGGTGGGGGCCGGAGTGCCAGAGCCACAGGGTCTTGTTGGTGCGGGCGGTGGGTTTGGGGAGGTGTTCGACCTCGACGCGGATGACGGTGCCTTCCACGATCGGTGGTGGGCCTGGGTGGTCGTGCCAGTGGCTGCTGGGGTGGCTGAGGCGGGGGTGCAGGTTGGACCAGGCTGTGACGGTGACGGTGCCGTAGCGGGTCTCGGTGGCGGTGTGGGTGGCGGTCGGTTCGAGCCAGGTGTCGGGCTGTGAGCACTTCATGCGGTGACCGTGGCGGGGCGGTCGGCCACCGGTTGAGAGTGGCCGGTTGGGTCGCGGGGGTGGTGGGGCGTAGAAGACGCGGTCCTCGCGGATGCGAGTGAGGGTTTGGGCGCGGGTATCGCGTAGTTCCCAGCCGATGGCGATCGGGTCGTATCCGGCGTCGAAGACGAACAGCGGGGTGTCGGCGTCGTCGGGGAGTAGGTCGACGAGGCGGCGGAGCTGGTCGATGGTGGTCCTGGTCGCGTTCGCGGTGGGTGCGATGCGCCCGACATCGACCGGTGCGGTCCAGCTGTCGGGCGCCCAGTTGAGCTGGGTTATCCACTGGTAGGACCAGCCCGCCACGATCGGCTGACCGGCGGAGTGCTTGGACGCCGAGTAGTAGAAGCCGCGCTCGGGGCTGCACTCGGCGTCGCATCGGTCCCAGGTGGAGGCGTCGACAGCGAACACCAGCGGCCAGCCGTCGGGTCGATGGGCGATCAACAGCGAACGAAGCCGGTCGATGTCGATGCCGCCATCGGCGAGAGCCTTGTAGAGGCTGCCGTGGGAACGACGGAACTCCGGTTCCAGGCTCAACGCAGGGGCCGAGTGGATCGGGCCCGGGGTGCACAGCTGCGCGTCGCAGAGCTCGAACAGGGCGTCACCCCAACGGGTCAGACATCCGTAGAGGCCAGACCGGAACGATTGGAGCGTCTCATGGCCCATAGCAGACAGTATGGCTACTGTCTGCTCTTGGATCGGGGATAGTCTGTGGGTTCGGAGGAACTCATGGCCCGTACCCACCAGCAACGTCTCGCCGCCTACGACGACCGCTACCGCGCCCTCGCCGCCCAACTGGCCGAGATCGGCCCCATCTCGGCTGGCACACTGACACGCCGCTTTACGCGCTGCGCCTCACCAGGCTGTAAGTGTCGTGCCGACCCACCACGGCCCCACGGCCCCTACTGGCAGCTCACCCGCAAGATCGACGGCAAGACCGTCACCCGCCGCCTGACCCCCGCCCAAGCCAAGCTCTACCGCCAGTGGATCGCCAACGACCGCCGCCTCCGTCGCACCATCGACCAAATGCGCACCGTGGCCGCCAAAGCCAACGAGATCCGACTCACCCACCCCGAGGTTTAATCGCAAGCTTAGGAACGATCTTGGGTGTCGGGGAGGGCAACGTTGGTCTCCAACGCACGAACCTCATCGGTGGTCAACATCCGCCACTCCCCCGGTCCCAGGCGGCGATCCGACAACGGGCCGATCCTGGTACGGATGAGGCGCACGATCGGATGGCCGACGGTGTCGAGCATCCGGCGTACCTGGCGGTTGCGGCCTTCGTGGATGGTGATCCTCACCAGTGTCGGAGCGACCAATGCCACACGGGCCGGAGCAGTCGGCCCGTCATCCAGTTCGACGCCTTCTCGCAGACGACGCAGCGCCGAACGCGACGGCGTCGACTCGACCTCGGCCAGGTATTCCTTTTCCACGCCATGGGATGGATGGGTGATTCGGTTGGCTAGGTCTCCGTCATTGGTGAGCAGGAGCAGCCCCTCGGTATCCATGTCGAGGCGACCGACTGGAAACACCCTGGGCTCGTCGGGGACAAGGTCGATCACAGTGGGCCGGCCATGGGTATCAGATGCCGTGGTCACCACGCCGATCGGCTTGTTCAACAGGTAGTGGATCAGGTCGGGCCGGATCCCCACCGGGACACCGTCGACTTCGACTTTGTCGCTCTCGGGATCCACCCTTCGCCCCAGGTCCGCGACGTCTCCATTCACGGTGACGACGCCGTCGGAAATCAGTTCTTCGCACATCCTGCGACTGCCGAAGCCAGCCCGGGCCAGCACCTTTTGCAGACGAAGCCCGCTCGCCAAATGTGAGGCCTCATCCCCGTGTCGGCTGTCTTCGTGTGGGTCCTGGTCAGATGGCGGCATCGTGGCCACCGACAGTGTCGCTGCCGGCGTTGGGGCCGGAGTCCGCGTCCCGGTCGCCGTCACTTCGAGCCGTCTCGTCGTCGCCAGAGCCAGCGCCAGTGGGGTCGGATGGGGGGTCCTCGAACCAGGCCGGGAGCTCGATTTCCCCTGGCTCTTCGGGAGCGGCGACCGCGTCTGACCCCGCGGAGGTCGAGGTTTGTGCCGTGGGAATGGACGCCGATGGTTGGGGCCCCTCGCCGTCAGGCTCGACTGCTGTGGTGGCCGGCTCCGGGACGTCTTCGGCCGGTTCTGGAGGGTCGGCCTGAGCGTCGGGCCCGGGTGCACCCTCGGTGGGGTTCGCAGGCAGGTGGGGGGTCGGGTCTCAGCCCCATCTCCAACGCCTCCAGAACGTCGGCGCTGGGAAGTAGGTCTGCGATGGGAGGAAGGTCGGACAGCGAATCCAGGCCCAGCCGTTCCAGGAACTCCCTGGTGGTCCCGAACAGGGTGACCTGACCTGGACCGGGATCCCGTCCCACCTCGTCTATGTATCCCCGCTGGTGGAGCGTGCGCATCACGCCGTCGACGTTCACACCGCGGATCGCAGCCACCTGCGCCCGCGATATCGACTGCTTGTAGGCCACTATCGCGAGCGTCTCCAGCGCTGCCGCTGACAGGCGGGCGCTTTGACCCTCGAGCACGAAACGCTCGACATAGGGGGCCATGTCGGCATGGCTCTGGAAGCGATACCCCCCCGCCACCTTCACCAACACGAAACCGCGGTCGTCGTTTGAGTAGGCGGCCTGGAGCTCGTCGCACAGCTCGGTTACCCGAGCGGGAGCGACCTCCAACAGCTGGGCCAGCAGGTGCGGATCGACCGGCTCCTGCGCGACCATGAGGATCGCCTCGATGGCCTTGGCGGCCTCACTAGCCATTGGAGTCTCTCAGCCTTCGTAGACGTCGATTCGACCCACCAGATCAGCGAAGACGGAACGCTCGTCGTCGTCGACCTCACCCCCGAGCCACGAAATCGTGAGGTCACCGAAGGTGGTGGGTTGGTCGAGGTCGATCATGCCTTGCTTGTAGAGCTCGAGGACAGCCAGGAACCGCACGACCACGTCCAAGCGCTCCACGAAGGCGTCGGTCAACGCCCGGAAGGTGGTGCGGCCGATGCGTGGCAGCTCGTCGACCAGTTCGGCCACGGCCTCGGTGACGCTGAGGCGTGAAGGCGCCACATGATCGAGGTGGACCTTCGGTACCGGTTTGGGGGTCAGGGCCCGAACCATGGCGTCTCGGAGGTCTATGGCCGTAATCCCGGCCAGGAGGTCCGGGGCCAGATCGGCGAAGCGCTCGTCTAGGCCGGCGGTACGAGGGAAAGACCGACCGGCCTCGTCGGCCATGGCCGACAGCAACAGGGCCGCATCCTTGAATGTCTTGCACTCCACCAAGCGGGCCAGCAGAAGGTCGCGCTCCTCCCACATGGAGAACTCCTCATCGAGCTCCAAGTCGGGATCCCCCGGCAGCAGGCGACGGGCCTTGAGCTCAACCAGCGTCGCCGCTATGAGCAGGAACTCGGTGGCGACCTCGAGGTCCAAGCCTTCCATGCGCTCGAGTTCGGCCAGGTAGGCGTCGACGATCCGGCTGAGTGAGACCTCGTAGAGATCGACCTGTTCGTTCAGGATCAGGTGAAGGAGCAGGTCGAAGGGACCCTCGAACACCGTGGTCTGCACCTCGTAGGCCATGGCAAGAGGATAGTTACATCGATGTGGTTTCGTAAAGGAGCATTGCCAGGACCCGGAATCGGTTCGGATGATCAACCGCCTCACCATAGGATCGCCCGTCATGACTCGCGTGTTCTCGGGTATCAAGCCCACCGGCAACGTCCACCTCGGAAACCTGTTCGGTGCGCTGGTCCGCTGGGTCGACGATCAACACCGAGCCGACAGCATCTATTGCGTCGTGGATCTTCACGCCCTCACGGTCCCCCAGGACCCCAGAGAGCTTCGGGCCACCACCATGGGCCTGGCCCAGATCCTGCTGGCGGTTGGAATCGACCCGCAGGTGAGCACCCTGTTCGTGCAGAGCCACGTTGCCGAGCACACCGAACTGGCATGGATGATGGAGTGCACGGCTGCCTTCGGGGAGCTGAGGAGGATGACCCAGTTCAAGGACAAGTCCGACAAGGCCGACTTCGTTTCTGGCGGCTTGTTCACCTACCCGGCCCTCATGGCCGCCGACATCTTGCTGTACGACACAGACGAGGTGCCCGTCGGTGACGACCAACGCCAGCACGTCGAGTTGGCCAGAGACCTGGCAGAACGGTTCAACAGCCGTTACGGCAAGACCTTCACAGTTCCGCAAGCGACATTTCCGACCGCTGGCGCCCGGATCATGGATCTCCAAGATCCCAGCTCGAAGATGTCCAAGTCAGAGGATGGAGCCCCGGGAACGATCTTGTTCCTGGATGCCCCGGCGGTCATCGAGAAGAAGATCAAGCGTGCGGTCACCGATACCGAGGCCGAGGTTCGCTTCGATGTAGCCGCCAAACCGGGGGTGTCGAACCTTCTGTCGATCCTGGCCGCGGCCACCGGTCGCACCCCGAGGATTGCGCCGTTGGCTACACCCAATACGGCCCGCTGAAGACCGACACCGCCGCCGCGGTGATCGAGCGCCTGGCCCCCATGCAGGCCCGCTACGCCGAGCTGGCCGCCGACCCGGCCGAGACCGCGAGACTGCTGTCGCGAGGCGCTACCAAGGCTCGGTCTACTGCGACCGCGACCATCGATCGGGCACGAGACCACATCGGACTTCTCCCCCAAACCTGACCGGATCGCCTTGACCAACCTCGCAGCGACGACGACTGGACCTGCCCGCTCGGGTCCTAAGCGTCGGATCACCTGACGGCTTGCCGACTCAGTCGTCGTCGGCAGCCTTGAGGGCGTCGCCGACCGCAGCCGGCACGGTCCACTGATCTGGGGGTAGGTGGTGCTCGGCGGTCCACGCCACGGTCAGCGGCGCCGAGCCGGCTAGACCGAGGAGGTCGGCACCGAGCTCGGGATGGAGCACGTACAGACCGACACGACGGGTGAAACCTCGGGTCTCACGCCAGGCCAGGGCCTGTTCGGTTCCGGCCAGCTTGACCGACAGCGTCGCTATCACCCGTCCATAGGTACCGAGACCTGACACGGTCTTGCCGCAGTCGTGAAGTAGGGCGGCGGCCAACACCGGCCGCGTTGCTTCGTTGCCTAGCGCCCGTTCGACGCGTCGGGCCACGCCAGCGGCGTGGCGACGGTCCTGGCGTGACATGGTTCGCCACACCTGCTGTTCCCCGTCGGTCAGGTTGTCGGCGATCCATTGACGATCGGCGCGCGGCTCACCGGCGGGTACGAGAGACCCGAAGAATCGGCTCACCAGGTGCAGGGCCCCGGGCACGTGAGAGGTTCAGGCGTGGGTGATGCAGAACGGCGTCGCTGGCATGGCCTCCAGCCGAGCTTGGCTGATGGCCTCGCCGCACACCTGGCAGTTTCCGTAGGTGCCGTTGCTCAAGCGTGTGAGGGCTCCCTCGACGTCATTGAGTTGCTCGCGCAGGGCTGCGGCCAGCGTCAGGTTCTCGCCGAGCTCGGCCGCCACCTGGGCGCTGTCGGCGAAGTTCTCGTCGAAATCCGGGGATGCGGACCCATCGATGGTTAGCTCGTCGAGGCGGCGAAGGAGGTCGTCGCGCTCGATCTCGAGGTCGCTACGGACCGAATCGTTGACGGCACTGCTGGTCATGGACCCAGGCTACAGCCTCTCCGTGGCCAACAACCGGGACATAAGTCCCAAGGACCCGAGTCGATAGGTCCGGTCGTCGTCGTCGCTGCTGCGACTCGTCAGACAGCTGAACACCAACGGTCGGCGGGCCTCGGCTAGGTATCGGAGCGGGCCCGGGGGTGTGCCTGGCGATAGACCGACCACAGTCGTTCGGTCGAGACCATCGTGTACACCTGGGTAGTGCTGATGCTGGCGTGACCCAGAAGTTCCTGGACGGTACGAATGTCGGCCCCGTGGTCGACCATGTGCGTGGCACAGGAGTGGCGCAGAACGTGGGGTGACAGCCGATGACCGAGCCCAACCTTGTCTCCGGCCCGCTTCACCACCATCCATGCCCCCTGCCGAGACAAGCGACCGCCCCTGCGATTCAAGAACACCGCATCGGAATCGCTGCGGCGGGCCCATTGGTCCGGGATCAGCTCGGCTCTCCCCGACGCTCCGAGCCAATCGACCAGGGCGACCACGCAATAGCGCCCGAGAGGTACGACCCGCTCCTTGGAACCTTTGCCGAAGGCCCGAAGGAGTCCGGCGTCGATATCGATGTCGGACAACGAGACGCCGACCAACTCGGAGATGCGCAGGCCGGTTCCGTACAACAGCTCCAAGATGGCCCGATCCCGTCGTGCCACCGCATCGGTGCCGTCCACCGAAGCGAGGAGAGACTCCACTTCCGCCTCGGTCAGGGCTTTGGGTAGACCCCTGGGCACGCGAGGCACCTCCACTTCGGCAGCAGGGTCAGGCCGACCCTCGTGTTCCTCGGCCAAGAAGCGGTGAAGGCTGCGAACGGCGACCAGCGCCCGCTTCTGGGAAGAGGGCGCCCGCCCCGACTCCCGCAGGTACCCGATGTAGGCGTTCACGTCGGGTTCGCTCACATCGGCGATCGACACAGATCGTTGCCTCAGCCATTGGACATAGGCGATGAGGTCTCTCCGATAGGCAGCGAGGGTGTTGGCTGAACGGCCCCGTTCGACTCGTAGCCAGGTGAGGAGATCCAACACCTCGAGAGGAAGCTGCGGTTCCCCGGTCACCGAGTCCGGGCCCGGTGGTCCCGAGCCAACAACAGACCGATGATGGTCTTCGAATCACGGATGGTGCCGTCGGCTATCAGTCGGTCGACATCGTCCAGGGACACCCGTTCTTCGGTCATGTGCTGTTCCTCGACCCCCTCGCGAGCCGGTGTGCCCCGGGTTAGTCCGGTGGCCAGGAACAACCTGACGTACTGGTCGGAGAAGCCGGCCACGGGCCAGTACTCGGTGACCAACTCGAGTCGATCGGCGTGCAGACCTAGCTCCTCGTGGAGCTCACGGGCAGCGGTGGCCTCGGGCGCTTCACCTTCCACGTCGCAAAGCCCAGCGGGGATCTCCAACAGGTGGGCGTCGACCGGTCCCCGGTACTGGCGAACGAGGCTGACCGTTCCATCCTCGTGGATGGGCACCATGGCTACCACGGCCATGTTGCGGATCACGTCTCGTTCGAAGGTCGAGCCGTCGGGAGCCTCGAAGGTGGCCTTGACCACTCGTAGACGAGCCAGGCAGACAACTTCCTCATCGCTCAGATGTCTGAACTCACCCACCGTCAAGCCTTCGTGGCCGACACCGGTGACGGTGCCTCGAACAGGTGCGGTGCCCTTCCTTCGGCCCGTTGCAGCGCGGCACCGATGAACTCCCGGAACAGCGGTGCGGGCTTGGTGGGTCGGCTCTTGAACTCGGGGTGGGCCTGGGTGGCCACCCAGAACGGGTGGTCGCGTAGCTCGATGAACTCGACTAGACGGTGGTCGGGTGACGAACCCGACAACCACAGATCCGACGCCTCGAACTGGCTGCGATAGCGCGGATTGAACTCGTAGCGGTGGCGGTGACGTTCTGAGACCACGGTGTGTCCGTAGGCTTCGGCCACCTTGGATCCCAGCTCGAGCTCGGCGACGTAGGCACCGAGGCGCATCGTGCCGCCCATGTCGGTGACCGATCGCTGGGCATCCATCAGGTCGATCACCGGATGCGGAGTGTGCGGGTCGAACTCAGCAGAGTTGGCCCGGTCCAGACCCAGGACGCTCCGAGCGAAGTCGATGGTCATCACCTGCATACCCAGACAGAGACCCAGACAAGGGATCTGGTTCTCCCGGGCGTAACCGGCTGCCGCGATCTTGCCCTCGACCCCGCGCTCACCGAAGCCGCCCGGAATGATGATGCCATCGAGGTCTCGGAGACGACCGGCGGCGAGGAGGCCTTCGACCTCTTCGGCTTGGATCCACTCGATCTCGACCTTGGCCCCGTGGTGGAACCCACCATGCTTGGCTGCTTCCACCACTGACAGGTAGGCGTCGATGAGGGTTACGTACTTGCCGATGATCCCGATGCGCACCGGCTCGGTGGCAGCTTCGACCTTCTCGACCAGCACCTCCCACTCCGACAGATCGGGAACTAGGTCATCGAGACGAAGGATCCGGCAGACCTCGGCATCGAGACCCTCCTCGTGCATGACCAGCGGGATCTCATAGATGTTGCCAGCATCCGCGGCATTTACCACCGCGGTCGGCGGAACATCGCACAGGTTCGAGATCTTGCGCTTCAGATCGGGCGAGAGCGCCTCTTCGCTGCGGCACACGATGGCATCGGGCTGGATGCCGCGGCTGCGCAGCTCGGTCACTGAGTGCTGGGTGGGTTTGGTCTTCTGCTCTCCCGACGGGCCGATAAACGGCACGAGGGTGACGTGGACATAGCAGACGTTGTCGCGTCCGACATCGAGACGGAATTGGCGGATCGCTTCCAGGAACGGGAGGATCTCGATGTCTCCCACGGTTCCGCCCACCTCGGTGATGACCACGTCCACGTCGCTGTCGGCCAGGCGGGTGATGCGTCGCTTGATCTCGTCGGTGATGTGGGGAATGACCTGGACCGTCTTACCCAGGTAGTCACCCCGACGTTCAGCGGCGAGGACCGCTGAGTAGATCGAGCCGGTGGTGGCGTTCGAGTCCCTAGAGAGGCTCTCGTCGATGAACCTCTCGTAGTGCCCCAGATCCAGGTCGGTTTCTCCGCCGTCGTCGGTGACGAACACCTCCCCGTGCTCGAAAGGGTTCATGGTGCCCGGGTCGACGTTGATGTAGGGGTCGAGCTTCTGCATGGTGACCCGAAGGCCACGTGCTTTCAGCAATCTCCCCAGGGACGAGGCGGTCAGGCCCTTCCCCAGGCTGCTCGCCACCCCACCCGTCACAAAGATGTGTTTCGTCACGGAGCCACACCCTACCTAGCCGGCGGCATCCACGAGTAGGTAGCGGTCAGATCGTTACGCCACAACGCATCACGGGCGTCGGCCGAGGCGGTCCAGCTTGCGGAGGAGCGGAGTGGAGTCGATCAGGCGGCTGTAGGAAACCTTCTCGCTGGCCCCGTTGAGCAGGATCAACGCGGCCAGGACCAGGTTGCGAATCGAAGGTGCTGAGGTGAGTACGACACCGATGCCGAGCGCGGCACCCACGACGTTGGCGCCAGCGTCGCCCAGCATCACCTTCTCGCCCAGGTCTGCCGGCAACAAGGCCACTGCTGCCCCGACCACCAGAGCCACTCCGATCAGATCCGGGTCGGCCGCGGCGGTGGCGCACAAGATGACGAACGCCAGGACCGTCACCTTTAGGCATCGTCCTGGAGCCCGGTCCATGAGGTTGCCGAGGTTGGCGGCCAGGGCCACCAGAGCCCCGTCGGCGATGATCCTTCCCACCGACCCAGGCTGGACCGAGGCCATCACCGCCAAAGCCAAAGCGGCCCCACCGAACAGCTTGATTCCGCCCGATGTGAGGCGGCCGTGGACCAGGGCACCGAGGTGGCCGCTGAACCCCCCGCTCTCGCCGGCTCCGAGGAGGTCGTCGAGGAAGCCGAGAAGGCCGAACCCTACGGTGGCCAGTACCACCAGACGACGACCGATGGTGCCACCCACCGGGTCCATGCCACCGGCTTCTACAAGACCAAGAGCCGCTTCCACCGCCAGTACGGCCAGGACCACGACCAGACCGGCCGCGGTGATGATGGGGGCGCCACGGTGATTCATTCGTTGGAGCACAGGGGTGTTCAGAGTGCCCAGCACCAACCGGAGGGTGAGGCTGCTTGCTGTCAGACCGAGCACCAGACCGATGGCTACGTTCACACCGTCACCGCCACCGACGGGCTTCCCGCAAGATGAAGTGTCGCTGAGGAGCGTTCACCGCCGCTCGACAGCAGGTGTATCAGGGGAGGCAGATGGGCCAGGAACAAGGCGATGACTATCGGTCCCGAGTCGTTGGAAAGGAATCCGAGAGCGGTGGCGGCGAGGATGGACCAAAAGGTGGTGGCCAGCGGACTACCAGGCGGAAGTAGTTCACGACGCCGCCGCTGCCAGATCAACGGCACCGCTAGGAACAGCGCTGCGACCGGGACCATCTTGGCCCACTGAGAGGACTGGGCCAGGCGAGCGTTCGCCTCCTGCTTGCGCATCAAGGTATCTACGAAAGCCGAAGGCCCGTCCTCGGATACCTGTTCGGCGAAACGCCCCAGATGACTTCGCTGGTCTGGCGGGCGGGCTAGGTCCAAGGCGGTGGCGGCACCCACCAGTGCCAGCATCGCCACGCCAGCCAGGGCCACGTTGCGCAGCCGCACCTTTCGTCCGCTCATGGCCAGGAGGGTCACGCCGAACACCGGACCCAGGGTGATCAACGAGCCGACGTCTGCCCCCAACATGGGAAGACCCGCCGACACGACCACTAGGAGGAACAGGCACGCCACCTTCACGATCGCCTCGCGACGGCGCTCACCATGATGGACGATGAGCCCTGCCGTAAGGATCGTGCACGCGCCGAGAACAGCAAACGTCGTGTTGGGGATGCCGTAGAACCGTCCGGCGTTGTGAAGTGAGTAGCCGAGCCAACTCGACAGGTGCAACGTGGTCCCCGTCCACGAGTCGACCAGGATCACCGCAACGGTCAGGCCTGACACCCATCCGAGCGGTGATATCGCAGACCGCCGACCGCGGCCGGCAACTGCCCCGATGCCTCCGGCAAGGGTGGCGGCCGCAATGGCCTGGGCCCATGTCGAGGTGGCGTTGAGGATCCCGAAAAGGCGAACGATGAAGGTCGACACCGGAAACGCGGCCAAGGCCAACACCAGCCACCGGACCAGACCCCCGAACCGACCGAGGCCGCGACGCCCCGCAACGGCGATGACCAGGGCCAGGTACAGCAAGGTGAACACCTGGATGTAGCGAGCAGAAACCGGACCGTAGGTCTTCTCGCGGATCATCGTGTCGGTGTCTAAGGACTTCAGCCGGTCGAGGTCCACCGGGCCCGGCTCGTAGCGCACCGCGCTCCCCGGCATCTCCACCGGGACCTCGGCACCCAGGGCAGCCAGGATCGTCGGTGCCAGATCGGTGATGGCGCTGACCCCGGATTGGCGCGTGGACGGTGAGGTGATGAGACCATGTGGGACGCCCGGCCCCCATGCCACCAACGGCGACGGTCGATACGGATAGGTGCTGGGAACGACCGAGACCACCAGCACCATGGTGTCGTCGTCGACCTCGTCCATCAGTCGACCCAGAATGGCGTCGGTTCTGGTCAGCTGCCGTTCCCACATGGCGTCGGACGCAGTCGACACCGCCGCCTTCCCGAAGCGGGTCGCCCGAGCCAGGTCGCCGGGGTCGACGACTACCACCGCCGCTCGTTCCAGTTCGTCCAAGGTGCCATCGACGATTGCGTCGGCGTTGGACTGAACCCCGAACGGCCCTTCTTGCGACGACTCCAGCATCTCCTCAGGACTGATGTGACCCGACGAAACCGCCATGTCCGAGGTCATGACCATCAGCGCTGCTGGCCGGCTGACATAGCCCGGGCTGGTGTAGGTGGCGGGCTGATCTCCGTTACCGACCACCGCGCCTCGGAGACCGGCCGCCTCCAACGCATCCCCCAGAGCTCCGGGGGCCGAGGAGCCTTCGGAGCGCTCTGTGCGTCGCAGGAGGCTGGGCCCACCCATGACCACGTACTCCCCTGCCGGTTCCATGCCTGTCAGCGAGGCGACGTACTGACCGGCCGTAACCCCGCCCACATCCTCACCGACGGGCAGGACGGTCTCGACCAGACCTCCACCGACCAAGCGGGACCCGGCCCCGATAGACAGGTACCCCTCCCCATCGGTGGGTGTACGGGCCACGGTACGCACCGAGAGGGCACCGACGGCTCCTTCATCCATGAGCTGTTGCAGGTTGGGGGTTACCCCACGGCTCAGGTCATCGAACGACAAGGGTTGCATGCCGAAGACCACGACCCGTCGCGGTCGAGCACCGAGCGGTGAAGTCGAGGGCACCCGCGAGATGCCGAGCAGCGGGGCCAGGAGACACAGCACCACCGTGGTCCCGATCACAGCTCCGGTTCGCAGGCGCGGTGACGTGATCCGAGGCCACAACGACCTGGCGATGTCGTGACCCTGACGGCCGCGGTGAGCAAACCCGGCCAAGGAGCGACCGGTGTGGCGGTGATCCATTGGAACATCCACCTCGACGACCCGACCACCACGTCGCACCACGTCGATGGTCATGGCCACTTCCAACCCGAAACGCTCGGCCGAATCCAAGCCCCTGACCAGTTCGGCGCGCACCGCTCGCTGTCCACTCAGCGGGGCACGGACCTTCAAGCCGCAGGCTCGTTCGATTCCCCGGGCCGACATGTCGCGGACGAGTCCGAACCCACCTTTGCCGCCCGCCGATGGCAGGACGCCAACCACCAGGTCGGCTTCGTCACGGAGCACTGGACCTAGGAGGACGTCGGCCGCCGCCGCGGTGGCGGCCAGGTCGGCATCTATGAGGAGGTAGATGTCGGCCTCGGGTGTGGCCGCTACACCGGCGAGAACGGCGCCGCCTTTGCCTCGGTTCGTCGGCAGTACCAGCACGTCTGCACCCGCTGCCCGGGCCGTGTCGGCGGTGTCGTCGGTCGATCCGTCGTCTATCACCAGGACCCGTGATACGAGCGGCAGCGCCGACAACGCAGCGACGGTATCCCCCACCGAGTCACCACGGTCCTTCGCCGGTACCAGGGCCACGACGAGTGGTCCTGGTACCGGCTGATCTCCTGAGGGGATCAGCCGGTAATCGAGATTCCCGGGGTCCTGGTCGCCAACCGGTTCCGTCGCGTCCGCTTCAGCATCTGGAGTTTCGTCGGCCATGGGTGTCCCAACGCTACCGGCCTCGGTCTGGTGGTCTTGGTCATGTGTGTTGGTGGCTTGGACCAGGAGGAGGATGTAGGGGCCGAGGAACACAGAGGCAAGGGCTAGGACCACAACGCCCGAGTCGTTGAGGATCCAGCCCACGAACCCCATGGCGAGCGTGGCGGTAACACCAGTGCGCTCGGGACTTCCCAGCGGCAGCACCCTCCGCCAGGCTCTACCGCTGGCGACCGCGACGAAGGCGACCCCGGCGACGAGAGGCACGACCCAAGCCAACGGGGATCGGCGCAGTACCGCGGTGTTGGCAGCCCACTTACGAGCCAGGGTGTCCTGGACCATGGTGCCGTCTCCCGTGGACAAGAAGAATCGGCCGATGTGGGTTCGTTGGCCGGGGTCACGCAACGACTCGATGGCCACCGCAGATCCCAGTACCGCGGCCGCAACCAGAGCAGCGAGACCGATCGTGTACCACCGGACCCGACGGCCCGACAGCGACCAGAACATCAGGCAGAGCACCGGAACCAGGGTGAGGATGCCGCCCACGTCGGCTCCCATCCACGGGGCACCATCGGCCAGGACGACGATGCTCGCAACCGCTCCGCCACACCACAGGGCCTGGGTGCGGTTGGCCGACCGGGCCACGAGCGAGGTGCAAATGGTGACCGTGGCTCCGCCCAACAAGGCGAAGGAGGCATTCCCGATTCCGGTGAAGCGGGGTGCTGTGGTCGGGGCGTACCCGAAGAAGCTGCCGTACTGGAGGTGGGCACCGGTGGCCAGATCGGCGACGAGGGTTGTGGCTGTCAATGCGCACAACGCCAGCACTGGGTCCAGCGCATGCCGCTGCAGTCGACTGACAGCGAAGGCCACAGCTCCTGCCACCAGCCAGCCCAGCAAGAAGGTCCCGGCCCCATAGGAGTACAGAGATGGTGCGACGCGCAGCACGAACGTGGCCAGCGGCCACGCCGCACAAGTGAGCACAGCCAAGAGGAGAGCCTGGTCGAACCACGAGGGTCGGCATGGGTTGGTCAGGAGCACGGCCACGGCCAGCAGGTAGACCACCGTCTGAACCGCGATGAACCCCACCGCCATAGCCCTATCTATCGGGGCTCGCTTCTCCAGCAGGGAGTCGAGGGCCAGCGCTCCGTCCCAGTTCGCCTCACCCGGGCGGTAGGCCAGGGGATGTCCGATCATGGCCGACGGGATGTCCGCCCCTAGAGCGTCGAGGACCGTCGGGCCCAGGTCGGTGAGGGTTACCAGGTCTGGGCGGTGCGTCGATGACGAGTGCAGGTAGCCGGCCGGCGTTCCAGCCCCATGCACCACCATCGGGGTCAGGGCCCACCGATCACCTGGGGGCGTCACGCCGACGACGATCAGGAGCGTGTCTGGCCCAAGGGTTCGCTCCACCATGGCCAGGACCTGGTCTGTCGAACCGAGCGCCGCCTTCCGGCCCATTTCCGAAACCGTCGGGTCCCCGCTGACGGCATCCGTGTCTCTATTCGCCGCCCATCGGAGGGTGTCGCCCGTATCGACGAACACGACCTCGGCCACCTCGAGGGCGCGGTCGACAGCGGATGCAAAGGCAGCGGGGTCAGACACGACCTCGTCTCCACCGGGACGGAGTCGCAGCAGTGATGCATCGACCGATCCGGCGTCCACCAGGCCCTCAGGATCGGACGCGGCGACCGCGGCGGGAGCCGGGACCAGCGCTGAGGCTTGAGAGCCGAGGTCGGTTCCGGCGTTGGTCACCACCGCAGCGGCAAGGTTCGCCGCTCTCAGCGCGGTGGCCAGAGATCCGGGTTGTCCTCCTTCGTCTGACCCTGCGTCGGCCAGGGTGACGAGCCGGCCCATGTCGCGAACACCGATCCGATCGGCGCCACTGTCGGGCTGGCCCAGTTCGGCAGAGGTGACCCGCCGGGCCTCCACGACCACCGGGTCGTCTTCATCGATCGAGCCAGAGGCCTCGCCGTCATCAACAGGCGCGGATGTAGCGGAGAGGTCTGCTCCTGGTACTTGGGGGGCGCTCTGCCCGATTGCGACGCGGTTGCCGGCACCCAGCGTTGCGTAGGCATCGACCACCTCGGGGGTGCTTCCCTTGGAGCGCACGTTCGTGGCCCCGATGGCACCGGTCCCGGCCAGCCTGGTCAGGGTGGGCATGGCCGTAGTGTCGACGTCGTCGATCCCCAGGTACGGAACTGTGAAGACAACCACGTTGCGAACCGGTCCCGGCGCTGGCTCCGACTCGACTCGAACCTCCCTCGAGAATGCAAACGAGAGAACGGCAAAGAGCAGGACGCCACCGACCAAGGCGAGCCGTGACCAGCGTTCCCGACTCACCGGAGTCGTCCTCGCACCCGTCTCAAGATGCCCAAGACCGGCTCCACATCATCGGTCCCGACGACGGAGATCGCCACGGCGATACCGACCGATCCCGCACCGGCTCCGCCCAGCAGAGCCAGGACAGCCGACCCTGAGTCCGCCCAACCCACGAGCCCGACAATGACGAGCGCCGCGCTGCCCCCAACTGCGGCGACCACCAGCGACCCGACGGCGGACCGCAGTACCGGTACGGGCCTACCGATCAGCGATGTGACGTGGTGGTGGAGGATCACGGCGGCCGCAGTGGTCGTGACTGCCGTGATCATTCCGAAGGCCACCAGCAGCGCTCTTCCTTCGAAGGTGGACGACGCCGCGGTCATTGCCGCTACCGCTACGATGGTGGCCCACAGGTTCACCGTGGTGGGGCGCCGGGCATCGTCGAGGGCATAGGAAGCTCGGGTTAGAAGAAAAGTCGCCGAATAAGCGGCAAGGCCGGCGAGGTACGCAGCCAATGTGGATGCGACCAGCGACACCCCGTTGGAATCGAAAGAACCCACTCGCACCAGCGACAGCGCCGGCCCTCCCAGCACCGCCAACAACGATGACGCTGGCAGCACCAGTGCCGTCATGGTTCGCAGACCACGACCCAGGTCATCGCTGAAGGCTTCCATGTCCTTGCGGTCCGCACCCGCCGCCGACAGCCGGGGATAGAGCGAGGTGAAGATCGGATGGGCCAACAGCGCGTGAGGCAGCAAGAAGAATGTGAACGCTGTCTGATAAGCGATCACTCCCCCCTCGATCCTCCCGGCCAACACCACGGTGGACATGACCAGCACCTGGTTCAGGCCTACGTGCCCGGTGGCCCAGGCGCCGCGTCGGATCAACGGCGCCAGTTCATCTCCTGGCACATGCCAGGCCGGGCGGAGGGGAAACCCCGCTCGGGCCGCGGCCACCAACGGCACCAGAGCCAGAACCGCTGTAGCAGCCAGGGTGCCGCCTCCGAGCAGGACCTTCTCTCCTCCCGTCAGCGTCAGGCCTCTGTCGACGTCATGGGTGAAGGCGAAAGCGACCATGGTGGCAGTCACCACCAGGCTGCTCGCGGCCGGCGCCACCGAGACGGCCACGAAGCGGCTGTCGGCTTGGAGCAGCGCGCTCGCCACCGCGCCCAGGCCGTAGAAGAAAAGTTGCGGCAACACGAACCACAGGAGGAACACACCCAGATCCACCTGTGCGTCGCGGCTGGTATCACTCACCCCTGAAGACAGCGCTCTCACGATCGGCTCAGCGAAGGCGAGCCCCACGATGACGACAACGGTCAACGCCGCCACCGCCCGGGTAGCAACCGCACCCGCCAGTCGACCAGCGTCGGCCCGGCTGTTCGACGCAAGGTGGGAGACGAACGTCGGGACCAGGACGGCGAACAGCATCCCTCCGGCCAGCAGCTCGAACAACAGGTTCGACACCTGGTTGGTGCGCTGATATGTGTCGCCCAGTGCGGCGATACCAAGCGCTCCCGCGGTGGCCAGGACCCGGACGAACCCGAGGATCCGTGAGATGAGGTTCCAGAAGGTGATCGTGGCGGCCGCTGACCCGAGACCCTTGACGGGACGGGCGCGGGTCTCGGTCACGTTCCCGTGGGGATGGCCGCGGCCGCTCCACGACCCTCGCCGTAGTGACCCCTCGCCCCCCGACCGATCTCCTCGAGCCCGAGGACGGTCGACACCAGTCCGTTGAACCAGTCGAGGTTGTCGACGGTGCTGACCAGACGGTTCAGCTCCGGATCCTCTCTTACAACCGTGACCGCCGTATCCAACCCGTCTTCAGACGGCGTCGTGGAAGCCACCAGGGCCGGCACCGGCCCGCTCTCGGCCATCCTCCGCAATACCGGGATCAGGAACGATGTAGCGGGGATCGACGGTGAGCTGCCGGCCAGGAACACGTAGCGATAGGACGAACCGCTAAGAAGCGGCCCAGTTGCTGGATTCTCCACCGGGGCCTCGAAGGACAGGAGGCCAGCCTGGATCAGGGCAGAGACGACCTCTGGCTCTGTCGGAGGATCTGGCACTGGCACCGTGGTGGTGGTGGCCGTCCCGTCGGTGGGACCAGTCGTCGTCGTCTCGGATCCTGGAGCGGCCCCTTCGGGCGTGGTCGTCGCCGGTATCGAGTCGGTGGGAACCGTGGTCGACGGGGCCGGATCGAGCGCCGGCGGCTGACCGGCCGCTACCAGTGCCGCGCCGAACCGGTCGACGAGTTCGGCCACGACGGCATCGGTTTCATCAGTCCTCAGATCCAGCGACCTGGCCAGATCTCGAGCCTGCTCATCGGAGAGGGAAACACGACCGGTGACGGTCAGCGTGCCACGGAATTCGGCTCCACTGGTATTGAGCGACTGCACCAAGTTGCGACGGGCGGTCTCATCGGCGCCCTCGGCGGCGATGATCAGGACTGGTACGTCGGTGAGGTTGTCGGCGAAGAGGGAGTTGGTACCTCCGCCGATCAAGGCTTGGTTGCGGGCCTCGGCATCGGAGACGTTGCCGCGAAGCCGGTCGTTTTCGGCCCTGGTCTCTCGGATCTGGCGTTCGGCGTTGGAGATGCTCTGATCGAGCTGATCCACCGTGTACTTGTCCAGGTACGTCCCACCCAGAAGTACACCGATGGCTAGGGCCAAGAACACCGCAGTGAGGCTCACGATGTGATAGCGCAGGTTGATCATCGATGGTCTCCCCGGATCACCGGAAGGAAAGAGTGAGGCCCCTGAGGACCAGGCGGACGGGATCGCTGACCAAGGTGATCACGATCATCGCGATCATCGCGGCCAGCACGAGGAACAACAGGTCACGCTTTCGGACCCTGCTGTCATAGAGGCGGTTCACGCCTTTGGCATCCACCAGGATCGGTCCGACCTTCATGCGCACCAGGAACGTGGACGCCATGCCAGCGCGACCCTTGTCCAAGAAGTCGACCATCGAGTTGTGCGTGCCCACCGCCACGATCAGGGTGGCGCCGCGTTCGAAGGCGATGAGCATGGCGATGTCCTCAGAAGTGCCAGTCGAAGCGAAGACCACGTGGTCGACGCCCATCTCCTCGAGTCGCTCGGCTCCGGGGGCTCGTCCATCGGCGTAGCCGTGGACGACCATCGCTGCCCCGCAGCGAAGTGCCTTCTCCGAGACCGAATCCATGTCTCCGATGATCACATCGGGCACCTTGCCCATTGCCAACAGCGCGTCGGCCCCGCCGTCGACGCCGATCAACAAAGGCTTCTGCTCGCGTATGTAGCCGCTGCGCTCGAGGAGTTCCAGGTCCTTCTTGTAGTCGACACCGCGGACGACCACGAGCACGTGTCGACCAGCGAAGTCGACGGGAATGTCGGGGATGTCGGGGTTATCGACCAGCAGGTGGCCCTCACGGCGGAGGTACTCCAAGGTGTTGGATGCGAACCTCTCCAACTCGTCACCCATCGACTGTCGGGACTCTTCGAGCGTTGCGGTGAGGGTGTCCATGTTCTGGATCGCCCCCTCGGCGACAACGATGTCGTCTTGAATCAGGTGAGATCCGCGGATGGTGATGATGGACCCGTCGGCGACCTGGTCCATCACCTCGCTCCCGACGTGGTCGATCATCGGGATCCCCGCTGCAGGAAGCAGCAGCGGACCGACGTTGGGATAGCGACCAGAGATACTGGCGCTGGCGTTCACCACCGCGGCCGCTCCCGCCTCGATCAGGCTTTCGGTGGCGACGGTGTCCAGATCCTGGTGATCAATGACGGCGATCTCACCTGGCTTGATCCGCTTGGCCAGGTCTTTGGTACGACGGTCGACCCGTGCCACACCGGTAACGTCGATGACAGGGGAATCGGGCCTGCGGTCTGGGCTGTCGACGCTCACCGGCGTTCTCCGGCGCCGGCGGCGAGCAACTCGCGTGCCGCCGAATGCATCGACGACCCCCCAGCGGTACCAGCCAGCATCCGAGCGATCTCGTCTACTCGACCTTCGTCGCCGAGCACTTGGGCCTGAACAGCAGCGACCGCGGAGTCGTGGTCCTTTCGGAGGGACACCTGCTGGTCGGCACAGGCCGCCACCTGGGGCAGATGGGTCACGACGAGGACCTGGTGGTCACGGCCGAGGGCTGCCAGCGCCCGCCCGACCGATACGGCGGCGTCGCCCCCGATCCCGGCGTCGACCTCATCGAACACGAGGATAGGCGGTGCCCCGGTGACGACCAATCGCAGGGCGAGCATCACTCGGGCCAGCTCACCGCCCGACGCCACCTTGGACAGGGGTCCCGGCGGTAGGCCGGGGTTGGCTGCCAGCATGAATCCGACGTCGTCTCCCGGATCGGCGTGGGGAACGTGGACCCCGAACCTGGCCCGGCCCATGGCCAGCTCCTTCAGGTGCGCCTCGACCTCTCGGGCCAACACCGGCGCATGCTGTCGACGCTGGGCCCCAATCCTTCCGGCCTCGGCCTGCTCGGCCCTCTTGACCTCGGCCAAGTCCTGTTCCAACGCCGCCGCTCGGACGTCGTGGGCTTCGAGGTCGGCGATGCGGCGGGCGCAGTCGTCTCGATAGATGATGACGTCGGCCAGGGACCCGGACCCCGTCGTGCCGTCGGAGCGAACAGCGGTGGCGTACTTGCGACGGAGATCGACGAGGAGCTGGCGACGCTGACGAAGTTCGGTTAGACGTTTGGGATTGTGCTCGAGCGACTCCCCGATGGCACGGACCTCAGCGACCAGGTCAGCGGCCTCAGCCGACAGCGATTGGATCCGCTGGGAAACGGAGCTGAACGGAACGCGCCCTGCTGTGATCGAGGTCAGCTCGCCTAGTAGATCCACCACCGCGCCGTCAGCGCCGAGCAGTTCGGATGCCCGGCTCGCGGCCTCCTGGTGCGCCACCACATTGGCCAGGATCGACTCTTGACGATCAAGGTACGAGTCCTCGTCTGGGTCGGTGACCCCAGCCCCGTCGATCTCACCGACCTGGTGACGCAGCAGGTCGAGCTGGCGTTCTCGGGCTCCGGCGTCACCTCCCAAACCGGCCAGTTCAGAGCCGATGCGTCTCACTTCGGACCTCAGCGCTTGGAGCTGGCTGGTATCCACCGACCCGAAGGTGTCGAGTGCCATTCGCTGGGTGACGGGGTCTAGGAGAGATTGATGGGCATGCTGGCCGTGAAGGTCGACGATCGGGCCGGTCAGTTCGGCCAGGGCCGTCGCGGTGACCATACGACCGTCGACGTAGGCACGCGACCGACCCTCAGACGCTATGACGCGGCTCAGCACCACCTCTGTGCCCTCCAGATCGAAGCGACCTTCTATCAAGGCTTCGTCTGAGCCTGGCCGCACGACAGATGAATCGGCCCGGCCTCCGAGTAGCAGCTCGATGGCCCCGACCAACATCGTCTTACCAGCACCGGTCTCCCCGGTTAGAGCGGTCATCCCGTCGTCTAACACCAATCGCAACGACTCGATGATGCCGAGGTTCGTGACGGCCAACTCGATCAGACGGGTCGGGCCCGCGTGCTCTGTCATCGGTCGTTGAGCCCGAACTTCGACTTGAGGATCTGGTGGAAGTCTCGTCCACCGAACGTGACGAAACGGGCCGGGGTCGGGGCGGCTCGAACCAGAAGCCGATGCCCGGGGTCGAGCGCGCCCTGCTGGGTGCCATCGACTGACACGGCAGCCGCCCGCTCCCCCAGAACCTTGATCTCGACGGTGCTGGCAGGGTCGAGGACGAGGGCACGGTCGAACAGGGAATGAGGAGAAACGGGCGTCAGGAGAATCGCCCGATGAGAAGGGTCCACGATGGGGCCACGAGCCGAAAGCGAGTAGGCCGTTGACCCGGTTGGTGTGGCGAGGATGATCCCGTCGGCCACGTAACTGGTGAAGAACCGTCCGTCGATGCTCACTCCGAGGCGAATGGTCCGCCCGATCGCCTGTTTCTCCACGACCACCTCGTTGAGGCCCAGGGGAAGGCTCCCGAAACCCGATGGAGGTGAAGCGACATCCGAGATGGTTCCGTCCCCGGTTATCGACTCCGTCGTTGCGGAGCCGGAGTTGGCAGGTCGGATCTCGGCGGAGACCATCATCCGGGGGGCAATTGAGTGCGTACCTGCGAGGTAGCTCGCAAGGGCGTCGGCCCACCCGCTCGGCTCCACCTCGGCCAGGTATCCGAGTTGGCCCAGGTTCACCCCTATCAGGTCGGCGTCGGCGGCCACCGCCCACCGGGTGGCTCGCAGCACGGTGCCGTCACCTCCGATCGCCACGACGAGCCCGATGTTGGCCGCGGGAAGACCGGTCGGGTTGGTTGACGCGATCGGAACGCCGAGAAGTTCTGCTTCCCCATCGAAGGCAACCGGCTCGAGGCCGTGGGCGCGCAACCATTCAGCGACTTCTCGTCCGGTGGCTATGGCTTCTGGACGTCCGCTGTGCACGAACATCGCCACGACGTTCACCGGGACGTCACCTCATCGAGGACCGAGTCGATCAGAACTGCGAGCGGCTGCGACTCAGGGTGCCGGCCACCGGGGGCGCGTCCGTGCAGGAGAAACTCGACGTTCCCATCGGCTCCTCGGATCGGTGAAGGCATGAACTCCATGATGGTCGCTCCCAGTGACTGAATCGCGGCGCCCACCTCTTCGAGGACCCTTCGCCACACCTCGGGGTCACCTATTACCCCCGAACCTCGGGCCGCCTCGGACCGGCCTGCTTCGAACTGCGGCTTTACCAGCCAGATCAGCTCGGCCCCCGGAGCGGCCAGGTTCAAGAGGGCAGGAGCCACGGTCCGTAGGGATATGAAACTGAGATCGGCCACGACGACGTCTGGCCGTGGTCCGAAGTCGCCGGGCTGACTGTGTCTGATGTTGGTGCGTTCATGCACCTCGACGCGCGGATCGGTACGCAACCGTTGGTGGAGTTGACCTCGCCCGACGTCGACGGCAACTACCGATGACGCTCCGAGCTGAAGGGCGCAGTCGGTGAACCCCCCGGTGCTGGCTCCGGCATCGAGGACACGGCAACCGTTCAGATCGACCGCGAAGCGGTCGATTGCGCCAGCCAGCTTCTCGCCGCCGCGACCTACAAATCGTGGCGGTGGTGATCCAACCGAGATCGCCTCGTCGGGGGCAACCAGGCGCGAGGCCTTGGCCGCCGGAGCACCGTTGACCGTGACGGTGCCCGACCCGATTACCTCCCGAGCCCGTTCGCGGCTGGTTACCAGCCCTCGGCGAACCAGTTCGGCATCGAGGCGTCGGCGCACCGCCTCGGAGGGTTCAGCCCGCGGCCTTCTTGGCGGGCGCCTTCTTGGCGACAGCCTTCTTCGCGGGCGCCTTCTTTGCTGGGGCCTTCTTGGCAGCAGCCTTCTTGGCGGGCGCCTTCTTGGCAGCAGCCTTCTTCGCTGGGGCCTTCTTGGCGGCGGCCTTCGCTGCGGGTGCCTTTTCAGCAGCTGCTGACTTCTTCACAGGAACGACCGACTGGATCAACTTCTCGATCCGATCCAGGTCGGCGAGCGTCGCCAAGCCCCAGGCGTCGGCCGAGGCGATGATCTCACCTCGAACCTGCTCGACGAGGGCCTCGGTGTTCTTGCGGCTGCGTTCGACCAAGTCGATCACGAGGGCCTGGGCCTGCTCGGTCTGAACCTCACCCGCCTTCACCAATTCCTTCACCAGCGCCTCGGCCTTGGCCTGGGTCATCTCGGTGAACGACACCCCAGCTTCGAGAAACCGCTTGAGAACCTTGTTCTGTGCCATCTTGTCAGCGTATGCCTGCAAACTGGTGCTAGCAAAAGTTCGCAGTCGGGCGAGGACCCATTAGAGGCTTCCGATGCTGCCGGGCGGCCAGATCTTCAGGAATGCCCTCCCGACGATCAGATCCTCGTCCACGGGGCCGAAGCACCGACCATCGCCGGAGTTCACCCGGTTGTCGCCGAGGACGAAGACATGTCCCTCGGGTACGAGGTATCCCTCGGCGGTGAACAGCGCCTGCATCTCGCCGGTGCTGCACCCTTGATCCACCGTCTGAAGCCCGTGGGTGTAGGGCTCATCGAGGGCAACTCCATCGATGCGGACCGAGCCGTCGATTATCGAGACCCGTTCACCTTCGAGGCCGATCACCCTCTTGATCAGGTCGTTGATGTTGCTGGACGCCGTGTACTCCGATGGTGGGCGATGGAACACCACGATGTCGCCGCGCCGAGGGTCATGAAGGCGATATGAGAGCTTGTTGACGACCACTCGGTCGTTCTTCACCAAGGTGGTGGCCATGGAAGGCGATGGGATCCAGAAGGTCTGGAACAAGAAGGAACGAATGAGAACGGCAACCAGAACAGCACCACCGACCACCACCACCCACTCGATGATGTTGCGCAGAGCCGAACGCTTGGCTTTGGTCTTGGACCCATACCGAACAGAGTCGTCGGTTGGATCAGATCCCGGACTCGAGCTCTCCCCCATCTGGGTCCGAGCCGGTTCGGCATTGGGTGATGACACGGGGACCGACGCTAGCGCGCTCCCCTCCGACGCAGAACGCGCCGTCGCCGTCGCCAACTACTGGTAGCGAGCCAAGACCCTAAGGGCGGCCTGCGCGGCCAGGTCCGGCCCGCCCAGTCGCTCGTCGATCGAGACGATGCGAGCGTCGGGGCCTACACGTAGGAGGAGTCGCTCGAGCCAGCTCGAACCCGTCACCGCCAGCGTGACCTCGAGACGTTCTCCGTTCCATTGATGCGCACGTATCGGATAGGCCTCCACAACCCACGAGGCGCTCGATGGCAGGTCGAGCACGACCTCGGGCAGCCCGACATCGAGATCTAGCGTGGCCGGGATCCGACGGGGAGGAGGCTCTGCCCCCGTCTCGGTCACGACTAGGTCGGTGATGCGGTCAAGGCGGAAGTTGCGTGATTCCCCCTTGTTCACGTCTACTCCAACCAGATACCACTCGTCGTTCTCGTGGAACACCCGCCAGGGCTCCACCTCACGGGCTGATCTCTCGTCGCGGCCGTAGTTCCAGTAGGTAAAGGTGATCCGGCGTCGATCCGCGATGGCCTGGTCGATCGCCCGGGCCATTGGTCCGCCGTCATGGTCTACCGCGACCTCGAACGTCTCCCCGAGGGCGATGCCCAGTTGATCGGCCAGCTTGGCCAATGCACGGGCCAGCGGGGCGGTCGAATCGCCGTCGAGGTCCACCAAGGCTCCGGCGGCGGTCAACAGTGCAATCTGTTCGGCCCTCGTCATCCTCAACGGCTTGCGGAAGGCCAGGAGGCACACCTCCACCCTCGACTCTTCGATGATCACGAGGAAGGGCATGTCATCGAAGTTCGAAGAACCGTCGCCGATCATCGAGGCCATCTGGAGCTCGCCGAGGAGATCGGCCCGACTCATGGCAAAGCGGGCGCAGGCCTCGTCGATCGCCACACCTTCGGGGTGGGATGCGATCCATTGAAGCATCGCCAATAGTCGCTGGATCCGGGTGGCAACGGTGATCCGGCTCATGCTGGTCCCCCGTCCCTCGGCGCCAGATCGTCATGAGCGCTCGAGACCACCGAGGTCAGCCACTCGTACATCTGCTTCCTCTGTTCGGGGGGTGACAGCACCTCGGCCCGATCCAGGAAGGTCAACAGCCAGGATCGGAAACCATCGGTGTTGTGCACCTCGAGGCGAAGGACGAGACCAGCCTCATCATCGGATACGACCTCGACGTCTGGCACGGAGCCACGGACCGCAATTGCGGCCACGCTGTCGAACCAGACGTCGGCGTAGAACGGGGGATTCTCACCAGGAAGGGCCCACGGGTCGAGGGTGAGTTCCTCGGCGGGCCTGTGAGCCGTTGACGCCGACCCGGGAGAATCCAACTCGAGCGGGGCTTCCATTCGGCCGACGCGGAACCACCGCTGAGCGTCGCGATCGTGGTCATGACCGTTGAGGTACCACCGACCTCGGGCGAACTCGATTCGCACCGGATCGATCTCTCGTCTCTCCCCCCGATAGCCGAACCGCAGGCGACATCGATCCACGACCGCTGAGAATGCCGAAACCAGGTTCGGGTCGTCGGTGACCTCGATGCGTTGGGCGACGCGGGCAGCGGCACCACCGAGCTTGAACACCGCCCGCTGCCCGAGTCCTCCGGTGAAGCCGACCATGGCGGCGGCCAGGTTCAGTGCCTCCAGCTCGTCCTCGTCGAGGTTGGCCGCAGGCTGATCCAAACCTTGTCGATCGAGGCGATACCCCATTGTCGGAGGGTCAGATGCTGGCACCGGCTCCATCAGGAGGGGGAGGTTCATCTCGCGCAATTCGTCCTTGTCCCGCTCGAACTGGCGATGGAACGACGCCGCACTCTCGGGATAGCCCGGTACCCGGGAGTGGATCTCGGCTGCCGACAGAGGACGTGGCGTGTCTTGAAGGAGGTTGATGAGCGAAAGGATTCGCCCGACTCGGCTCGACGACATTGAAGGTGGATCCTAAGAGGCTGGATGACAGCCTTGACCGTATGCCCTTGCCAATACGAGGCTCGACCCGTCTGAAGCTTGGCCTCGCCGGATGTGCCTGACTCGGGGCCTTCTTGCCTCCAGGGGTCTTCGGAGGATGGCGAGGTGTGTCAGGTGAGGTGTGTCAGGTGAGGTGTCGTGTCGCCGGCGCTATCGAATCGACTGGGCGGCCCAACGACCGGCGCTGGCGGCAGCGTCGAAGAAGGCTCGATCCTCATTGATGCCTCTGCCCATCGTCTTCACCACGAGTCCGGCATCGCTCAGATCGGCGTCGATGTGACCAGGATCGATCTCGTGCCACTGGTGCCGATCAAGGTGTGCTGGGTGACCCGTTCCGGGCGGAACCGGAACGTCGACCACCGACCGCACCGCTTCGAGCGCGGTCAGCGTGTGATGGCTGATCCCCTGGTGACGGGGCCGGCCGTCACCCGAGGAGACCCGTACGCAGGCGATGGCCCTCCCGCCCAACCAATCCACGGCATCTAGTGCGGGGGCCACCTCGAGCCCGGTGAAGCCGAGCCTGGAGCCGGTTCCGGCGACGCCGGGCCCCATGGCCACCACGATCACCTCGGCACCGAGTACGTGGCGAGCCGCGGCCAGCGCACTCGGCACGTTCAGGCACTCCAGGTCTCCTCCGAACGCGTGCCCCGCGGTCACGGTACCAACCAGGAGGTTACGGTCGCTCAACTCGGCGACCATTTCGCTGAGCGCCAACGGCAAGGCCCCACCATCGGTCATGACGTAGGCAATCCGAACCTCGGGCCGGGCCGCTGTCATGGCAGCAACTAGGACCGGTAGATGGCTGTGCAGGCCGGCGACCACCACTGGCGTACCGTCCAGATCGGTCGCCATGTCGGGCTGGTCCTCCTCGACCGCGCCGGCATCGATCTGGATGCTGGTGTAGCGGAGCTTCATCAGATGCCCAGGTCCGGGATCTGACCACGGGCCACGGGTCAGGTTCCAGTGCACGACGTGCCATCCCCCCGTCCCCAGGCCCAGGCCTACCGCGGTCGTGTTGACCACGACGCGGTCTCCAATGGCCACCGGCCCAGTGGTCTGGGTGACGGAGTAGGCCCGATCACCAGTATCCAACCGAACTCGGGTGATCCCCGATCGTTTCCCGATCACCTCAACCACGGTGGCCTCGCTGAACGCTGGCATCACGCGACCTCGTGGCTGGGGGTGAGACCGATCACAGCGAGGCGATCAGCTTCTCGACCCGGTCGTCGTGAGACTTGAATGGGTCCTTGCACAGGACGGTCCGCTGGGCCTGGTCGTTCAGCTTCAGGTGGACCCAGTCCACCGTGTAGTCCCGCTTGCGCTCTTTGGCCTTGCGGATGAACTCACCTCGGAGCCGAGCCCGGGTGGTCTGAGGCGGCTGGTCGGTGGCCAGCTCTATCTCGGCATCGTCACAAACCCGGTCGACCAGGCCCCGGGCCTGCATCCGGTAGAACAGGCCGCGATCTCGGCTGATGTCGTGGTATTGGAGATCCACGAGGGCGACCTGGGGATCCGAGAGGCTGAGGCCGTGGCGTTCCCGGTAGGACTCGATCAGGTTGTGCTTGATGACCCAGTCGCAGCCGGTGTCCAACGCCAGCGGATCGCGCTCGATGGTGGTGACGGCATGCTCCCAGGCTTCGAGGGCCATCTTCTCTTCGGGGTTCAGGCCACGAGTCTCGGCGTAGCGCAGCGCCCGCTGGAGGTACTCGCTCTGGATGTCCAGTGCCGATACCTCTCGACCGTTGGCCAGTCTCACCTTGCGGGTGCAGGTGATGTCGTGGCTGATCTCGCGGATGGCCCGGATCGGGTTCTCCAGGGTCATGTCCCGAAGGACGACGTTGGGTTCCTCCAACATGCGCAGCAGCAGGCTGGTGGCCCCGACCTTGAGGAAGGTGGCGTGTTCGCTCATGTTCGAGTCGCCCACGATCACGTGCAGCCGTCGGTAGCGCTCAGCATCGGCGTGGGGTTCGTCTCGGGTGTTGATGATCGGCCTCGACCTGGTCGTTGCACTGGACACCCCCTCCCAGATGTGCTCGGCCCGCTGACTGATCGAGAACATCGCTCCCCGTGCGGTCTGAAGCACCTTGCCCGCTCCGGCATAGATCTGGCGGCTGACCAGGAACGGGATGAGCACCTCGGCGTAGTGGCCGAAGTCGTCGCGCCGACTGGTGAGGTAGTTCTCGTGACAGCCATAGGAGTTACCGGCCGAGTCGGTGTTGTTCTTGAACAGGTACACCGTGCCCCGGATGCCTTCCTCGTGAAGACGTTGTTCAGCGCTGACCACGAGCTGTTCGAGGATGCGCTCACCCGCCTTGTCGTGGATGACGACGTCACGCACCGAATCGCACTCCGGGGTTGCGTACTCGGGGTGGCTCCCGACGTCGAGGTACAGGCGGGCACCATTCACCAAGAACACGTTGCTGCTGCGTCCCCAAGAGACCACTCGCCTGAACAGGTAGCGGGCCACCTCGTCGGGGCTCAGTCGACGTTGACCTCGCGACGTACACGTGACGCCGTACTCGTTCTCGAGGCCCACGATTCGACGCTCCACGCCTTCACCGTACCGGCGCGAGGCAACATCGAGATGACATCGTGGGCTGTCCTGAGGATCGGGTGGATTCGCCACCCAGCTCGGTCAGCCGAACGAGCACGCTGAGTTGATCGATTCCTTCAGTTCGGGGTCTGGAAATCTCTCGTCCAACGTCCCGAACGCCTCGGTCATGGTCTCGATCTGACGTTGGAAGGCCCCGACCAGTTCGGTCACCTCGGACTGAAACGAGGCGGGGTCCGCGATGTCGGCCTTCCGGGCCTGGTCTCCTGCGGTGTCGAAGGCCCCTCGCACGTCTTCGAACATGGCGGCCATCTCGCGCACCAGGCGCTCACCTCCGTCGACGTCGGGGACCGGGCTGTCCTCGAGCTGTTCGACCAGGACGGTCGTGCGATCGGCCACGTCGTGGAACAGTTCGGCGATAGCGGTTCGAGCCGCGGCAAGATCGCCGGGAACGATGGTGGCGTTCAGCCCTTCACTGGCGGTGGCCACCGCATCCAGCCATGTCTGGAAGGCCCGGCAGAAGCCACCGGCCCATACTGCGGCCGACACGGAGGCTGGAGCTCGCGACACCGAATCCTGGGGCGAGGAGCCGTCACGGACCGATCCATCGGATCCGCGTACCGACGTCGTGGTCGTGGGAGCGTCAACCGACTGCCCGCCGTCACCAGTGGTACAGGCCCCGCACACCAGCACGGCCGCCATGACCAGGCCCGCGAGCCGGGTCGGGAGCCTTTCCGTCCACCAGCCGGGTTGGAATCGGATCGGCCCGAGACGCCTCGAATGGGAGGAGCCCACCCGGTCCGAACTGGGGGCACAAACTGGCGGCCTTCCCTCAGATCGATTCATGATCACCCAAGGTGGCGGTCAGGTAGGCGACAACAGGGCCGAGACCTCGTCGTCATCGAGGCGTCGAAAGCAGCGCCTGACACCGTTGCGATCCAGGAGGGCAACCTCGAGGTCGCCCGAAGCCAGCTCCCGGTCAGGCCCGGCCAGCGCAGTGATGGCCGCCGATAGGGCTCCAGCCAGGTTCGGAATGGGCTGATCCCCCAAGGCGCTGGTCAACCTCTCGGCGACCGCCTCGGCGTCTCCTCCCAGGGTCGCATTGATGTCCTCGTCTATGACCGTGCCGTCGTAGAGGAGGTGGAAGAGTTGGTCTCGCCCGGGCTCGGGGGCCACTTCGGCCACCAGGATCTCCACTTCGAGGGGCTTCATCTCGTGGGTGAAGACCTGTCCCAGGATCTGCGCGTACTGGTTGGCCAGACTCCTGGCGTCGACGTCCTCGCGGCTGAACGAGTAGCCCTTCAGATCGGCGGCACGAACACCGGCGATTCGAAGCTGATCGAACTCGTTGTACTTTCCAACCCCGGCGAACGCGATCCGGTCGTAGATCTCAGACACCTTGCGCAACGTGCTCGACGGGTTCTCGGCGACGATGAGGATCCCCTCGGTGCAGACGACTGCAACCAGGCTGCGACCTCGGGCGATGCCCTTGCGTGCATAGTCGGCCCGGTCCTTCATGACCTGCTCGGGAGCGACGTAGAACGGCATGCTCATCGGTCCGAACCTCCGGCGTCCAAGAGGCGCTGATACGCCTCGGCAAGCTCTGCATCAGGCACCCGGGTGAACCCTTCTGAGTCGATGGTGGCGACCACCGGCCAGATGTTGCGCCTCAGGTCGGGTCCCCCGGTGGCGGAGTCCTCGTCGGCCGCGGTCACGAGGGCCTGGAGGGCCAGGTCCATGCAGTCCTGGCGGGTAAGCCCGTCACGGAAGCCGAGCTTCACGACGGTTGCAGCGTGCAGACCACCAGAACCAGACGTGGCGTAGTCGTTCTCCTCGTATCGCCCACCGGTTATGTCGTATTGGAACAGTCGTCCGACGTTGCGTCGGGTGTCGAAGCCAGCGAACAGTGGAACCACGGCCAAGCCTTGCATCGCCGCCGGGAGGTGGTTGCGGACCATCCCAGAGAGCTGGTTGGCCTTGCCCTCCAGCGAAAGGGGCCAGCCTTCAACCTTCTCGTAGTGCTCAAGTTGCAACTGGAACAGCTTCACCATGTCCATGGCCGGGCCAGCCGCTCCGGCGATGGCAACCCCAGACCACCGGTCTGCTGGGAACACCTTCTCTATCGAGCGGTGGCTGATCAAGTGTCCCGACGTGGCCCTCCGGTCGCCGGCCATGACCACACCGTCGGCGTAGCGGATGGCAACAACGGTTGTGCCATGGGTCACCGGACCAGCCGAGGTTACCGGCGCGGCTGGGGCTTGGGGCATGAGGCCCTGGCGCCGCAGCAGGGCTGCGAAGTCGGGTCCGGGATCGTCGCCCGGCGAGAACGTCGGAATCTGCACGTTCGGGAGGGTAGCCGTCTACGACCGATTGCTACTCGCCGCCCTTTTGCACGTAGGAACGCACGAAATCCTCGGCGTTGGATTCGAGGACCTCGTCGATCTCGTCCAGAAGATCGTCTATGTCGGCCTTCAGCTTCTCACCCGTCTCGGTGGGTGCTGGCGCGTCCGATACCTGGTCGGCGTCCCGGGCTGGGGCCGGCTTTCGCTTCTGCTCTCGTTCAGCCACCTCGGACCTCCTTCATCCGGCACCCTTCATCCGGCACCGCTCAACCTAGTCAGCAGGTCGGCCGGATCCACGCTCTGTTCGATCAGGTCGCCGACATGGGCACGGGTACCCCTAAGCGGCTCCATCATGGGAACCCGTCGCAGGACGTCGCCACCGGTGTCGAATATCAACGAATCCCAGTTGGCGGCCACCACGGCATCGCCCCAACGCTGAAGGCACCGCCCTCGGAAGTACGCACGGGTGTCGTCGGGTGGGTCGGTGACCGACCGTTCCACGTCGGCGACGTCGACGATCTGGCGCAGTCCAGCCCGGGCTGCCAGCGACCGTTCGGGGCGAAGGTCGTGGTATTGGAGAGCCAGTGCCGCTAGTCGCGGGTCGGACCACTGCAATCGGTGACGGTCCTGGTAACCAGTGAGGATCCGGTGCTTGGCCACCCAGTCCAGCCTGTCAGCCAAGGTGGCCGGATCCCGTTCCAACGCGGTGAGTACCTCCTCCCACTGGTCGAGAACCAGGTCACCTACAGCCCCACCGACCGCATCCAGACCCGACCGGTCCGCCCATCGCCGGGCCGCGGCGAGCAGGTCCCACTGGATCTCCAGTGCAGTGACCTTCGACCCGTCCGCCAGCTCGTTCGGCAAGCGAAGGCTCAGGTCGTAGGACACGCGACGCATGGCCTGTACCGGAGATCGGAAGACGGCCAGGTCGTCGAGGGCATCGTCCTCGACCATGGCCAGCACGAACGCCGTCGTGCCCAGCTTGAGAAGCGTCGCGGTCTCCGAGCAGTTGGCGTCCCCGGTGATCACATGGAGACGCCGGTATTTCTGGGCGTCGGCGTGAGGTTCGTCTCGGGTGTTGACGATCGGGCGTTTGAGGGTGGTCTCCAGTCCGACCTCGGCCTCGAAGAAGTCCGCCCTCTGGGTGATCTGGTACGGGACATCGGTCATCCCCATGCCGGGAGCCTCGGTACCGACCTTGCCGCTGCCGGTGAAGATCTGCCGGGTGACGAAGTGGGCGGTGGCGGCGGCCACGATCCGGGCGAAGGGAACCGACCGAGCCATCAGGTAGTTCTCGTGGCAGCCGTAGGAGTTGCCCTTGCCGTCGGAGTTGTTCTTGTAGACCACCAGTTCGGAGTCCGCGGGTAGGAAGCGGCTGGCTGCGGCCATCGACCGCTGGAGTATCACGTCGGCGGCCCGGTCGTACCGCACAACTGCTAGCGGGTCGGCACACTCCGGCGACGACATCTCGGGATGGGCATGATCGACGTAGTAGCGGGCCCCGTTGGTCAACACCGCGTTCACGAGGTGGGTCTCGACCTCAGGCGGTTGGGCCGGGCCGGATGCTCCCCTGGCGTCGTTGCCTGGAGTCTCGTCCTCGAAATCCCACTCGACCTTCGCCGCTCCGGCTTGGCGGTCGAGGTCCGAGAGATAGGCATTGATGAGCAGCGAAGATGCCGTGACCGGGTTTGATTCACCGGGTCCGCGGTGGACGATTCCGTACTCGGTCTCAATGCCCAGGACCTTCGGGAGTGCCATCGCGGCACGATACCGGCCGTCGACCGTCGGTCTGGTCAACCTGGTAGCGACGACGATCGGACCGATCCGCTCATGTCCTTTGGACACGACCATTGTCGGGTGTGCAACGCTTCAGGTTCCGAACCTCTACCCTTAGGAACGCCGTGATCCTCCTCGCCATCCTGCTCTGGGGCATGCTCTCGGGCTGGCTCGCCAACATGATCCTCGGCGGCAGTTCCCGTCCCGATGATTGGGGACCGCTGCTGGTGGCCGGGCTGTCAGGTTCCTTCGTCGGGGGAATGGCCTTGAACCTTCTGACAGGCGAAGGGTTCGCCTTGGCGCCGAGCGGCCTCATCGGAACCGTGCTCGGCGCCGTCATCGTGTTGGCGGGCTGGAACTTCGTTTCCACCCGCCGCTCATGAAGGTCGAGTCATCGAAGCCGACCGGACTCGACCGCCAGGTTCCCTAGGAGGCGAGCCAGCAGGCGAGCCGACCAATAGACACCGCATGGCTAGAGGTATTGGCCGGTTGCCACCCGCTCGATCGAGCGACCACCGGCAGGCTCGGCGTCTTCGCTCTTCTTGATGAGGGTACGGATGTAGACGATCCGCTCGCCTTTCTTGCCCGAGATCTTGGCCCAGTCGTCGGGGTTGGTGGTGTTCGGCAGGTCCTCGTGCTCCTTGTACTCCTGGTGGATCGACGCCACCAGGTCTTCGGAGCGAATTCCCACCGAACCCCCAGCGATCTGGCGTTTGATGGCCAACTTCTTGGCTCGCCGCACGATGTTCTCGATCATGGCTCCGGACGCGAAGTCCTTGAAGTACATGATCTCCTTGTCTCCGTTTTGATAGGTGACCTCGAGGAACTGGTTCTCCTCGTCGTCCCGGTACATCTCTTCGACAGTGGACTCGATGATGGCCTGGACGCACTTGTCGGGATCTCCCCCGCCCAAGTCTGTGACCTGGTCGGGATCGAGCGGAAGCGTTGAGGTCAGGTAGCGGGAGAAGATCTGGGTTGCCGCCGTCTCGTCTGGTCGCTCGATCTTGATCTTCACGTCCAGGCGTCCGGGCCGGAGGATGGCCGGATCGATAAGGTCCTCCCGGTTGGAGGCCCCAATGACGATCACGTTCTTCAGCGTCTCGACCCCGTCGATCTCGGCCAGGAGTTGGGGGACGATGGTGGACTCCATGTCGGAGCTGATTCCTGAGCCCCGGGTACGGAACATCGAATCCATCTCGTCGAAGAAGACAATGACCGGCCACCCCTCCTCCGACTTCTCCCGAGCTCGCTGGAACACCAAGCGGATCTGACGTTCGGTCTCCCCTACGTACTTGTTGAGCAGTTCGGGACCCTTGATGTTGAGGAAGTAGCTCCGGGCGTGCTCGTCGCCGGACACCTCGGCCACTTTCTTGGCCAACGAGTTGGCGACCGCCTTGGCGATGAGGGTCTTGCCGCACCCCGGAGGGCCGTAGAGGAGAATCCCTTTGGGCGCCGGAAGCTGGTAGGTACCGAACAGCTCGGCGTGCACGAAGGGAAGTTCGACGGCATCGGCGATCTGTTCGATCTGGCTGTCAAGTCCCCCCACGTCCTCATAGGAGACGTCGGGCACCTCCTCCAGGACCAGTTCCTCGACCTCGGGTCGGGCCAGTTTTTCGAGTATCAAGCCCGAGCGGCTGTCCATCAAGACGGTGTCGCCCGCTCGCACCATGGCGGCCAGATCCTCGCCGGTGAACTCGCACACCCGCTCCTCATCGGCACGGCCCACCACCAACGCCCGGCCCGAGCCCATGTTGTCTTTTACGGTCACTACCTCGCCGGTGAGGTCATGGCCACGAGAGAGAATCACGCTGAAGGACTCGTTCAGAGCAACCTCATCGCCACGGGTGAGCGAGTCGGCCACGTCGGGCATGGCTGCCACTCGCATCTTGCGTCCGCCGGAGAACACGTCGACGGTGCCATCGTCGTTGGTGCCGAGAACGGTGCCGTAGGCCGCCGGCGGTTGGGTGAGCTTGTCCACCTCCTCACGTAGGGCTGCGATGTGGTCGCGAGCCTCACGCAACGTGTAGGTGAGCTTCTCGTTCTGGCTGACAGCTTGTTGAAGTTGCCCCTTGGTCTCCAGCAACCGCTCCTCGAGGGTGCGAACCCGCTTGGGAGCCTCCTGGAGGCGCCTCCGAAGGGTCGTCACCTCTTCCTCGAGGGATGCCGCTTGCTCTCGGAGGTCGTTCAGTTCGGCGTCGCCGCTCGGGTTCCGGATCGTTTCGTCATCGCTCACGACAAACCCTCCCTGCATCTGTTCCGTTGTGGGTCACCCCACTGGGACGCTACTCCCGGTTCGGATCGATTCGGCGCACCCCTAGGCCTGACTTTTGCTCCTGAAGGTGACCACCACACCACCCTCACTCTCCGCATCACTTCGAATCGGAGCGTGTGACCCAAGACCGGTATGTCACGGTCGAGCGACGTCGGCCAGGTTCGGTTTCGCCTCACGGTTCCGCTACGCTCCGCGGCACGGCATCCGCCCTGTCGTCCAAAGAGGACGACGCCACCCACGAGAGAGGCAACCGCAACCATGAAGGTCTGGATCGACCAGGATCTCTGCACCGGCGACGGGCTCTGCGAGGAGATCGCTCCCGACGTCTTCACACTTCTCGACGATGGCCTCGCCTATGTGAAGGAAGGCTCCAAGGTCTACTCCGATCCGGGTGGACCCGAGGGCTTGGCCAACGTGCCAGCCGGCCAGGAAGAAGCTGTGATCGAGTCCGCCGAGGAATGCCCCGGCGAATGCATCTTCATCGAAGTCTGATCAATCGTCCCCGATTCTGGGGAACGATCTAAGGGAATGGCGAGGTGGCGGGGTCTTCGGACCCCGCCACCGTCGCGTCATCCCGAGGGAAGCAGCCGGGCGTGGGTCAAGAAACCGGTGTGGGCCACCATGCGGTGGTCGGGTCGAACCGAGGTGCCGTCAATGTTCCACCCCCGATTGAGGACTTCGATTGTCTCGGCCAGTTCGAAGGAGCTGTCCACCAGCCTCTCGCGGAACTGAACGGCCTGGATGATGGTCGGCGTGTACGCCAAGATGATCCCGCCCGGGTGCAGCGCCTTCTCGGCGTGGCCGACCACTTGCCAAGGTTCGGGAAGATCCAGGACCACCCGATCGAGGTTCTCCTCGTCGATCCCCTCGTAGCAGTCCCGATTCTCGACTCGATATCGATCCGTGAGCTCTGAGCCACCGAAGGTCGTCACGTTCTTGAGGGCTCGGGAGGCGAAGTCCTCCCGCAGTTCGTAGCCCGTGACCACAGCCCCGGCTCGGAGCATGGTCATGGACAGCGCTCCGGACCCGACCCCGGACTCCAGCACCCGTGCCCCGGGGAAGATGTCGGCCAGCATCAGGATCGGGCCGAGATCCTTTGGGTAGATCACCTGTGCGCCTCGAGGCATCTTCAACACGAAATCGCTGAGTGTCGGCCGGAAGGTGGTGAAGGTGGCCCCGCGGGATGAACGCACCACCGCCCCCTCGGGCTGGCCGATGATCTCGCTGTGGGGAATGAAGCCAGAATGGGTGTGGAACTCGGCACCGTCCTCCAACGCCACGAGATATCGGCGCTTCTTACGATCCATGAGGAGGATCTCCTCCCCGACTCTGAACGAACGATCGGAAGCGTTATCGCTCACAGCGGACGGCCTTTCCTGGTGAGGGTGACGGGCTGAGCTCCGGCTGAGCGTTCGATCAGACGACAGAACGCGCAGACCTCCGAGGTGCTCGGTGAGCCGCACCGATCGCAACGGCCGAGTGCGCCATCATGATCGCCCTCGCCGAGAGGAGAGCCCTGCTCCAACGGCGCTGGCGCAGCGTCAGCGAAGCGGCCCGAGGCGCGAGCCAAGAACCCGAAGTAGAAGTCGTGTTTGGAGCCAGGTGACCGGGCCTCGATGTCGTTGAGGGCTTCCTTGTACCCGAGGTGCTTGTTGCCTTCGGCCATCGGGCATTCCTCGACGATGTAGTCGATGCCACGCAGAACGCAGTACGCCGCCATCTCCCGCTCACCGAGCCGGATGAGCGGCTTCACCTTCTTGGGGAAACCAGCCCGAGCTTCCAGGACCGGCATCTGTCGGGCCAGGTACTCGGTCTGCCACCGCAGTGTGTTGCCGAACAACACCGCCGCCTCGTCGTCCAGGTTGTGGCCGGTGGCCACGGCGTCGAACCCACCGTCCACGGCTGCCCGGTCGAAGAGATGACGTTTGGACAACCCGCACGCCGAACAGGGGACTCGACGGGTCGCCTTGGCTGCGGTCGGCACATCGGTGCCGTACTCCTCGCGGAGATCGATCTGGTGCAAGGTCAGACCACGGTCATGGGCGAAAGATCGCACCATCTCCCCTGACCGGTCGCTGTAGCCACCGATCCCGAGCCCGATGTAGAGGCCATGGGCTTCGTAGCCGAGTTCGCGAAGCAGATCCCAGAGGGCGAGGCTGTCTTTCCCGCCCGAGACGGCCACCAGAACCCGGTCTCCCGGGTTGAGCATGTCGAAATCCTCGATGGCCTTGGCCGTCTGATCTCGGCACAAGCGCAGGAAGTGATCGACACAGAAGTTGGCGTTGTGCCTTCGGATGTCGATCACTGCCGGTTCCCGACAGACTCGACACTTCATTCGGCGCCACCGGAGATGACCGGTCGGATCTCCACCTCGTCATCATCGGCCAACATGGCATCTCCGGGAACGAGGGTCCCGCCCCGGATCACGAGGACAGATTCTCGGTTGAGGTCGAGGTGCCGTAGGAGGGCAACGATGCTCGTCGGACCGGCGATCTCGACGATGCGGTTCGGATTTCGCAGGTGCACCTTCACCGCTCCATCCTGCCTCCCACCACGGGCCACACCCAAAGGCCGTGGTCGAACCGGTGCGCCCCGAGGTCCGACCCGATCAGCGGCGAGCTGCACCCTTCACGTCAGCGTGGGTGAGGACCGCCCGCTTGGAGGCCCGACGGCGGCGACGCGACTTCGGGGTGGCTTCGAGCTTTCGTCTCGCCTTCCTCCCCTTACGGGAGAGCTGGGCAGCATCCACCGGAACCGACTCTATGGTGGCAACCCCATTGGCCACCGTTATCCGATCACCGGGCCGGATCACCTCGCGGAGAAGGATCTCGGGCTGGCGACGGGCCAGTGTCCGTACCTTGCGAACGGTCCACAAACCTGTCCCAAGGTAGAACCACCCGCGGCTTCCTCCCATCAACCCCCGGTTGATGCCCAGGCGTTCCAGGTTTCGGAGCATTCCACCGGACCGGACCGGCACAGGTCGGAGCCGGGCCATCAGTAACGCCGAACCTCGATGACGGTGGTCTTGCGACGGCCGCGGCTACGCCCGAGGAGGAACACCCCGATCACAACGGCCGCTGCCACTACCGCACCCACGGCGACAGCCGTACCCTTGGCAGCGTCGGCGCGGTCGTCGACATCGGCGGTCAATTGGCGGAACTTGGCTTCGAGATCTTCTCGGGTGATCTTGTCCTGCTCGGGCATAGCCCCAGCTCCAGTGTGAGTCGCGGTCATCGGATCTCCCCGGCGTCCTTGAACGGTCGTTTGATCAGAGCAGCCGAGATGCCGGCGCCCACCACAGCGAACACGAATGCAGCCAGATGGGGCACGTAGTCCCAACTCCCGGTCAGGTGGGCATCGGTCTCGGTCTGGAGTCCGCGCAGGATCGCCAGAGAACCGAACAGCAGCCCGAGCGTGAGCATTATCGCCCCCGGTATGCCCCACATGAGGAAGCGACCAATTGACTTGAGCGGGTCGATCGTCTCCTGTTTGGCATAGTCCTTGATCAGGGTCCACAGATCGTTGAGGATCTCGCCGGTGCCCTTCTGTTGAGACTGGTTCGCACCGAGTGGTGCCACGATTCCTCCGGGTTTGGATCTGGTCTGCGACGGTGGGTTGCTAACGGCCGCGAGCGATGGGTCGCCACTTACTATCGGGCGGCCCGACGTGGTGCAAGGACCGGCGTCGTCAACGCGGACGCGACGCAGGCACCACGCTGGACAACAGCACCAACTCGAACCCTTCGGCCCGAGCGGTACAGGCGCTAACGGCGGACTCTGGTTGAGCCTCGAAGGCGGCCAAGGATGCGGTCACGATCGGCTCCCAGGCCAACGCCGCGGTCGCAGCCGAGGTCATGCCTGCCGAGATCAAATAGGCGTTCACCGGAGCCACCACCGGCAATACCTCCTCGTCGACACAGGTCTCCTCGTACTGCCCCAACAGCACGCCGAGAAAGTCCTGGCCCCGACGTGGGTCCTCGGCCTGTTCTCCATTTGCGATGTAGGCGAAGGTCGCGGTCCGGCCATCAGGCAGCGTCACGAACCCCGCCAGGGCAGTGACTGCGTTAAGCGTCCCAGTCTTGGCCCTGAGCCGACCTTGGGCCGCGGTGCCCAGGAATCGGTCGCGCAGCGTGCCGCTCCTCCCGGCGACGGGCAGGCGCGAGCCGATCGCTCCATCTGGCCCTCCGGTACCGGAAAGGGAATTGACGAGATCATCACACGTCGATCGGTTGCCGCGATCTAGGCCCGAGCCGTCGGCCATAGACGTTCCCGGCGATGCCTGGGTCAGCTCCCCCAACCGGGTCATGATCGCCCGGGTACCGGACTCGGTGCTCCCACCGGTGCCCGCTCGGGTTCCGATCTCCTTGGTGAGGATCTCCGCGGTGGTGTTGTCGCTCTCCTCGAGCATCTGACGAACCACCTCGCCCAGCGGCGCCGAGTCGATTCCGGCCAGTTCACCGACTCCCACACCCGCCGTCCCCCGCGCCACACCACCGGCCACCGACACGCCACGGGTCACCAACAACGAGTTCAGCTGTTCGGCGGCGTGCACCGCTGGGTCATCGACGCGTCGGCGAATCGTCTCCCCGGAGCCTCCCGGCACAGGGAGTTCGAGGCGGAACCCATCATCGACCATCAGCGCCCCTAGGGGACCTACCTGGCCCTGCGACACGTATCTCTCCGGCCAACTGGGAACGGTCCGGAGTGCATCGAACCGAGAGTCATCGGCCAACAGCTTCCCCGTGACCGAGCGGACTCCGGCGGAAACAAGGGCGTCGGCAAGTCCGTCGAGGAACGTGAGAGGCTGATCAGCGGTACGGCGGGTGAAGGCGTAGGCAGCGGTGCTCAAAAGCGGATCTCCCCCACCCACAAGGGTCAGGTCTCCATGCACTACCCCGTCAACAGGCGTGGGCCCGACCAGACTGGTGTGGAACCGGTGTTCGTGCCCCAAGCGATCGAGCGCCACCTGCCCGACGAAGATCTTCTGGGTCGACGCGGGTATGAGCGGCAGCTCGGCTTGATGTCGAAAGACGGTGGCCCTAGAGATATCGACCCGAAGGCAGGTCTGCGGCGGTGACAGGGCGACCACCCCGTCGAGCCCGGTGATCAACGCCTGATCCACCGAGGTCGGTGGGGTGGCCTGTCGTGGAGCCGGCAGTGTTACCCAAGCTCCACCATTGCTGAGGCTGAGGCTGAGGCTCTGCTCTGAACCCGCAGCCGGTGTCGAGTTCGATGGCACGACCGCGACCATCAACAGGGAGACGGCGAGCGCGACGAGTCGGGCCGAGGTAGTCACAGACCTGAGCATCGAAAGGACGAGCTGAACGATGGTGTCATCGGACGGGAAGACCCCGGGCTTGGCGCCAGCGGCTGTAGGTCCAGGCGTGAGCCAGAGCGGTAACGGCCCGGTTGGCCGACGGATAGCAGAGCCGACCGGTAGCCCTGACCGCGACCGGTCCGGCGTTGGTGGGATCGGTTACCGCCAACTCGGTGGCCACCAGCACCGGTTTGGCGGTGGCATCTGACACGTCGGCGGCAGCAGTGGCATAACGGGCGTCCTGGCGTTCATGGAACTCGACGATCCGCTCCAAACCGTGTTCGGGGTAGAAGGGGCCCTGGCGCATGAGCCGCGCCTGGTTGGACTGGATGCCCAGACCGAGCATGATCACGGCATCGACCGCGTCGTGGCGCGCCACCAGATCCAGAACCTCGGGGATGGTGTCACGGGTCTCACCGCCCGCCATGTCCACGGGGTTGTTTCGACTCCATCGGGGTGGAAGCTTGGCATCGATCTCGGCCAGCAGATCCTCGGGCAAGGCCAAGAGCTCCAGGTCCGTACCCGATAGCGCATCGGCTGCCACCACCCCCCATCCTCCAACGGTCGTGAGAATCACCACGCGAGGCCCGCGTGGCAAGGGTTGGGTGGCAAAGGTGGCAGCAGCCTCGAACGCCTCCTCGACGGTGGCGGCCCGGGTAATGCCGGCCTGGCGAGCGGCACCGGCGAAGACCCGGTCATCGGTGGCCAGCGAGCCGGTGTGGCTCGCTGCTGCACGCTGGCCGACGGCGGTGGTCCCTCCCTTGACCAAGACGAGCGGCTTGTGTTCGGTCACCGATCTCATGGCATCGAGGAAGGCTCGACCGTCACCAACTCCTTCTACGTAGGCGAGACCAACTCGGGTGACGGGGTCGCTTCCGTAGAAGGCGAGGTAGTCGGCCACAGTTGTGGCTGCGGCGTTGCCGGCGCTGACCGCGCGGCTGATCCCCACACCGGTCTGTACCGCGTAGTTCTGGAACGACGAGACAAAGTTGCCGGATTGGCTCGCCACGCCGATGTGACCAGCCGGCGGGTACGGGGCCACGATCTGGGCGCACAACCGCGATGGGGTGGACACCACCCCCTGGCCGTTCGGACCGGCCAGCAGAAGACCCAACGATCGGGCTTGGGTGACGAGGTCCTCTTGGGCCCGACGTCCGTCCTCATCGGCTTCGCCATAACCCGCTGACGTGACGAAGACCGCCTTCACGCCCTTGGATGCAGCGGCCTCGATGATCGCTGGGTTCGCGCCGGCCGGGGTGCAACAGACAAGAAGCTCGGCGGAGCCGTCGTCCATGTCGGCGATGTCCGCCACCGTCTCGATACCCAGCACGGTCGCACGGTCTCGATTTGTCGCTTGGACCTTTCCCGTGAACCCGGCAGCCAGCAGGTTGTGCAGGGTGACGAAGCCGAACTTGCCGGGGTGAGTCGAAGCTCCGGCCACCACCACCCCGCTTGGGTCGAACAGGGCTCGGAACCCGTCGTCGCTCGGCCCGGTCACCGGCGCCTCAACTGGACCTGAGACAACGGGGGTATCGGTGACCTCCACCAGTGCATCCACGGCGATCGGTGTTCCGTCCACCACGATGAGGGGGTTCAGGTCCACCGAGACGATTCTGGGATCGGCCGCTGCCGCCGCCGATAGCGCCAGGATCACCTCGATGAGCGCTTGCCGGTCCACGGCCGGCTCACCTCGAAACGCCTCCAACAGGGAGCGGGTCGACAGATCATCGATCATTTCACTGGCATCGGTCGCCGTAACTGGGACTGGCCTGATCGCCACATCGGCAATGGCCTCGGCCAGAACTCCGCCCACACCGATCATCACGGTCATCCCGAACTGGGGGTCATGGGCCAGGCCTGCGATCAGCTCTCGGTTGCCCTGGAGCATCGGGGCCACCAGGAGCGACACCGGACCGTCCTCGGGCCGTGCTTGGCTCAGAAGTTCGGCTCCGGCTGCCCGGACCGAATCGGCATCAGGCAGGCGTAGACGCACCAGGCCTCGCTCGGTCTTGTGGGCGATGGCGTCGCCGTTGAGCTTGACAACCGCCGGAAAGCCGATCTCGTCGGCTGCGGCTGCCGCATCGTCGGGCGAGGTGACGATTCTCTCGGCCGCGAATCGAACGCCGAAGGAAGCCAGCAACGATTTCGAGTCTGCTTCGCTGAGGGTCCTCGATTCGGGCGACGTCGGCTGGGTTGCTGGGGAGGTCGACATGGGCGACGAGGGTAGGCCAGAGCACACCGCTGAGGTCAGACACCAGCATCGTCCGCGCTGTCAGTGGTCGAAGCCGAGGCCCGAGCGGCGGCCTCTTTGCACACGAGCTTGCACCGGACGAGCACGGCAAACATGGAAGGGACTGCGGACGCTCTCTATGCCCCTCTGGTCTGCCCGAGGCGGGCACTCAGATCGGCGAGACCTCTCTCGACCACTACCTCGAGCGGTACGGGCCTGCTGATGAGGTACCCCTGGGCGGCACCGATGCCGAGGGATCCCACCACCTCCAACTCGGCCAAGCTCTCGACTCCCTCGGCCACCAAATGGAGACCGAGCCGAGTCGCCATGGTCACCATTGCCTCGGTGATGATCCGGGTGTCGGGGTCGGTGAGAAGTGCCTGGGTGTAGCTGTTGTCCAGCTTCAGGCCATCGATCGGATATCGACGCAGATGACCCAACGAGGAGTAGCCACTGCCAAAGTCGTCGAGCGCCAATGCCACGCCGGCGTCGCGCAGTTGGCGCAGGGCACGGTCCACCTCTTCGCGGGGATCGATGAACACCGATTCGGTCAGTTCCAAGATGACGTCGGAGGGGGTGACGCCGCTGGCCTCGATGATCGCGAGGGTCCTATCGGCATAGGTTCGGTCGAGCAGTTGTCGGCCCGAAACGTTGACGGACATGCGCACGTCGCCGTCGTCTTCGTGGATGCGGGTCAAGGCCGACAGCGCGTACTCGAGAACCCGGTCTCCAAGGCGCAGGATCAGGCCGGATTCTTCGGCGGTTGGGATGAACTCGGCTGGACTGGTCAATCCCCACCGAGAGAGCGCCTCGAAGCTCACGACCCTGCCCGACTCGATATCCACGATGGGTTGGAGCCAGACCTCCATGTCGCCATCGGCTATCGCTTTGCGCAACGAGGTCTCGACGGTGAAGCGGCGATGCGTACGTTGCCGTAGGTCACTGTCGAACAGCGCCGCCCCGCCCCGACCGCGCCGTTTCGCTTCATACATGGCCGCGTCGGCATCGCGCAGCAGCCCCTCGGGATCGAGTCGGCCCGGCTCACCGAAGGCAATGCCGACGCTGGCCGTCAGGTGGGTGCCTATGTCGGCTACCCGGGTCATCTCGATCGTCTTCAGAAGGTGCTCGGCGCGAGACGTGACCCGTTCACGATTGCAGCCGGTGGTGACGACCACGAACTCGTCACCACCGAAGCGGGCAAGGAGGTCCTCGCCCGAGGAGGACCGAAGTGCCTCGGCTACGGCGACCAGGAGACGGTCGCCGGCGCCGTGCCCCAACCCGTCGTTGACGATCTTCAGATTGTCGATGTCCACGAACAGGGCAGCGACCAGATCCCGGGGATTCCTTCAACGCTTCGAGGTGCTCCAACAAGGCGAGCCGATTCGGAAGTCCCGTCAACGGATCCCGACGGGCCTGTTCGGCCAGAAGGCGGGCGTGATGGCGATCGGCGGTCACGTCGCGCATGATGATCCCGAAGTACACCTCTCCTGGAGAATCGCTGGCCACCGGGGTGACGGTCGTGGCCAGCACGTGCTTCTCGCCGTCGGCCAGGCGAAGCTCCAGGTCCCCCGTCCACCTCCGCATTGCCCTCAAGCTCGGTTCGATCTCCTCGTTCCCGAGCGCAGCGAGCGCCCCACCCGAGAAGGTGGCGAGGGGTACGCCGAGCTCGATGCGCGGAACGAGGGTGGCCGCCGCCTCGTTGGTGTAGATCAACCCCCCGCCCAATCGGCCGACCATGACCAAGTCGTCGAGGTCATCGAGCACCTGGAGCAGACGCTCATGGGCGTGACCGGTGGTGCGAGCGGCCTCGTCGGTGGCTTCCAGATGTTCGTCGTGCCGTAGCTGGTCGACCACGGCCTCGGCCACCGCTGATGACATCTGGCCACCGTCGGCTACCCCGGCAGTGAACGACACCTCCGATGCTGGCTGTTCACCCTGATCGCCAGCAGTCATGGATCGACGCGGACGAGCAGTGGGTAGAGGCGACCTACGCGGTGGTTGAAGGTGTGGAAGGACACGGGCACCCGAACGACATCTGAGGCTGGAGTCGGCGCGCAAGTTAGCCGGATCCACCCACCGTCGAACGGAAAAGACGCGACCGTCAGCTCAGGGAGCCGTCGGGCTGAGTGCTACGTGGAAGAGGTTGCGGAGGTGCTGCAATCTCGCCTCGAGCGCGTCGGCGGCGAGGGGATCGCTGTCGAGCAGTCCCTCCAGGAACGGAATGTCGCTGAAATAGCTGAACATCACGCTGTAGCCGGTGAGGAGGAGCTGTTCAGTGTCAACCCGCCGGAATCGTCCGGCATTCATCTCTCGATCGAACCAACCCATGGCCCGAAGGAGGAAGGGGCGTAGCGCCTGACCCAGGTCTATGCCCAGATGAGCCCCACCATCGAGCGCCTCCCGCCGAACCATCCGGACGAAATCGGGGTTCTCTTGGAAGAATCGGAAGCCGGTGGTGATGACGAGATCGACCTGTTTCCAGCCTTCCATCTGTTCGGCGATCGCCCCTTCGACCCGGGCACCCCACTCCTCCAATGTGATGCGGAAGACCTCGGCATAGATCGCTTCCTTGGACGGGAAGTGGTGCAGGAGGCTAGGACGCCGTAGGCCGACGGCGGCGGCGATGTCGTTCAGAGAGGTGCCGTCATAGCCATGGTCGGCAAAACATCGACGGGCCTCGAAGATGATCGCGTCACGGGTTGAAAGCGCTGGTTCGTTGCCAGACATTCGGGTCACCATAGGCCGGGTACGGTCATGGCAATGGAGATCGTCGCCGCCCTGTTCATAGAGAACATCGAACTTCGCCCTGCACCTGGTCCCTCCACCCGGATCGATCTGACCGGCGTTCACTTCTCGCTTGCTGCGCCCGGACCCGTTCCGGTCACGGTCGAGCCACATCTTGTGGTGCTGGTTAGGTGCGCCCTCGACGAGGTGGGGACAGGAGCTCTCGAGACCGTCTATCGCCGGCAAGGCGAGCAGGTCGCACGAAACGTGCAGCCCCTTCAGGTCGAGCCGGGCAAGTTCGCCTACCGATTGGTTCGAGCCGAGCTGAGCTTCGACGACTATGACACGGTCGAGGCCGAGGTGAGGGTGGATCTCGGGCCGACGGTCACCGTTCCCTTCACCTTGCTCCCCCCACCCGACAGCCAGGTCTGATGCCGTTCGGGGCGGCCGTCTCCCAGCACCCACTCGCCACCCACGCGGTGGGAGAGGTGGTCGGGGGGGTCCTGGAACAGGTGGGACCCTCCCCCGACATGGCCGTGCTGTTCGCGACTGGTGGCTACGTCGGGGCCATGGAGGACCTCGCCAGCACCGTTCGATCCACCCTTGCCCCCAGCATCTTCATCGGTTGCACCGCCGTATCGGTGCTGGCTGGGGCCGACGAGGTGGAGGACCGCGCCGCGGTGGCCTTGTTCGCCGCGGACTGGCAGGGTCGGCTTCGGCTCGGTCCACGGGGGGCCCGGGCCGTACGGTTCGATGCCCAACGAGACGGTGACGGTTGGCGCCTGAGCGGAACCGACGACGTAGCCGTCGATGACGCAACGCTCGTCCTGATCGCCGACCCCTTCACGTTCCCGGTGGATGGCTTCCTGGCCCGCCTGCACCACCAAGCCCCCGGCTTGTCAGTGGTGGGAGGAATGGCTTCCGCTGCTCGAGGCCCGGGTGGAAATCGCTTGGTGGCCGACCATGTGATCTCGGACCACGGCGCTGTCGGCGTCTTTCTCCCGCCAGGCGTTCCTGTCCGCCCGGTTCAATCCCAAGGCTGTCGTCCCATCGGTGAGCCCCTGGTCGTGACCGCCGGTCGTGGCAATCTGGTCGAACGGATCGCGGGACGTCCTGCCCTAGACCTGATCAACGACCTGATCGAGTCTGCCGACCATCGCGACAAGTCATTGATGGGCCTTGGACTCCACCTGGGCTTGGTGGCCAATGAGAGGCTGGAAACGTTCGAGGCTGGCGACTTCCTGATCAGGAAGGTCCTGGGCATGGAGCGGGCATCGCGCTCGGTAGCAGTCGACTGTGAGGTCCCACTGGGAACCACCGTGCAGTTCCACGTTCGAGACCCCCAAACCGCCGATGAGCACCTTCGCTCGTCACTGTCGGGACATCAAGGTTCGGCGGCCTTGGTGTTCACCGGGCAGGACCGTGGTGAGGGGCTCTTCGGAGCACCACACCACGACGCCGAGGTGATCAGCGAACACGTCAACCGAGGCGCCACCGCTGGGATGTTCTGCTCCGGCGAGATTGGGCCCGTCGAGGCGCAGTCGTTCCTTCACTCCATGTCGACGTCGGTGTTGGTGTTCGATTGACGGTCGGTCCTTCGGCTCGCCTCCTTAGCCCGCCGGGTCGAGGCTGATCGACTTCTTTTGGAGATAGGCGTCGACGCCCTCGGGTCCGAGCTCGCGCCCGAGCCCTGAGTCCTTGTAACCCCCGAAGGGTGCACCGAAGGCCATGCCGAAGTGGTTGACGGTCACGGTTCCGGTGTCGATGCGACGGGCCACATCGGCGGCGTGGGCGCCGTCGACACCCCAGACCGAACCGGACAGGCCATACGGCGAGTCATTGGCAATGGCAACAGCCTCGTCGACACCGTCGTAGGCGATCACCGACAGGACCGGACCGAAGATCTCCTCGCGGGCGATGACCATGTCGTTGGTGACATCGGCAAACACGGTCGGGTCCACGAAGTAGCCGGTCTCGAACGCAGGGCGTCCACCACCAGTTGTGACCCTGGCTCCCTCGTTTTTCCCCTGGTCGATCAGGCCCAATACCCGATCTCGCTGTCGATCTGCGACCAACGGGCCGATCTGTGTGGCCGGGTCCATCGGGTCGCCGACGACCTGGGCGGCCACGGCCTCGGTGAGCGCGTCGACGACCTCGTCATAGCGTGAGCGCGATGCCAGGATCCGCGTCTGGGCCACACATGCTTGCCCGTTGTTGAGGATTCCGCCGTCGATGATGCCTTGAACTGTCTGGGTGAGGTCGGCGTCATCGAGGACGATGGCTGCAGATTTGCCGCCGAGCTCCAACGTGCACGGGCGAAGCCTCTCCCCGCACAAGGTGGCGATACGGCGGCCGGCCGCGGTGGAGCCGGTGAAGCCGACCTTGTCGATGCCGGGGTGGGTGACCAGGTGCTCCCCCACCTCGCGACCGGCAGCCACGATGTTGAGCACTCCCGGGGGCAGACCGGCCTCGGCGAACACCTCGTGAAGGTCATACGCGCTCAACGGGGTCTCGGGTGCAGGCTTCAGCACCACCGTGCAGCCCGCCAAGAACGCGGGGGCCAGCTTCAAGATGGCCACAAAGAGCGGGACGTTCCACGGGACGACGGCCGCGGCCACTCCGAGGGGTTCCTTGCGCACCACGACCTCGCCGAACATGCCGGGCCTGGTTTCCTCCAGCTCGAAGGACCGCCCCAGCTCGGTGTAGTAGTCGAGCACCATGCTGGGTGCCAACACCTGTCCGAACATGCACCACGAGTAGGGGCTGCCCATCTCGGTGGTGATGAGCCGGGTCAGGTCGTCCATCCGGGCCTGGATGCCCTGTGAGGCCCGACCCAGGATCTCCGCCCTTTCTGCCACGGGGATCTGGGACCAGTCCGAGTCGAAGGCGGTACGGGCCGCGGCGACCGCCCGGTCGACGTCGGAGGTCGTCCCGTCGGGCACGCGACCGGCCACCTCCTCGGTAAACGGGTTGATCACATCGATCGTGTCCGAACCCGATGGTTCTACGAGTTCGCCACCGATGTAGAGACGGTCCTGGATGATCAATGCAGTGCACCCCTCGTGCGGATCTGGTTGTGGCGTCACCATAACCGAACCTTCTGACGCCCCGTCAGATCAATGGGGTGGCCCTTGGGAGCGGGTCCGCCGCGGCCGGTAGCGTTGGGGTCGACCACCCACCGAGACGAGTCCAAGACGATGACCACCCCCGACCTCGACACGCGCGCCATCAACACCATCCGGTCGCTGGCCATGGATCTCCCCGAGCAGGCCAGAAGCGGGCATCAGGGCACGGCGATGGCCCTCGCGCCGCTGGCCCACGTTCTGTGGACCCGGATCATGGACTACGACGCTGCGGCACCCGAGTGGTTCGACCGGGATCGCTTCGTGCTCTCGGCCGGGCACGCCTCTGTGCTGCTCTACTCGATGCTCCACCTGACCGGCTACGACGTGTCTCTCGACGACCTGAAGCAGTTCCGTCAGTGGGGTTCGCGCACGCCAGGCCACCCTGAGCGAGGCCACACCCCCGGCGTCGAGGTGACCACCGGCCCGCTCGGCCAAGGCATCGCCAACGGTGTGGGCCTGGCCATGGCCGAAGCCCACCTCCGAGCTCGCTTCTCGTCTGATGTCTGTGATCACAACACATTCGTCATCTGCGGGGACGGAGACCTGTCCGAGGGGGTCAGCCACGAGGCGGCGTCACTGGCCGGTCACCTCGGCCTGGGCCGACTGATCTGCATCTACGACGACAACCACATCACCATCGACGGACCCACCGAGATCGCACTCACCGATGATGCTCCCGCGCGATTCCGAGCCTATGGCTGGCACGTCGTCGAGCTGGGTGAGGCCGCCGAGGACCTCGACGCTCTTGAGGCTGGTATCCGGGAGGCCATGGCGGTCACCGACCGTCCCTCTCTGGTGGTGGTCCGCTCCCACATCGGCTTCCCATCACCCAAGTTCACCGACAGCCCCAAGGCCCACGGCAACCCCTTCGACGCCGAGGAGATCGCCGCCACCAAGGCCATCATGGGTCTCGATCCCGGGATGACGTTCCAGATCTCCGACGATGTAGCAGCGCTCTACCGAGCCGCGGGGAGCCGTGGTACGGCCCACCGCCAGGCCTGGGAGGCGCGCCTGTCGGCATGGGACGGCGATCGGGCTGCATTCGAAGCCGCCCTGGATGCTTCCGGGCTGGAGGGCTGGGAGAAGGCGCTTCCCACGTGGAAACCAGGGGAATCAGTCGCCACCCGGGTGGCTTCGGGTGCCTGCTTCGCCGCGCTCACCGAGACCATCCCCGGACTCCTGGGGGGCGGGGCCGACCTTTCGTCCAACACCGGCACGTTCCTTCCCGGGGCCAGTGCCTTCAGCGCTGCCGACCCGTCGGGACGACAGCTGTTCTTCGGCGTTCGCGAACATGCGATGGGGTCGATCCTCAATGGCCTGTCAGCGCACGGGGGAACCCTGCCCGTGGGAGGAACGTTCTTCGTCTTCAGCGACTACATGCGTCCGGCGGTCCGCATTGCTGCCTTGGCCGGTCACAAGGTCGTCTACAGCTTCACCCACGACTCGGTCGGTGTCGGCGAAGACGGCCCCACACACCAGCCTGTCGAGCACCTGGCTTCGTTGCGGGCCATGCCTGGGTTGCGTGTGGTGCGGCCCGCCGACGCCAACGAAACTGCGGCGGCGTGGAGGCGGGCCATCGAACTCGACGGGCCCACGGCTCTCGTCCTCAGCCGCCAGAACCTTCCGGTTTTGGCGGGCACGGCCGATGCCCCGGTCGACAAGGGCGCATATGTCGTTCATCAGGCAAGCATCACCGATGGAGATCTGCCCGATCTGGTGCTGTTGGCCACCGGCTCGGAGGTGTCGATCTGCGTGGTCGCAGCCGATGAGCTGGCAGCGGAGGGAGTGGGTGTCCGGGTGGTGTCCATGCCGTGCTGGGAGGATTTCGACCTCCAAGAAGAGGAGTACCAGGCCGAGGTGCTTCCTGCGGCGGTGCCCACGCTCGCGGTCGAGGCCGGGGCCACCTTCGGATGGGACCGTTGGGCTGACGAGACGATCGGCATAGACCGGTTCGGGGCGTCGGCGCCCGGAGGTGTTGCCCTGGCCCAGTTGGGGATCTCCCCGGCCAACGTGGCCGAGACTGCCCGCCGCCTACTCGACGCGGTGGCACCGGAATGACCCGACTTCACGATCTCTATACCCAGGGCGCTCAGAGCCCATGGCTGGATAACCTCCGCCGCGACTGGATCGACAACGGCGAGCTGGCTGGATGGATTGACAAGGGGGTCAGGGGCGTTACCTCCAATCCCGCCATCTTCCAGAAGGCCTTCACCGTCACCGATGCCTACGACAGCCAGTTCTCAGAACTGCTGGCCAGCGGCCGGACCGTGGAGGATGCCTACTGGGATCTCGTCGTAGATGACATCAAGGCCGCCGCCGACCTGTTGGCGACCGTGCATTCGGCCGCTGGAGGCGAGGACGGCCACGTATCGGTCGAGGTGGCACCTGGACTGGCCCGAGATGCCACATCCACCTTGGCAGCGGCCCGTGACCTGCACTCGAGGGTCAGCCGACCCAACCTGTACGTGAAGATCCCGGGAACGGTCGAGGGCCTCGACGCTATTCGAGACGCGATCACCGACGGCATCAACGTAAACGTCACCCTCCTGTTCAGCCTCGAGCGCTACGACAAGGTGATAGATGCCTACATGAGCGGCCTCGAAGCCATCGATGGACCCCTGGACGGTCACTCGGGTGTGGCTTCGTTCTTCGTCAGCAGGGTGGACAACGAGGTCGACCGTCTCCTCGAGGAGATCGGTACTGAGGAGGCCCGGTCGCTACGAGGACGGGCTGCGGTGGCCAACGCGCAACTGGCCTACGGGCTGTTCTGTGAACGCTTCGATACCGAACGGTGGTCCGCTCTGTCCCAGCGTGGCGCCCGAGCCCAGCGGCCGCTGTGGGCTTCGACATCGACGAAGAACCCCAGCTACCCGACCACGATCTACGTGGACACCCTGATCGCTCCCCGTACCGTCAACACCATGCCGGAGGCGACCCTGACGGCGTTCGAGGATGGCGGTACCGTCGCACGAACCGCAGACGCCGACCTCGACGGTGCCCGTCGAGTGCTCGATGACCTCGCCAGAGTCGGCGTCGATCTCGACGACGTCACCGCCAGGCTGGAGCGCGAGGGCATCGACGCCTTCGTACACGCCTTCAACGACTTACTGTCCACGCTTTCAGATCGATCCTCGACGCTGTCGGTGGCTGATGCCTGACGTGGCTGGTCTCCAGGGTGAGGTTGTGATCACCCCAGATGTGACCGGTGCCTTCGCGCAAGAGGTGGTTGCCGCCTTTGCCCGCCGCGAACAAGACACCTTCTCCCTGGCGCTCACCGGATCCGACGATGCCCGCGCCTGTTACCTGCGCCTAGCGGCCGACGCCGAAGACCTCATCGACTGGTGGAAGGTCGACATCTACTGGGCTGACGAGCGGTGCATCCCCCACGACCACGAGGATTCGAACTACCGCATGGCCCGTGAGTCGCTCTTGGACCGGGTCGGCGCCGCCAACGCCACCCACCTGATGCGTTGCGCTGAAGGCCCCGACTCATACCAGTTGAGGCTGGGGGACCTGGGCCGGCTGGATCTTGTCCACCTCGGCCTTGGAGCAGACGGACATCTGGCGGCCCTGTTCGCGGGTTCTGAAGCCCTGGACACCGATCCGGGTCGCCTGGTGTCCATGAGCGAGGACCCGTCCGGCTCGGCTCCCTACCAGCGCATGACGCTCACACCCGGGGGGCTGGCCCGTTCGAGGACCATTCTGATCACCGTCCCCGACGGAAGCCGGGCCGAGGCCCTAGCCGCCGTGGCCAGCGGGGCGGATGTGCCGGCCAGTCGCATTGACGCCGCTCACGTCCGCTGGATCGTTCACCCCGACGCCGCCGCTGGCATTCAGGCCTAGGACCCGAGCGGATAGGTCCGGTCGTCGTCGCGACCAGGTTGATCAGATCGAGGCTTCGCCTCGGTTTAGCCATGCCGTGCTTATGGGTCGGTCTGCCTATCGGCCCACCTCCTTCGGCCCGAGCTGATAGGTGAGCCGGGCCGTGAGTACGGCTAGCAGGTTGATCAGAACCGGGCGAAGTAGCGCTGGTCGATCAGCAGGGCTAGGGCGGCGTCGTCGAGCCCCTCACCGGAGGCTCGCGAAGCCTTCCAGTCGGCGATCTCATCGGCGGTAGGCAACGACAGGAACAAGCCCAGGTGGAGCACGGTCGCCTCCACCATGGCCGAGGTCCCGGCCTTGTTCTCGGACGACTCGCTGAACCACAGCACCACACCGGTGCGCGAGATGGACCCGCTGTTCAGGCGGCCCACCCAGTACCGCTGTCCGGCTTCGTCGGCCTCTCGGCCGAGGACGTTTCGGTAGAGGAGGTCCACGAACGCCCCATCGGTAGGGGCACCGAAGCGCTCCTGGAACTCGCGAGATCCCATCACCTGGGCCGCCAAGGATGCCAACGGCGCCCCCGCCTTCCGCCGCCCGGTCCAGTAGACGAGCCCACCTCGGTCGGGAGCCCGACCCAACGTCGCCAGGTACAGCCTGGTAACCGGCTGGACGGTGGAGGCACCCTCGCCGCCGAACAGTTCAGCCACCATCACCTCAGGAGTGACGGCGGAGGTCTTCAGGGCTGTCTCCCACAGAGCGATCTCCCCAGCGGTCCCCTCCCGAAAGAGCACATCACGGAACGCTTGGCGAGCGAATGGGCCAGGCCCGGCGAAGGGAGCGAAGCGAGCGGTGCCATAGCGCCGACCCCACTGCATTATCTGCTGGCGGATGCGCATCACCTTGCCGGCGTAGTCTGGGTCCGAGGCCCACACTCCAGCACCGAACTGCTCCCACGTCGGCGCCTTCCCCTTCACCTTCACCAGGTGAAACCTGGTGTCCACCAAGGGGTGAGCCAGACGGTCCTCGGTAACGGTGGGATCGGCGTACGCCCGCAGATGTTGGATCTGAGCTCGCACACCGGTGCGTGCATCTGGGAATGCCTCGGCCGTGTTGCCCCGTCGACGGCTCCCAAACCCGAGAAGTTGTTGAGCTCGGGGGGTACCCGCGCCGAGAAGGCGAAGTAGCCGGTCTCGACTATCGACTGGGCGAAGGCCACGTCGCCGGTAACCCCCTCTGCCGCGCCTTCCTCCACGTAGTACCGGGCCAACTCGTCGATTGACACCGTGGCCCGGCTGACCTTTTCCAGTGGAGCGGAACCAACCGGCCAGGTCGGACGCGGACACCACGCTTCGTCCCATCACCGGTGTTGCGGCGGCCGCCGTGGCTGGAGTCGAGAGAGGACCCAACACCGATACCAGGCCAAACCCCAGGCACAGGAGCAGGCCAGACGCGGTCAGACGGAGGCTTCGACGGCGAGAATGCATCCCACCATTGTCGGCACGAAACGCTCCGAGTCCAGTCACCGGTAACCTGCCGCCCATGTCGAAAGCTCCGGGGGCCCTGCTGAACCAGCCGCTCGCCGACCTGATGGCGCAAGCCCGCTCGATCCGGGATGCAACCTACGGGACCAGGGTCACCTTCTCACCAAAGGTGTTCATACCGTTGACGATGCTGTGCCGGGACCGCTGCGGATACTGCACCTTCGCTCAACCGCCGGCCCGACTCGACGCCCCGTTCCTGAGTCCAGAACAGATCCTGCTCATCGCCCGCCGGGGCGCGGCTGCCGGGTGCCACGAAGCCCTCTTCACCCTGGGAGAGCGGCCGGAGTTGCGCTACCCGGCGGCGGCTGAGTGGCTCGAGAAGCACGGATACGAGTCCACCGTCGACTATCTCACCGCCATGGCCCGACTGGTGGTAACCGAGACCGGGCTGCTCCCCCACGCCAACGCCGGAGCCATGTACCCACACGAGCTTCAGGCCCTCCGGTCGGTCGCCCCATCCCAGGGCATGATGCTCGAATCGCTACGAAACGACCTCGATGCCCACCGGAACTGCCCGGACAAGGAACCGGATCGTCGGTTGGCCACGATGGATGCCGCGGGCGAGCTATCGATCCCCTGTACCACCGGCATCTTGGTCGGCATCGGCGAGGACCGTACCGACCGCGTGGAAGCGCTCCAAGCCATCGCCGAGAGCCACGCCCGCTGGGGCCACATCCAGGAGGTGATCGTCCAGAACTTCCTGCCCAAGCCCGGTACGGCCATGCACCAAGCCCCGCCTTGCCCATCCGAGGATTACCTCGAGGCCATCGCCCTAGCCCGCGTCCTTTTGCCGCCCGAGATCCACCTCCAGGCCCCTCCCAACCTGTCCGACGATTTCGGGGTCCTGCTCGATGCCGGTATCGACGATTTCGGTGGTGTCTCGCCGGTTACGGCTGACCACGTCAATCCGGAACGGCCATGGCCTGCCCGGGACCGTCTGGCCGAGGTGACAGCGTCCCATGGACTCGAGCTGGCCCCTCGCCTCACCATCCATCCCCACTACGCCACCAACCTGGACCGGTGGGTAGATCCCGACCTGCACTTTGCGGTGCTCGACCGTTCCGACGCCGAGGGTTCTGGGTCGGGATGATCCCGGTGCCGTGCACCCTCAGACCATCGGCGAAGTCCGCAACGTAGGTGACGGGGCAGAGGTGGTGCTGGTTGGTCGCCGCTCCACACAGTGGTACGTGGGACTCGACACGGACCCTCCGCACCTCGTCCCCGGCGAGGCTCGGGCCTCGGGCTCGGTCGGCGAGGTGCTCGACGGGGTGAGGCAGGGTCAGTCCCCCGGCGAGGATGAAATCACCGCGCTGTTCTCGGCCCGAGGTCGGGAGGTCGCTGCGGTGGCGCAGCTCGCCGACGAGCTCAGAGCGTCCACCGTGGGAGACACCGTCACATGGGTGTCAAACCGGAACATCAACTACACCAACGTCTGCACCTTCAAGTGCCGGTTCTGCGGCTTCTCCAAGGGTCCCCGGTCGCTCAACCTCCGCGGTACCCCGTATCTGCTCACGCTCGACGACATCGCCCAGCGAACCCGCGAGGCGGTGGAGATGGGCGCCACCGAGGTATGCCTTCAGGGTGGGATCCATCCTGATTTCGACGGTGACTACTACCTGGACGTAACCCGGTCGGTCCGAGACGCTGCGCCTGACATCCACATCCACGGGTTCACCGCTCTCGAGGTCTCCGAGGGGGCTCGCCGGTCGGGCGAGGCGCTCGAGCAGTACCTGACCCGTCTGAAAGATGCCGGTTTGGCCACCCTTCCCGGGACCGCGGCTGAGATACTCGACGATTCAGTTCGTGAGGTGCTCTGTCCCGACAAGGTCAACACCAAGGAGTGGCTGGAGGTCCATCGGACTGCCCACCGTGTAGGCCTCCGCTCGAACGTAACGATCATGTTCGGATCGGTGGAGCACCCGCGCTCGTGGGCCCGTCACCTGGTGCGGACCAGGGACCTTCAGGCTGAGACCGGGGGCTTCACCGAGTTCGTGCCACTGCCGTTCGTCCACATGGCCTCCCCCATCTATCTCCAGCGCAAGGCCCGTAGAGGCCCGACCTGGCGTGAGGTCGTACTGATGCACGCCGTTGGTCGGATCGCCTATCACCGCAGCATCCCCAACATCCAGGCGTCTTGGGTGAAGCTCGGACAGGCTGGCGTTCGACAACTCCTCCAAGCCGGAGTGAACGACCTCGGCGGCACCCTGATCGACGAGAACATCTCGCGTGCCGCCGGTGCTAGCCACGGGCAGGGAATGGACTCCAGAGCGTTCGAGGAGCTCGTTGCGCCGTTGGGTCGCACGCTCGAACAGCGCTCGACCCTGTACTCACCGGTAGCGGTGGCCGCTTCTCTATGACTGGTAACGAACCAGCGTCCCCCACCGGCCCCGATCACCGCATCGACCAGGAAATAGCAGAACTCCTTCGGGTGAGCGGCACCACCTCCGACGCCGACGTCATCGAGGACATCGTGCATACCGCCGTCGAGATGGGCGGCGATCACCTACCTCGTCTCGACCTCAAGATGACCCGGGCCGTCCTGGCCGAGATGCGATCGGCATTCGCCATTCTCGCCCCCTTCGCCGACAAGCCGAAGGTCACCATCTTCGGATCGGCACGGGTGACCCAAGACGATCCGCTCTGGTCTCTCACCCGTGACCTGGCCCAGGCCCTCGCCGGGGAGGGGTGGATGGTCGTCACCGGCGCCGGCGGTGGGATCATGCACGCCGGTATGGAAGGGGCCGGTGCCGCCCTGTCCATCGGGATCAAGATCCGGCTTCCCTTCGAGGATCAGCCCAACTCGATCATCGCCCACGATCCGAAGCTCGTTTCGATGCGCTACTTCTTCACTCGCAAGGTGATGCTGGTGAAGGAGTCCTTTGCATTCGTATGCATGCCCGGCGGATTCGGCACCCTCGACGAGACCGTCGAGCTGCTCACTCTCCAACAGACCGGCAAGGCCGAGCCCACCCCGATCGTGCTCCTCGACGTCCCGGGCGGCACCTACTGGCATTCCTTCACCCGGTTCATCCGAGACGAGGTGATGAGCAGGAGGATGGTCGACTCAGATGACCTGGAGCGGGTGCTCGTAACCGACTCCGTCGAGGCCGCCCGAGCCGAGATCCTCCATTTCTGGCGCAACTACCACTCGCTGCGCTGGGTAGGAGACACCCTGGTTCTGAGGCTGAAATTCGAACCCACCTACGACGAAGTGAAGGAACTCAACTCCCGCTTCTCCTCCATGGTTGCCCAAGGTCGCATCGAACGAACCGGTCCCCTGGGTCCTGAGCGGGACTCCGCGGACGAGCTGGGTCGTCCACGAATCAAGCTCAAACTCGAGCAACGACAGGTCGGCGACCTCCACAAGCTGATTCGCGCGCTCAGCGACCTGCCTAGCGCCAACGCAGCGACCTGAGTCTGGTCGTCCCTTCGTTGTCGACCCAGGCTGACAGAATCACACCCATGTCGGGAGAGTTCGAGGAAATAAGGGGACGGCTCGAGGCGATCGCCGAGGAACTGGCCGACCTGGCCATCGTCCGGCTGCGGGAGTCGATCGATGCTGGCGGCCACGAACTACCCGTGGACGAAAAGCGTCTCACCAGGGCCCGTCGGGCCGTAGAGAAGGCGATCGTGTTGTTGAGTGAACCCGACGACGACCGGGCCTATCCGCTCGGGTCCTAATCCTGGATCCACCGATCGACCTTGGGTCGTGTTCGATTGTCCCTGGTCACCCGGGCGAATCCGGCTCTATGTGCGCCCACCATTGGTGCTCGACTGTCTGACGAGCTGAAGTCACAGGACTGGGCGGGGGTTCGGGGGCGGTTAGGTAGGGCCAAGGATGTGAGTGAGCCGAAGGCCTCCGGGAGACCGGTATTGTCCGAAGGTGACATCAACTCCGGGCGATCTTCACGAGTGGGTGTCCTTCGAGGACCCTGACGAGGACCGAACCTGGCTGTTCGATGTCACGTTTCTCACCAGCAACTGGTCGTGCATATTCGGCCGAGGTTGCAAGGGGGTACTCACCGAGGATTACAGCGAAGCGATCCAGGGCTGCTGCTCCTATGGGGCTCACTTCACCGGACCCGACGACATCGCTCACACCGAGGCCATGGCCGAGCGGCTCACCGCATCTCAGTGGCAGTTCCGTAGCGAGGGCCTGGCCCGTGGCATCACCGAGGTGAACGATGACGGCGATACGACCACCCTGCTGGTCGAGGATGCCTGCGTATTCCTCAACCGTCCGGGGTTCGATGGAGACGGACTTGGTTGTGCCTTCCACCACGCCGCGCTCGCGGCTGGGGAACGCCACCTCGACTGGATGCCCGAGGTCTGCTGGCAGCTACCGCTCCGACGGGTAGACGAGACCGACGAGCTGGGCCACGTCACATCGACGGTGCGGGAATGGAAGAGGCGAGACTGGGGCGAAGGAGGCCATGAGTTCCACTGGTGGTGCACCGAGGGGCCCGAAGCGTTCTCGGGCGCTGTGCCCGTTTTCGAGGCACTCTCAGATGAGCTGCGCGAGATGGTGGGAGACGTCGCCCACCAGGCCATCACCGAACACCTGAGGAGTAGAGCCTCGGTCCGGACAGGTGAGGTGTACCTGCCCCATCCCGCCATTCGCCGCTAGGCGCTCATGGCGAGAGGGCTTTTCGCTCAACGCTTCAGGCGTCGGCGATCCTGCTCCTTGAGTATCCGCTTGCGGATGCGGATGTTGGACGGCGTCACCTCGACAAGCTCATCCTCGGCGATGAACTCGATGGCAGACTCCAAGGTGTGCACCTTGGGCGGGACGAGCTTGATGGCATCGTCGGCGGCGTGGGTCCTGATGTTGGTCTTCTGCTTCTCGCGGACGCAGTTGACGATCATCTCATCGGGCCGGCTGTTCTCACCGATCACCATGCCTTCATAGACGGTGACGCCCGGTCCGACGAACAGCTCTCCTCGGGTCTGGAGGTTGTCGAGGGCATAGGCGGTGGTGGCCCCAGTCCGGTCGGCGAGCATCGCACCGCCTTGTCGGTGAGGAAGCTCCCCCACCCATGGGGTCCACCCGGCGTGGTGGGTGTGCAGCAGTGCCGTGCCCCGCGTAGCCGTCAGCAGTAGACCGCGGAACCCGATCAGACCGCGCGCCGGAGCCTCAAAGGTGACCACGGTGCGGCCGGTGTCTCCGGGACGAAGGTCGGTGACCCGTCCCTTACGAGGGGCCAGCGCCTGGGTGACCGTTCCTACGTGGTCTTCGGGGACGTCACATACCCCGCGCTCGAGCGGTTCGTGACGCTTGCCGTCGATGTCTTTGACGATCACCTCGGGTCGGCTGGCCTGCAGCTCGTAGCCCTCACGCCGCATCGTCTCGATCAGCACCGCCAGCTGGAGCTCGCCACGACCGGCCACCTCGAGCACGTCGGGCGAATCGGTGTCCTCCAAACGAATCGATACGTTGCCGAGAACCTCCCGCTCGAGACGCTCACGGAGATGGCGGGAGGTGAGGTACTTGCCCTCCTTGCCCGCCAATGGAGAGGTGTTCACGCCGAAGGTCATCCGAAGGACGGGCTCGTCGACGCTGAGTCGCTCGAGCGGCTCGGGTGTGGCCGGATCGGCGAGAGTGTCGCCGATCTCCACCTCGGGGAAACCGGCCACCACGAACAGGTCGCCGGCAACCAGCTCCTCCACATCTTCCCGGCCGATGCCCGAGAAGCCCATTAGCCCGGCCAGCTTGCGTTCGACCGGGCGGGACCCTTCGAGCACCTCTTCGTCGAGCAGGGCCACCCGCTCGCCCTTGCGCAACTTGCCGCGTACCACCCGACCGATGGCCAGGCGCCCCAGGTAGTCAGAGGCGTCGATGTTGGTCACGATTGCTTGAAGAGGACCCTCGGCATCCACGGTCGGGGCCGGGACATGATCGACGATGCACTGGAGAAGGGGGGTCAGGTCGGCATCGTCTCCAGGCATTCCCACACCGACGACGGCCTTGGAGTCTCGTGCGATCGCCGAGATGATCGGGAACTCGATGTCCTCGTCGGTGGCCCCCAGATCCATGAACAGCTCGTAGACCTCGTCGAGAACCTCCTCAGGTCTGGCGTCGGAGCGGTCTACCTTGTTGATGACCAAGATCGCCGGAAGGCCAGCGGCCAACGCCTTGGACAACACGTAGCGGGTCTGTGGAAGTGGCCCTTCGGCGGCATCGACCAGAAGTACCACGCCGTCCACCAGCGCCAGTGAACGTTCCACCTCACCACCGAAGTCGGCGTGACCAGGCGTGTCGACGAGGTTGATCTTGATGTCACCCCACTGAACCGATGCCGCCTTGGCCAGGATCGTGATCCCTCGTTCCCGTTCCTGATCGTTCGAGTCCATGACCCGGTCGACCACCGCTTGGTGGGCGCCGAAGACGCCGGTGGACCGAAGCAACGCATCGACCAGGGTGGTCTTGCCATGATCGACGTGAGCAACCAGGGCGACGTTACGTAACGCAGCGAACGACACTGTGGGGAACCTTTCGGCGGGAGAGCAACACCCCGCCGATGGAGGGGTTCTACGTGATGGCGGGGTCGTCAGCCCCAGGCGTCGGATTCTGACGGCGACGAGTCGACCAGGCACCAGGACGCGTGGTCATGGCCAGGGTCAGCGCCGCACTCAGGGCACGACTGCTCGTCGGCTCGGTCGAGGATGTCGTTGAACGACGGCTCCGACGACCGCTTCAGAGCGCGTGCTTCTTCAAATCGGCGATGACGACCCTTTTTCACTGGGCCACACTCCCGAGAGACGATCCAATCCGGCTGCCAAGTGTAGCCGGGCGACACCACTGCAATGCACGTTGGGCTCCAACCGTTGACCACCAACGGTCCCCGGTCAGTCCGACGGGCCCCGATCCTCCAAGATCAGGTTCCCGTGACCGTCGAAGGCAAGCGCGGCCCGACCTTCGACGAGGCTACGAATGCGGTCACCCACCAGATCGGCGCGCCAGCCCGACCGGAGTCTGCAGGCCGGGTCACCGGCCAGGAGAGTCTCGATGTCGTTGCGGGTGGCGATCAGGGACGTCTCGATCTCCATCTCTCTCGACAACTGCGACACCCACGCCGAAACCAGGCCTACTGCGGGCCTCAGGTGGCGATCGAGGTCGTGGCGAACATGGGGCTCTCGGGCAACGGGCTTCCCGGTGCCCTCGGCTACCGCGGCGAGGATCGCCTCACCAATGCGGCCTCGCGCCAGCTTCTCGTCTACCCCACGCACTCGGGCCAGGTCCTCTGCGGTTCGGGGCTTGCGCTGGGCGATCCCCATCACGGCCATGTCCGACAGAACGAAGCGGACCGGTTGGTCGACCTCCATCGCTCGCCGTTCTCGCCATGCCGCAACGGAACGGGCGACCGCGGCCTGTTCACCTCGAAGGGTCCGGGCGTCCTTGATCCGACGCCAGGCATCGTTCGGCTCCCGAACGATTCTGCCGCGGGCCCGCAGCAGCTCGCACTCACCCTCGTACCACTCACTTCTGCCCTTGGCGTCCAGATCCGCGACGAGCAAGCCGCGCAACTCCAGGAGGTGATCCACATCGGACACGGCATAGGTGCATTGGTCGGTGCCCAGCGGGCGACGCAGCCAGTCGGTCAGGCGATCACCCTTGGGCAGGTGAACTCCGAGCAGTCGTTCGACCAAAGAGGACAGGGACGGCAGGGAATGACTCAAGAACCCAGCCGCCAACTGGGTGTCGAAAAGGCTCGTCGGTATTACGCCACAAGCCAGGTCGAGTACTTCCAAGTCTTGGGTGGCCGCGTGCATCACGACCACGGCCGGTCCGGTCAGAGCCCGGGCGAACGGCATCATGTCGACGGCCAAGGGGTCTATGAGCACCCGCTGATCGGCCCACGCCACCTGCACCAGGGCAAGCTGAGGGAAGTAGGTCTTCTCCCGATGGAACTCGGTGTCCACCGCGAACGCATCGACTTGGACCAACTGGTCCACCAACTCGTCGAGCAAGTCCCCGTCGTCAACCCAGCGCACCCCCGGCGGTAGGCCGGTCCGACCTGCCGCCCCTCCGTCTGATCGCGACAGGCCCACGATCAGAGGCCAGGATCTTCGCCGACCACCACCGGGTGACCAGCTTCGATCCACGCCATGGTGCCGCCGGCCACATTCACGGCGTCGATCCCCAGCGTTCGCAGGTGCTCGGCCGCCTTGTGGCTTCGACCCCCCGAACGGCAGATGATCAGTACCTGACCCGTGGCGGACACCTCGTCGGAGCGCTCCACCACCTCACCCAACGGGATGAGCACTGCACCGGGCACATGGGCCTCGACATACTCGTGGACTTCGCGGACGTCGATCACCGGGCAGCCCTCAGCCCGGCGCCGGGCGGCTTCGACAACATCGATCTCGGGAACGGTCACTGGCTCTCCATGGTCGGCGACCCGGCGGGTCGATGGGTCCACTCTAGGAACGGCGGCAGGACAAGGCGGGGTTCGGGGGCCGAGCCCCTCTGTGGCGGAGTCCAGGCTCAGCTATCGCGGTATCGCTCCAGATCCTCGGGCGTGTCGAGGTCGGTCAGTTCCGCACCGGGACGCTCCACGGCGATCGTCTTCAAGGTCAATGCGTCGAAGGCTCGCCTACGTCCCGAATCGACAAGTGCGACCAGCGCCGGCCCTGCCGAGGACAGCCAGGCCGAGGGAAACGGGTTCACTTCGCCACCCTCAGAGACGACTGCGGCTCCCAACGCGGCTTCGTGCGCCGCAGCAGCCCGAAGAGCCGCCACTAGGCCCTTGATCGTCGCCGGCGTCACCGCGGGCTGGTCGCAGGCGGCCACCACGACGATCTCGACCCCGGCCGAGGAGGCCCCCCATGCCACCGCCGACGCAAGACCACCCAGAGGTCCTTCTCCGGGCCATCGATCAGGCACCACTTCGAGGCCGAGCTGTGTACCCACCTCGGGGTCACCGCCGACCAGAATCACCGGTTCCAACCCCGCTCGGGTCAGGACTCCGGCAACCACGCCAGCCATCGGGTCGGCTCGGGGTTGGGGGGTGAGAGGCACAAGTGCCTTGTTGGTGCCCATCCTCTGGCTCCGACCACCGGCCAAGATGGCACCGATCACCGACCCGGACCCCCCAGCCGATGTGACCCCGGGAACGGTCAAACCACTCCGCCGTAGCTGGGTGCAATTCCGCGACTCTCTCCGTGGTCGTCAACCGCGTCGGCTAGATCGCTGAGGAACTCCTCGACCACCGTCGCGTGGTAAGGCGAAACCATCAGGTGCAACCCTCCCTGTTGCCGATCCAGGTTCCACCCTCGGTCGTCCATCACATCCCCGATGGCTCCGATGTCGAGCTTGTCCGAACCGAACTCGAACAACGACATGTCAGGGGCATGGGTGATCCGCATGCCTTCGATGGCGGCGATCCCCGTCCGGAAGCGGGCCGTCGTATCCCTGACGGTCTCGGCCAGCCGCATGTAGCCGTCGACTCCCAAGTGGTTGATAGCGGCCCAAGCACCCGCAATGGGGGCCGCCGACCGTGTACCCGCCGAAGTGCCCGACGCATAGAGCCCTCCGGGCCAATCGTCGTACCAGAAGAACTGATGGGACAGCAGGTCTCGGGAGCGGTAGAGCACCACCGACGCACCCTTGAACGTGTAGCCGTACTTGTGGACGTCGGCCGATATCGACGTGACGCCCGGCACTCTGAAGTCCCACGGGGGCACCGGCTCGCCCAGCCGCTCCCACCATGGCAGCAACCATCCTCCGAGGCATGCGTCGGTGTGGAAGAGGATTCCGCGCCCCGCCGCCAGCGATGCCAGTTGCTCGATGGGATCGATGACCCCGAACGGATAGCACGGGGCCGAGCCGACAACCAGTCCTGTCCGTTCTGTCATCGCATCGGCCATGGCAACGGGGTCCGCCCTTCCCCCGGGGTCGACTGGCACCCTCACGTGCTCGATGTCGAGGTACTTCGCCGCCTTGGCGAATGCGGGATGTGCGGTGGCAGGAGTGAGGAGCTGTGGTTCGGCGATGCCCCGTACCGCGCGAGCATGATCCCGAGCGGTCTGCACCGCCAAGAAGATGCTCTCGGTGCCGCCAGAGGTCATCGAGCCGGCATCTGGTGAGGTGCCCATGAGATCGGCAGCCATGGCGATCACGTCGAGCTCCATCTGCAAGACGCTCGGGTACTTGAACGGGTTGAGGGCGTTGTCGTGCAGGTAGCGCAGACCGACCTGTTCGATCAGGTGCTCATGCTCATGATCGCCAACGTTGTAGACGAGGCTGAACGCCCGGCCTCCCCGCCAGTCGATGTCCTCGGAATGACGCGCCTCGATGTCACCAAGTAGTTCGGCGGCATCGCGTCCACGTTCGGGGATACGGGCGTGCTCGTTCATGGCGGCAAGCTATCCGCCCAGCCGGTTCCGATCTTCGAACACCGCCACCGCGCCCCTCGACCTATCAGAGCTGTTCGAAGTTGCGGCGAAGCTCCCAGTCCGTCACGGCACGATTGAAGGCAGCCCATTCCTGCTCTGCCGTGTTCAACAGGTGATGGTGCACCTCCTCGCCGAAGGCCCACCGAGCCACCTCGGAGTTGGCGAACAGTTCGATCGCCTCCACCAGCGTCGACGGAATGTGCTCGACGTTGGGATCGGTGTAGGCGTTGCCCACGAATGCATCGCCAGGATCCAGCTTGTTCTCCAGACCCCACAAACCGGCAGCGATGACTCCGGCGAAGGCGATGTAGCTGTTCACATCGGCCCCAGGGATGCGGGACTCGACCCGATAGGCAGGGCCATGACCGACCAACCGCAAACCACAGGTGCGGTTGTCGAGACCCCACGCCACCGCGGTCGGTGCCCAGGAGTCGGGCTGGAACCGCTTGTAGGAGTTGACGGTCGGGGCGAACAGGAGGCTCAACTCTCGCGATGCATGGACGAGACCTCCGAGCCAGTGACGGAATGTTTCCGACATGTGGTGAGGGCCCGACTCATCCCACATGAGGCTGTTGGCGTTGTCTGCGTCCCAGACGCTGGAGTGGATATGGCATGAGGATCCGACCTCGGCCATGTCGTACTTCGCCATGAAGGTGATGGATCGACCGTTCTGGTCGGCGATCTCCTTGGCCGCGTTCTTGTAGACAGTGTTGCGGTCGGCCATCTCCGTTGCCGTGGCATAGGCGAGGTTGATCTCATGCTGACCCTTGCCTGCCTCTCCCTTGGAGAACTCGACGGGAACCCCTGCCCCCTCGAGTCCGTTACGGATCTGGCGGATCAGGTATTCGTCTCTGGTGGTCTGGAGGATGTGGTAGTCCTCGACCACGTCTGAGTGCGGGATCAGGCCCTTGAATCCCTTGGCCGCGGCTTCGGCGTAGGTGTCCTTGAACAAAAAGAACTCCAACTCTGCGCCGATGTTGACGGTGAGCCCGCGACTGGCCGCCATCTCCTCCATGCGTTGGAGGATGCGTCGAGGCGAGACCTCGATCGGTTGGCGGCTGCCCTCATCGACCAGGTCGCACAGGACCAGTGCCGTCTTCTCCAGCCACGGCACCATACGGATGGTGGAGAGGTCGGGCACCGCCGAGAAGTCGCCATAGCCCTGTTCCCAGTTGAAGGCCCGGTAGCCCGGGAGCGGGTTCATCTCGACGTCGACAGCCAGCAGGTAGTTGCAGGCCTCTACCGAGCCCTCGGCCACCCGCTCCAAGAAGAAGGTCCCCGTGACCCGCTTGCCGACCAGTCGGCCTTGAAGGTCGGGGAACACGACGAGAACGGTGTCCACCGTGCCATTGGCGATCGAGGCTCGAAGGTCCTCGAGGGTCACTCTCACCCGTTCCAACGCATCTCTCCCTGTTTGGCGACCACGTGACACTACGACCCCAGCCGCATCGGCGAGACCAACGGTGTGGGTCGGCTCGTCTATCGGCACGCCTCCTGAGGTGGATCCTCACTATCTACCGGCGATGACCGACAGGTTCATCCGATGTCCGACTCGTCCCAAGCCAGCGAGCGGCCCTGCATCGACAACAATTCAACCCCGGAAAGCACCGGCACGGCCCCGGCGCCGCGCAACCGCAAGCTCTCCCCCAGCGACCGGCCGTACGTCTTGGTAGCGCTGGCCGCCACCGCGGTCGCCCTTTTCCTTGCTCCTACCGCATGGCGGCCGTTCTCGTTCGAACCCCTTGCTCGTTCGGCCCTGCTTACCGCAGTCGCCCTCCCGGCAGTGCTGAGGGTGATGCGGCCGGGTCGGTGGATCGTGGTCGCGGCCATCTTGCTGGTGTCGGTACCCGTGGCCCGGGAGGTACACCAGAACTTCACCAATGACACGAAGTTGCCGTGGACGCGCACCCACGACGGTGGAGTAATCGCCACCCGGGCTGCGGCGCGGGAGGTGATGGCGGGACGTAACCCCTACGCCGCCGACTATCGGGAGGAGCTGCCCGAGTGGTGGCGCACCCTGGGGGTGGACGACAAACCCAGCGTGAACCCCCTGGTACGTCATTACCCCTACTTGCCTGGCTCGTTCCTGGTCCAAATCCCTGCCCTGGCTCTGGCCGATCTGGCCGGGTGGACGTGGGATCCCAGACTTTTCGGGCTGACCCTGCTGGCAGCGACGATGGCCTTCTACGCCCGCCGCCCCGAGGCTCCATGGGCCAGGGCTTCCGCAATCTTGACTATGGGGTGTTCGTTCACGGTCTTGTTCGCGTCCTGGGGACGGAATGACGCCATACCCTCAACCCTCTTCGTGCTCGCGTGCTTCTCCGCCATCAGCCGGCCCCGTCTGGCAGGCCTGATGCTCGGCCTGGCCATTTCGTTCAAGTTCTTGTTCCTCGTCGCCCTCCTGCCGTTGGGCTGGTGGGTCAGAGACCGTGCCGGATCTGCTGGGCTGAAACGGCTCTGGACCATGCCTGCCTTCCTGGCCGTGACGATCCTGCCGTTCTTCGTCGTCGACCCATCGGCATTTGTCGAGGACACACTGCTGTTCAATCTCGGCCTGACCGATCTGGTCTATCCCGCCAGCGGAATCGGCCTACCCGTTCTGGCCCCCGGAGTCTTCCATGGGCCGGTTCTGGCAGGATCCAGCCTGCTGATCGAGGCGGCTGCGTTCACCATCCCGGTACTCATCGCCCGACGGGCAGGTCGCCTGACCGCAGTTCCGGTGGCTGCCTCCGTTGGCCTGTTCCTACTCGTCCTCCCATCGCGCACGTTCCAGCACGACTACTTCGGCTTCCTGGTGGTCCTGGCCTCGACCCTTTGGCTGTACCTGGACCACCACGACCCCGACCCCGACCTTCCAGCCCCTCAATGGGAAGCGAGCGGATAGTCGAGCTGCCCGCACTCACATGGCATGGCAGAGCCGAGACAGAGCCTCGGTCTGACCAACTTGTAGGCCGACGAGCAAGACCCGACGCTGTCTCACCTCCCGAGTCTGGCTGCAGGCTCGGGAGGTGAGACACGTGTAGCTGTCGCCGATTGCTCCCATCGGACAGTCTCGGCGACCGTCGCCCGGAGCTGGTCAGTGACGTCCAGCCGTCACTCGGGCGTGGTGTAGGCGGCGGTGATGCCACCATCGATCAGCAACGACTGACCCGTCATGTAGCTGGAGTCATCCGACGCGAGGAACAGCGCCCCGTTGACCATCTCCTCGGCCTCTCCGAACCGCCCCATCGGGATGTGGACCAGCCGTCGGTTCCTGCGCTCATCGGTGTTGAGGTACTGCGCCAAGAGCGGGGTGAGCACCGGCCCTGGGCACAGCGCGTTTGCCCGAATTCCCTGACGGGCGTAGATGACCGCGATCTCCCGGGTCATGGACAGAACTGCGCCTTTCGAGGTCGTGTAGGCGAGTTGTGGAGTTGCCGCCCCGAGGTGGGCGACAAAGGAGGCCACGTTGATGATCGACCCGCCACCGCTGTCCAACATCGCCGGGATCCCGGCTTTGCAGCACAGCCACAGCCCCTTGACGTTCACGTCCATCGTGAGCTCCCAGGTGGACTCTGGCGTCGAGACGGCATCGTCGTCGTCGCCCAGGCTGACGCCAGCGTTGTTGTAGAGGACGTTCAGGGCGCCGAACGCTGACATGGTTCGGTCCACTGCGTGGTGGACGGCATCGCTGTCGCGAACGTCGGCCGCCACCGCGATCGCCTCGCCCCCCGCGGCGCGGATCGCCTCGACGACATCCTGTTTCTCCTCGGTGTCGACGACGGCCACCCTTGCCCCTTCTGCCGCGAACTTCTCAGCGGCGACGCGGCCCATCCCTCCCCCGGCTCCGGTGATCAGCGCGACTTTGCCCGAAAGGCGATCCATTGTTCCTCCGATGAGTGGGTCTCACTGACCCGGCTAGCTCCGGACAGACGCCGGAGCGGACTCCGTATGATGCCCTCTCGGCCGGGTTCCCGGTCACCTCAGGCAACCAGACCGTGGAGCAACCACCAATGACCGAACACCTGATCATCTCCGGCGAGCGGGTCCCGGCCCAATCAGGCGAGACGTTCAACGTGACCGAACCGGCCACCGGCCAGGTCCTCGCCGAGGTGGCCAAGGCTGGGCAGGCCGATGTCGACCTTGCCCTGGCCGCCGCGCACCAGGCTTTCGCCGACGGCCGGGGAACCTGGGCACGAACGAGCGCTACCGAGCGCGGACGGGTCCTCCAGCGGGTCGCGGCGCTGATTCGCGAGCGTGAAGACCTACTGGCCATCGCCGAGACCCGCGGGGCTGGTCATCCGATCGGTGACGCCCGCTGGGAGGTAGGTGCAGCCGCAGCGACCTTCGAGTACTACGCCGGCGCTGCCAACAAGCACATGGGTTCAGTGGTCCCCGTCCAAGATGCCGGACTCGACGTCGTACTCCGCGAGCCTGTAGGGCCGGTGGCGCTCATCGTTCCCTGGAACTTCCCGCTCCTCATCGCCTGCTGGAAGATGGCACCAGCTCTGGCGTGCGGCAATCCGGTTGTGCTCAAGCCGGCGTCGCTCACCCCCCTGACCGCACTGTTGCTCGGTGATGTTCTGGTCGACGCTGGTGTCCCGCCTGAGCAGGTGCACGTCCTGCCCGGCCCAGGCCGGATCATCGGTGATGCCCTGGTCGGAGACTCCCGGACGGCCAAGGTGTCCTTCACCGGTGAGACCTCCACGGGGGCTTCGATCCTCAAGACCTCGGCCGACCACATAGCGAGGGTCTCGTTGGAGTTGGGCGGCAAGTCGGCGGCAATCGTGTTCGCCGATGCCGATGTGGACGCAGCCGCCGCTGACCTGCCCATGTCGGTCTTCGGCAATTCCGGTCAGGACTGCTGTGCCCGTAGCCGGATCCTGGTTGAGCGTGCCGTCTACGACCGCTTCGTTGATGCCTTCTGCCAGCGGACCTCCAGCATTACGGTCGGAGACCCACTCGACCCGGCCACGGAGATGGGCCCTCTCATCTCTGATGGCCAGAGGCAGGTCGCGCTCGACTACATAGGCGTAGGCACCGGTGAAGGCGCCCGCCTGGTGCAGGGAGGTGAGTCGCTCGCCGTCGATGGATACTTCTTGACCCCAGCGGTGGTGGCCGACGTCGACAACTCGATGCGGATCGCACGCGAGGAGATCTTCGGCCCGGTAGCGTCGATAATCCCCTTCGATGGCGAGGACGAGGCGGTTTCCGTCGCCAATGACAGCGATTACGGACTATCTGGATCGCTGTGGACCGGATCCGCGACCAGGGCTATCCGGGTGGCCAAATCGCTACGGACGGGCACGCTGTCGGTCAACTCCAACCGGTCGGTTCGAGTCGAGGCCCCCTTCGGCGGGTTCAAGCGATCCGGGCTCGGACGCGAACTGGGAATGCACGCCATGGACGCCTACACCGAGGTCAAGAACGTCTTCTTCGCCGAGTAGCACGAGATGGGGGTGACCCAACTCGGGCTACCTCCGACTTTGGTCCCCAACGAATGTCGAAAAGCACAGAGGGGCCGGGTCCAAAGGACCCGGCCCCTCTGACTACTTTCCCATCGGGATCAGATCAGTTGCTGGCGCCCGAGATGGAGCTGCCCACGGTGTTGAAGTTCGAGGAAGCCTTGCGACCCAAGAACGACACGGCCACGATGCAGACCACGGCGATGAGGGCAACGAGAAGGGCGTACTCCACGAGGGAGGCGCCACGCTCGTCGTCACCGAAGCGGGCACGGACGTAAGAAGCGAGGAACTCGTAGCTGCTGAGCATTGGGGATTTCCTTTGGTGTTGGGGGGAGCGACCAGAGGATCCACGCTGAACCTCCGGACTGGTTGTGCGCTATTTCTCGGACGAAGCGCCCAACACCTTGAGCGGAAAAGCACAGAACGGCCGGGCCCCGAAGGACCCGGCCGTTCAGATCAGTTCCCCGAAGGGATCAGATCAGTTGCTGGCGCCCGAGATGGAGCTGCCCACGGTGTTGAAGTTCGAGGAAGCCTTGCGGCCCAAGAACGACACGGCCACGATGCAGACCACGGCGATGAGGGCAACGAGAAGGGCGTACTCCACGAGGGAGGCGCCACGCTCGTCGTCACCGAAGCGGGCACGGAGGTAAGAAGCGAGGAACTCGTAGCTGCTGAGCATTGGGGTGTTCTCCCTGTTAGAAACGGATGTCGCCTCCCCTGGTGGGGCGGCTGCTTGCTGTCCCTAGATGTTTCGGCGCATGCCCACGAACATGAATAGGTCATTCGGCCCCTTCTGGGACCTTCGTCACTTTCTGTGGAACCGAGCCACCACGAAATTGCCCGTAAGGACCCGAGCCGAACTCTCGACGGCTTCACTCCTTGCTGCATCGAATGTTCGGAGCAGGGATAACGTCGCACTGTGCCCTCCAGTAGCTGGTCCTTCCTCGATCACCCTGGCCCCCTCGCTTTTGCCCACCGGGGTGGGGCAAGTCGCTGGCCCGAGAACACCATGCCAGCTTTCGAAGGTGCTGTCGCTCTCGGGTACAGGTACCTGGAGACCGATGCCCACGTGACCTCTGACGGGGTATGCCTGGCCTTCCACGATGACCACCTGGATCGGGTGACGGACAGAACCGGGACGATCGCCGAACTGCCCTACAGATTGGTGCGGGAGGCAAGGGTGGACGGCCGTGAGCCGATCCCGCTGCTCGAGGATCTGATCGCGTCGTTCCCCGACACCCGGGTGAACATAGACCCCAAGCACGATGCTGCGGTCGAGGCAGTGGCTGCCGTCATCAGGCGAACGGGTTCCACCGGTCGGGTATGCCTGGGCTCGTTCTCAGACGATCGCCTTGCTCGCCTACGCGCCATGCTCGGCCCGGGGCTGTGCACCTCACTGGGCCCACGGGGCGTGGCTCGCCTGCGCGCCGGGTCGTTCGGTCTTCCGATCGGTGACCTCGCGGGGGCCTGCGTCCAGGTCCCTCATCGGGTTAAGGGTGTCCGCCTCGTCGACGACCGATTCGTGTCCCGCGCCCATGCCGCGGGCCTTCAGGTCCACGTTTGGACTATCGACGACGAGAACGAGATCAACGAGCTCCTGGACCGGGGTGTAGACGGGATCATGACCGACCAGCCCTCGGTGCTGAAGGCGGTTCTCGAGTCGCGCGGCTCTTGGTACTGAGCGCGTCGCCGTATCCCTGGCTGAACAGAGCCGGTAGCGGGCGAGCCCAGACCACTAGCACACCCCAGCCTGTGCCTCTTTTCACTCGGTTGTCGCCGTAGGTCGTAAGGCCCGACTAGCTCAAGCGGATGGACACCCCGCCGATGGCACCCGTATACAACACACGGGTCAAGTACCTCCGGGAGGCAAGACCACATGGCGAATCGCAGGGTCCTTCACGTCGCTCTTGCCACGATCCTCATCCTCGGTGCTGCCTGCTCGGAGGAGGAATCGACCACCCCGGCGCTCGACCTGGGCGCAAAACCGGTGGAGAGCGGAAACGTCTCGGCGGCGCCCGTCCGTGGTGGCCAACTGGTCTACGCCCTCGAAGCCGACAACCTCAACTACTGCCTTCCTGAAGCCCAGATGGCGATCGCGGGCATGCAGGTCAGTAGAGCGATCTACGACCCGCTCGTGGTTCCCAATGCCAAAGGTGGCTACTCGCCCTACTTGGCCAAGTCGGTCGAACACAACGACGACTACACCGAATGGACGATCACTCTGCGCTCGGGCGTCACCTTCCACAACGGCGAGAAGCTCGACGCCAAGCTGGTGCGCGACAACCTCGATGCCTACCGGGGGGCAAAGGAGTACGGAGACGATGGCGGACCCAACCCGCGGCGGGCCCTTCTGCTCTCCTTCTTCTTCGAAGACATCGACGACGTAGTCGCCACCGACGACATGACAGTAACGGTGACCACCAAACGTCCATGGGTCGCCTTCCCTGCATCCCTGTATGCCAGCGGGCGCGTGTCGATCCTGGCCCGTGAGCAACTCGAGGCCGACAAGCAAGGCTGCGAGCAGTCGCCGATCGGATCTGGCCCCTTCAAGTTCACCTCGTGGGACATCGGTAGCAGCCTCCAACTGTCGAGAAACGACAACTACTGGCAGAAGGCCGAGGACGGCAAGCCCTACCCCTATGTGAACGCCATCGAGTTCCGCCCGATGCCGAACGACGACGAACGCATCGCCGCCCTTCAGCGAGGCGACATCAACATCATGCACTCGAGCACCGCCTCCGACATCGGCGGCAACCTGGCCGGACTGCAACACGCTGGCGCCATCAACCTGCTCGTCAGCGAGGAGAGAACCGAAACGGCCTACATGCTCATCAACTCAAAGAGCGAGCCGTTCGACACCGCGGCTGGTCGCATCGCTGCGGCTCAGGCCATCGACCGGGTCAAGCTGAACGAGATGGCCAACCGCGGACTCCCAACCATCGCCACCGGACCCTTTCCCCCGGGGGTCATGGGCTCGCTGAAGGACAACGACGCTCCCCAGTACGACCTCGCCGCGGCCAAGGCTGCCGTACAGAAGCTGAAGGCCGCGGGCAAGAACACCTCGATACGCCTCATGTGCACCACAAATCCGTCCTCCATTCGCCAGTGGAGCCTCGTGAAGGAGATGCTCCAGGCGGCCGGGTTCACGGTGACCCTCGAGGTGGCGGTCCAGACCGACCTGATCTCCCGAGTGATCAACGGCCAGTACGACCTGGCTGCCTTCCGGAGCCAACAGGGAGATGATCCCGATGCCAACGCCATCTGGTGGTATGGCCGTGGAAACATGGTCAACTTCGGCAGATTCGACGATGAGGTGATCAACGACAACCTCGACGTGGGTCGCACCAACCCCGACGAGAAGGCCCGCACGAAGGCATATGAGACCGTAAACCGCCAGCTCGGATCACAGGCCTACAACGTGTGGCTCTTCCTACAGCCATGGGCCGTGGCCATGGCTCCCAACGTCCACGGTGTGGTCGGGCCCAAGCTGCCCAACGGAGACGAACCCGGCGCCCGGATCGTCAACGGTCACTCGCTACTGGGCCTCTGGGTCGAGAACTCTGTAGAGGAATCCACGGCATCCTGAAGCCCGAAGAGCCGGCTCAGACGGACATCAGCGGCTCTTGCCGGAGTGTCGCCCGAGGTGATGACCGAAGGCCAGATGGTCACAGTGAGGGACTTGGACACCAGCGCGGATTTCCGATCCGCGCGCGAACGCTATGGTCTCGGTCACATTGCCGGGAGCTCGGCTCCGCTGGTGTCTGCTCCGGTTCATCTCATCGACGCACCAACGACAACAAGGGGAACTGAATGTCACTCCGAGCGTCTCGATCTCGCCGTACCAGGGCTGGAGCGCTGGTACTGGCCGCCAGCCTCCTCGCGGTCAGCTGCGGCGGATCGAAATCCAACGACCCCGAAGCCGGACCCGACTCCGAGAGCGCCGGGCTCAATGCCCAAGCCGGCGAGAGCGGTCTGACTGACGCCGGCGAACCTCAGCGAGGCGGGACCCTTCTCTACGGGGTCGAGGCCGAGTCGACCGCTGGTTTCTGCCTGGCCGAGGCACAGCTCGCCATCTCGGGCATGCTGGCCGTGAGGGCGTTCTACGACACGCTGACCGTGCCCAACGCCGAGGGTGGCTACGTCCCCTACCTCGCCAAGTCTGTCGAGCCCAACGCCGACAGCACCGAGTGGACAATCACCCTGCGCGACGGCATCAAGTTCCACGACGGCACCGATCTAGATGCCACAGTCGTGAAGAACAACCTCGATGCGTACCGAGGGAAGTACGCGGGGCGCAACTCCCTCCTCTTCAGCTTCATCCTCCAAGACATCGCCGACGTGACCGTGGCTGACCCGCTCACCGTGAAGGTCACCACCAAACGGTCCTGGGTGTCGTTCCCTGCGTTCCTTTTCGCCTCATCGCGGCTGGGCATCATGGCCCAGGCTCAGCTCGACGCTCCGGGCGAGGCCTGTGCCAACAAGCCGATCGGCACCGGCCCGTTCAAGTTCGTGAGCTGGAACCCCAACCAGAAGTTCGTGGCCGAGCGCAACGAGGACTACTGGCAGATCGCGCCGGACGGCAAGCCCTACCCCTACGTAGATGGGATCGAGTTCCGGCCCAGCCCTTACAGCACGGTTCGGTCGCAGTCGATCGAGAGTGGCGTCCTGAACATCATCCACACCACCGACGGGGAAAAGATCTCAGCCCTGTTCCGTGAGCTCCGGGACGACGGCAAGGCCAACATGTTGGTGTCCGAAGACTCGGCCGAGGTGTCCTTCATCCAGCTCAACCACACCGTTCCTCCGTTCAACGACGTGCGGATGCGCCGTGCGCTCGCTCTGGCATCGGACCGAGACGATGTGAACCGGCGGGTGAACGCGGGCTTGCCCACCGTCGCCGAGGGCCCGTTCGGTCCGGGATCAATCGGATTCCTGGAGGACACCGGATTCCCGCAGTACGACATCGAGGCGGCCAAGGCCCTCCTCGCTGAGTACCAGGCCGAGAACCCCGGAGCCGAAACCGGATTCACCATCAGCTCCACCACCGATCCCGCGGTCAAGCGCATCGCCGAGCTGATTCAGCAGCGGGCCAGCGAGGTGGGAATCAAGATCAAGATCGACGTGGTCGAACAAGCTGCCCTGATCGACCGGGCCATCTCGAAGAACTACCAGGCCATGGTCTTCCGCAACTATCCCGGTGGCGATCCCGACCTCAACTACGTCTGGTGGTACGGCAAGGGCAACCCCGTCAACTTCGGCGGCTGGGACGACCCCGAGCTCGACAAGCTCCTCGACGCCGGGCGGTCCGAGACGGATCCGGCCAAGCGCAAGGAGATCTACCAGGACGTGAACCGCCGCATGGCGACCGAGGTGCACGGCATGTGGGCATGGTTCACCCCGTGGGCCGTCGTGACCGCTCCCGAGGTTCACAACATCCTGGGACCCCCGCTTCCCGGGGCGGACCCCTCCCAAGCAGGCGAAGCCACGACCGACGATCCCGCACAGCAGCCCAGCACCGGCTTGGCGACGGGGCACTCGCTCCTCGGCCTCTGGATCGAGCAGTAGCAGCAACCATCGACCTGGTCGCCCGCGTCGACCCCCACTGGTGGGGCGGCGCGGGCGACCCTTGAGAGGACGACATGCGAGGAATCGCTCAGCGACTTGCCCAACTGTTGGCGGTGTTCGTGGTGGTCACCTTCTTCACCGCGGGCTTGATCAGCCTCGTGCCCGGCCGGCCTGAACTGATCGTGATCCCCTTCGATCAGACCGGTGAACAACAACAGGCATTCCGAGAGGCCAACAACCTCGACGAACCGCTTCCGGTGAGGTGGTTCGAATGGGTGAAGGACTTCGTCGGCGGCGACATGGGGAACTTCTACAGCGCCACTGGAGGCGAGCCGGTCTCCAACCGCTTCGGCGAGTCGTGGCCGGTGTCGCTGGCCCTGATCCTCTACACACAGGTCGTTGCGTTGGCCATCGCGGTGCCGCTGGCCATCTGGGCTGCGTACCGCTCGGGCGGCTGGGTGGACAAGGCCATCAACACCACAGCATTCGCGCTCATCTCCCTACCAGGCTTTGCCGTCGCGCTCCTGCTCACGTATTTCCTCGGCGTGAAGATGAGGTGGCTCCCGACCCAGGGCTACGAACGGCTCAGCGAAGATCCGGTTCAGCACTTCAAGACCGTGGCCATCCCGGTGCTCTCCTTGGCCGCCGGGCAGATAGCGGTCTACATGCGCCTCCTCCGTTCGGACCTCGTGGCCACCCTCCAGGAGGATTTCATCCTCATGGCCAAAGCCAAGGGCATCTCCAATGGACGGGTGCTATGGCGCCACGCTCTTCGACCCTCCAGCCTCACCCTGCTGACCGTCACCGGTCTCAGCATGGGCAACCTCATCGGTGGGACAATCGTCGTCGAGTACCTCCTATCCATCCCGGGACTCGGGCTGATGCTCGGCGAGGCCGTTGGTTACCGGCAGTACGAGGCCCTTCAAAGCCTGGTCGCCGTCATCGCCATTGCGTTCGTGCTCATCAACTTCGCGGTAGACGCGCTCTACACCGTGCTCGACCCCCGGATTCGGGAACGTTCCGCATGAATCAGAACTCGGCACTCTCCGACACCACCCAGGACTCGCAATCGTTGGAAGCACGGCAGCCTTCTGAGCCATCGGAACCCAAGAAGCGACTACCGCTTGGCGCCTACCTCGCCATCGGCTGGCTGGTCCTGATTGTCGGCTCGGCCATCCTGGCCGACTTCCTTCCGCTCCACGACCCCGCAGCTGAGGTGGCGTCCCTCCCGAGGCTTGCCCCCGGCCAGGAGGGGTTGATCCTCGGTGCAGACAACGGGTCCAGAGACATGCTGTCGCGCACCATCTACGGTGCCCGCTCCTCGCTGTTGATCGCCGTGGGTGCAGTCGGGATCGGGTTCGTGGTCGGAGGCCTGCTGGGCCTGCTTGGCGGCTACTTCCGAAACTGGATCGGCAAGGTTCTCACCAGCCTCTTCGACATCCTGCTCGCCATCCCAGCGTTGGTGTTGGCCCTCTCCCTGGTGTCGGTGCTCAAAGGGGGTGGCGTGCAGGATCAGGACTCGTTCCGCCTTCCTCCCATCTGGATCCTGATCATCTCCTTGGGGGTGGTTTCGATTCCGCTTCTGGCGCGCATTACCAGAGGCAACACCATGGCATGGTCACAACGCGAGTTCGTCACCGCGGCCCAGGCTCAGGGTGCGACCCACGGCAGGATCCTCTTCCGAGAGATACTGCCCAACGTCCTGCCCGCCATGGTGTACATCGCCATCCTCGGAATCGCCATCGCCATCGTCGCCGAGGGCGGCCTCGCCATTCTTGGTGCCAGTCTCGATCCGCCGACTCCGAGCTGGGGGGTGATGATCAACGACGGGCGGTCCTACATGCGAGATGCCCCCTTCATCATGTTCGTACCCATCACCGCTACGTTCTTCACGGTCATGTCGCTCAACTACCTCGGTGACCTCATCCGGGAGCGCTACGACGTTCGGGAGAGCGCCCTGTGAGCACCGACATGCACGCCAACGAGAACCCGACCACGACCGTGCTCGAGGTGAGCGACCTGGTCACCAGGTTCAGCAGCGAGCGCGGCACCGTCAACGCTGTTCGTGGAGTCTCTCTGTCGCTTGAGCGGGGTCGAACCCTGGGTGTCGTCGGCGAGTCGGGCTCAGGAAAGTCGGTCCTATCCCGTTCGATCATGGGGCTGGTTCCACCTAACGCCTCACGAACCGGAAGCGTTCGCTTCGAGGGCCAGGAGATCCTCAACCTGCCGTCTAACGAGATGCGCCACTTCTGGGGCGAGAAGATGTCGATGGTCTTCCAGGACCCGATGACCGCACTGAACCCGGTGCTGCGCGTCGAACGCCAGATCACCGAGTCCCTCCACGAGCACATCGACATGACCAAGGCCCAGGCCCGCGAGACGGCCCTGGCGCTTCTCACGTCGGTCGGAATTCCCGAACCGGCCCGACGCCTCCGCCAGTATCCCCACGAGATGTCGGGGGGTATGCGTCAACGCATCATGATCGCCATCGCCTTGGCCTGTGGACCTCGGATGCTCTTCGCCGACGAGCCGACCACCGCGCTTGACGTAACTGTGCAGGCCCAGATCCTCGATCTGTTGCAGGAACTCCAAGCGGACCGTCAGATGGCCATGATCCTTGTGACCCACGACCTTGGGGTGGTGGCGGGCCGGGCTCACGACATTGCGGTCATGTACGCCGGACGCATCGTGGAGATGGCTCCCGCAGCTCGACTCTTCGCTTCGGTACGCCACCCGTACACCGAAGCTCTCCTGCGATCCATCCCCAAGCTGGAGATGGCCAAGCACACTCGTCTCGATGCCATCGAGGGACGGCCCCCGGACCTCGTGCGCCCCCCGCAGGGCTGTGCCTTCGCCGCTCGCTGCTCCTACGCACAGGAGCGGTGCATGACCGATGACCCAATCCTCCAGGTGGATTCGAGCGATCCCAGCCACTCCTTTGCCTGCCACTTTCCGGTGGGCACGGATGGATCTTCAGACACCCTGGCCACTACGACGTCGACGCCGATACCGTCCCCCGGCATCAAGGTGGATGGACGCCCTCCGAGACTGACCGGCGATACCCCCTCGGAAGATCTCGGCTCCAACGATCCTCAGACCAAGGGGAGTGAGGACTGATGGCCGGCATCGGCAAGGCCCACCTTCGAGCTTCCGACCAGGCCCTGCTCCGGGTGGAAGACCTGGTGGTCGAGTTTCCGGCTGGACGCGGACAGCGTGTCCATGCCGTGACCGACGTGAACCTGGATGTGCTGAGGGGAGAGACGCTAGGCCTGGTGGGCGAGTCAGGTTGTGGCAAGTCGACAACGGGCAAGGCCATCATGCAGCTGCCCGCCCCGACCTCGGGATCGGTGGTCTTCGACGGAACCGACCTGACCGGGCTGGAGGGAACCGCTCTACGGGAGGTACGTACCCGACTCCAGATGATCTTCCAGGATCCGATCTCATCGCTCAATCCCCGACGTCGAATCGAAGACATCGTGGCCGAGGGCATCGACATCTGGAAGAAGGCCTCGGGCGCAGACCGGGATCGTCAAGTCGACGACATGCTCCTGACCGTCGGCATGGACCCAAGGGTGGTCCGGGGACGTCGCCCCCACCAGTTCTCAGGTGGTCAGTGCCAGCGGATCTCGATCGCTCGCGCCGTAATCACCGAGCCACAGCTCATCGTTTGCGATGAACCCGTCTCCGCTCTCGACGTGTCGGTGCAGGCTCAGATCCTGAACCTCCTCGAGGACATGAAGGCCCAGTACGGCCTCACCCTCATCTTCATCGCCCACGATCTCGCCGTGGTCAAGAACATCAGCGACCGGGTGGCGGTCATGTACCTGGGGCGATTGTGCGAAGTCGGTGATCCAGACGTGCTCTACCAAGCACCCGCACACCCCTATACCGCGGCCCTCCTCAGCGCGATCCCGGTTCCCGACCCCTCGGTCCGGCCCGATCAACGCCAGACCCTCGGCGGTGAGATCCCCTCCCCTCTGTCTCCTCCGTCAGGGTGCCGCTTCCGGACGCGCTGCCCTCGGGCCGACGAGCAATGCGTCGACGAGGTGCCAGAGATGGTCCAGATCGGCGATGACCACTTCGTGGCTTGCCACCATCCGCTCGAGCCCGGCGAGGCCGAGACAATGGTGACCGTCTCAGGGGGGATTTCCTGACGCGGGCTTCGCGTCTGACGCCTGACCTTCGTCGGGCCCTGATCCTCGACGCGGCCGAATTGCTCCTCGCCGAACAGGATCCTTTGACAGTCCCGATGGAGGGCGTGGCCAAAGCCGCTGGGACTTCGCGTCCGCTGGTACACAGCTACTTCACCGACCGACGAGGCCTCCTCGACGCGATCCACATCCGGATAATCCGACGTCTGGATGACTGGGTGTTCCATGGCCTCGAGCGTGCCGACACCACCCACGCCCGGATCGCGGCGCTCGTCAACGGTGTCATGTCGTTCATTGACCAGGAATCCCAAGCCTGGGGGATTCTGTCCACCAGCGGGGGGTACGACCATCCCGCCTTTCACCGGCTTCGCGCCCGTTGGGTCGATTCCCTCGTCGATGGCAACCCAGATCGGATGATTCCGGCCCAGGTCGTCGTCTCCGCCCTGGTTCTCACCGGCGGCAGCTGGGTGACAGCCGGCACCGAACCTGTGGCCGTGGTTCGGGTCTTGGCCCCGCTGGTCACCACCGACACCGCACCCACTGGGTGAGGTGTCGGGGGTCACCACCTGACAGGATGAGCAGATGGCCAAGCCCCCCGCGATGGAAATCGATCTCAACACCATCTACACCGTCACCCTAGGCACCCCCAAGGGAACGATCGTGATGGACCTCGACCCGAGACTGGCGCCCAACACCGTCAACCACTTCGTCGTCCTGGCCCGCCAGGGCTTCTACACCGGGCTCACCTTCCACCGGGTCGTGCCCGGGTTCGTAATCCAGGGCGGTGACCCCGAGGGAAGCGGTCGCGGTGGTCCCGGCTACCGGTGGAACGACGAACCGGTGAAGGCCGAGTACACGTTGGGAGCGCTGGCCATGGCCAACGCCGGCCCCAACACCAACGGAAGCCAGTTCTTCATCTGCATCGATGACTGCACCACCAAGTTGGACAAGCTCTACAACCTGTTCGGGTACGTCACCGAGGGCATCGAGGTCGCTCAGGCCATCTCCGTCGGCGACACCATGGACTCGGTCGAGGTAGCCGAACGCCCTGCGTCCTGACGCGCGGTCTCGGTGTACCTCAACCTGGCCGCTCTGCACGAACTGATCGGTGAGCATCGTCAGGATGATCCCTGCCTGATCTGGCGCGACCGCGTCTGGACGTGGTCGGAGGTGACCGAACGGACTCGTCGGCTGGCCAACTTCCTGGTGGACCGCGGGCTGGGACGTCACGGCCCCCTGTCCGACCGGGCTTGGTGGGAGTCTCCTCACGACCATGTGGCCATCTATGCCACCAATGGAAACGCCTACCTGGAGGTGATGGTCGGCGCCGCCAAGGCCGGAGCAGCATCGGTCAACGTCAACTACCGCTACGGTCCCGCGGAGCTGGCCTATGTCCTCAATGATTCGGGCGCGTCCGCGGTCCTATACCAGCGATCCTTTTCCCCGACCCTCGTCCAGGCGCTCCCGCTGTTGGAGCGGTCGCCACTGCTCGTGTGCATCGACGACGGCACCGACGTCCCTCACCTCGATGGCGCCATCGACTACGAAGAAGCAATCCGGTCATCGCCGAGTGACAGACCTGAGGTGTCGTGGCTACCCGACGACCTCTACATCCTCTACACCGGCGGAACGACTGGAAAGCCCAAAGGTGTGTTGTGGAGGCAGGCAGACTTCCTGGTGGCGGCGCTGGGTCTTGTTCCTACCGGCATGGACGAAGTCGATGGTGCGAGATTGGTCGATGCGGCCATGTCACGACACCTCAGAGCTCTTCCCGCTCCTCCGTTCATGCATGGAGCCGCTCACTGGAACGCTCTCAGCTGCTGGCTCAACGGTGGCACCGTCGTCGTTCAGGACCGTACCGACACCTTCGTTGCCGCTGATGTGCTCGATACCTGTGAGCGACGCAGGGTCACGTCATTGCAGATCGTGGGCGATGCCTTCGCCCGACCGCTGGTCGATGAGCTCCGACGACAAACGCGAGATCTGTCAGCCCTTAGGCACCTTCTGACCGGTGGCGCGATCCTGTCACCTGCCATCCAACACGATCTCCTCGAACTCCTACCCGGGCTGAAGATCGTCGATGTGCTCGGGTCTTCCGAGACCGGGCGCCAGGCGGTGGCCAACACCTCCGGCGATCAACCCGACGGTGCCGGGAGGTTCGCACCCGCGGCCACGACCGCTGTGATCAGAGAGGACCGCCAGAGCGTGCTCCCAGCCGACGACCTCAGCATCGGCTGGCTGGGGCAGGGAGGCCGGATGCCTCGTGGCTACCTCGGCGACGAGGCCCGAACCACAGCCACGTTCCCGACGATTTCAGGAGTGCGCTGGGCCGTCGCCGGAGACCGGGCCCGCCATCGCGGTGACGGGACCATCGAGTTGCTGGGCCGCGAATCGGTCACCATCAACACCGGTGGGGAGAAGGTGTTCGCCGAGGAGGTTGAACAGGCGTTGAAGGCTCACCCCGCGGTCTACGACGTGCTTGTGGTGGGTCGACCCAGCGACCGGTGGGGTCAAGAGGTCACCGCAGTCGTGGCCTTCAGGTCCGGTCGATCAGCCACAGTCGAGGAGCTCCGGTCCGAATGTGGCCAGCATCTCGCCCGGTACAAGCTCCCCCGACACCTGGTGACGGTCGATTCGATCCAGCGCAGCCCCAGCGGCAAACCCGACTACGCCTGGGCGCTCCAGGTGACCGAGCAAGAGCAATGAGCACTTCTGGAGGCGGTGCCCAGCGGACGCTCCACCTCACCTCACCTCTCGACCTCGTGCTCACCACGGCACCGCTCAGGCACGGACCCGACGATCCTTCCTGCCGTGTGTTCGGCGGCGCAGTGTGGCGCGCGTGGCGCTCCCCCGCCGGTCCAACAACGGTCCGCTTCACACCAGTTCCGAGCGGCATCGAGGTGACGGCCTGGGGGGAAGGGGCCGAAGCGGCGTTGGATGCTGCCCCCAACGTGGTTGGCGCCACCGACGAGAGCGGCGATTTCGATCCCGGACCAGGACCGGTCCGGATGCTGTGGGATCGGTTCGGTGGGCTTCGCATCCCGAGGACCGGCGCGGTGACCGCCGACCTGATCGCCCACGTCATGAAGAGGGATGTCACGACCTTCGAAGCCCACCGCGCCCACCGCCAGACGGCGGAGAGGTGGGGTGATCCAGCCCCAGGACCAACCAACCTGCTCCTCCCACCTGACCCGCAACGGCTGTCGGGAGCGAGCCACTACGACCTCCACTTGGCTGGCATCGACCAGGAGCATGCCGATCTCATCAAGCGGTTGGCCGCTAGCTCCCGTCGTCTGGACGCACTGGCGCTACTTCCTCCCGCCGATGCGCATGAGAGGCTGGCGTCCGTTGCCGGCGTCGGCGCGCTCACCGCCGCCCTCGTGGCTACCACCGCGCTTGGAGATGCTGATGCCGTACCTCTGGGCGACGTCAGGGTCGCGGCATTGGTGACCTCTACCCTCACCGGCCACGTCCGCCCAGACGACGAATCCCTGCTCGAGTGTCTCGAACCTTGGCGCGGCCATCGTGCACGGGTGATCCGTCTGATCGAGGCCGCCGGTGCAACCACACACGGACCCGACCACCCCTAACCACCCGATTCCTGATCCGCTCGCGTCCTTAGCCTGGATCCACCGAAAGGCAGAGCCTTCCGGCGGAGTTCGGTAGCTGGCCTGACGGCCGACGTCTTCGCTGCTGCGACCGGCAAAGCCGATCTCCGCAGGTCAGGGGCTCCGCCACAAAGGGCTCTGCCCCCGAACCCCCGCCCAGTCCTGTGACTTCAGCTCGTCAGACAGCCGAGCACTAACGGTGGCCGCACAGAGAACCCCGTTTCGCCTGGGTGACCATTGACAGTGACCATGGAGAATCGAGCACAACCCAAGATCGATCGGTGGATCGAGGCTTAGAGTCCTAGCGGATAGGTCCAGTCGTCGTCGCGACCATGTTGATCAGACCGAGGCTCCGCCTCGGTTTAGCCATGCCGTGCTTCATGGGTCGGTCCGCCTATCGGCGCACCGCCTTATCGGCAGCCTGTGGACAGACCACGAAATCCACAGGGTTTGACCTCTCGTTTCCCACATCGAGCCTGCCTTATGTTGGACGCAAGCGGCGACGACGAGCGGACCAGTCCGCTAGGACCCCAAGGACCGACAGGAGGATCTGGCGTGTCGACATTCCAACTAACCCTCAAGGACCGCACCACCGAGGTGGTCGACGGAGCCGACGCCTACCAACAAGAAGGGCAGATGACGACCTTCTTCCGGACGGGCTCGGAGCGTACGGTCGTCGACACCTGGAGCGTACGGGTGGCCAGTTTCCGCACCAGTGAACTGATCGCGGTACGGCGTGTGGAGGTCGGTGTGGGACCCAGCGTGGATCTCGACGGCATGAGTGCCGACGTGTCGCCGTTGGGTGTCGACGATCCCCCACGCCCCGTTCTGGGCGCGCGATCCTGAGCCCATGTCCGAGACGAGCCCCCACCCCACCGGCACGGCCTTCACATGTCCCCGCTGCGGTTCTGAGACCACCGACGAGTATTACGGGCCTTGCACCGACTGCCGCCAGATCCTGAGGGCCGAACAGGGTGGCGAAGCTCGTTCGGTGACCACCGCCGACTACGAACCCAAGATGAACGTGACGCCAAACGCAGTGGCAACCAAGGACTAGGCACCCACGCCCACCATTAGGAGGCGAGCCGACCCATTGGCACGGCATGGCCAGACCGAGGCAGCGCCTCGGTCTGAAAAGACTCGGGGCAACGACCGGACCTACCCGCTAGGACCTAGGCGTGGGTGTTCGTCATTGACCTGCCGGAGCGAATCGCACCACGCCAGAGGGCTCGAAGGCTTGGCTGGCTGTGGCGATCACCTCGGCGGGCCTGGCCCGACCTAGCTCTTCGGCCACGGCAGGGCATATCTCCCGATGGGAATGCACCGCCACGGAGTAGACCAAGAAGATCGATCGCCCCTCGGCTCGCTCCAGCAGATCCCGTGTGAACCTCTGTGGCGTGACCGACGTCGACCGGTCCAGGTAATCGACCCAGTCAACGAACTGTGGTGAAGCGAAGGTCGGGAAGGTCACCTGCTCCCATCGATTCCCCAACTCATGGGCCGTAGCTGGTGCGGTCTGGTCCGGGCAGTAGACGATGATGTCGGCAGGGCTCGCAACCCGAGCGATCGCTTCTGCGTTCCGCCTGGCATCGGATCGATCGACCGTCACGTTTCGGACTATCCCAACGCCACCTAGTGCGGTCATGACGGACAAAACCGTCACCACCAAGGCCCGAGGCTGAAGGTGGGCACAGGTGGCTCCGGCGAGGAGGACCATGAAGGGAAACACCACGGCGGCGTAACGGGACGAGTAGGCCGTCCCGAACACCAGCGAGGCGCCGACTCCGATGATCACCGTTCCACCAACCAAGGCGGCTAGGACCAGGTGCTGTTCTGAGTTTGGTCGACGGAGGTCGACAGACAGCTCCCAGTTCCGCTGGCTGTACGCCCAAGCTCCGATCGCGACCAGCACCAAGAACAGCCAGCCCAACAGCTCCGCCTCCCCGGTAACCCCACCCCCGAAATCAGATGCCGAGGTGGAGATCACCTCGGCGGGCCTAGATGCCCTGGCCCAGGGGGTGGCGGTGTGTCGGGCTTGGAACACGAGGGTTGGCACCCATGGCAAGAACGAGACCGCTCCAACCGTCAGTGCCGCCATCACCCCCAACGCCGCGGCCTTCGTCTCGGTACCGCCGGCGCGCCACGAGGAGAAGGCGATGACGGCCACGATGACGCAGGCCGAAAGGACCAGCCATATGACCCAGTAGTGGGTCCAGAGCAAGAGCGACGTGCACACCGCCAACCCGATGAGCGGTGCGGGGCGACGCCGCTTCCATGACGCCTCGGCAAACAACCATGCCGCCAGTGCCAGGGTCGACACCATGGCGTACATGCGGGCTTCGGTCGCATACCTGATGGCGAACGGGGACACCGCTAGCAACACGACCGACGTAAGGGCGACCCTCCGTCCTCCCAACCTGCGGCCAGCCACGTACATGAGGACAAGCAACGCCACGCTCCACAAGCCGGACAATGCACGGGTGACGTGGTCGGCAGAACCGAATAGGCGAATCCATCCGTGCAGCAGGAGGTAGTAGAGGGGCGGATGGCCGTCGTGGCGCAGGGCGTCGGGAATCTGCCCCGCCGGAAGACCGGCGATGTTGACCGAGAGGGCCTCGTCCATCCACAACGGAGATCGGGTGACGAAGCGCGCAACTACACCGAGACCCACGACCACGACCAGAACGACGACAAACGTCCACCACTGCCAGGTCCTTCGCGGTTCACCCACGGCGCGTCACCCCATCGAAGATGGCCTTCCACCGTTGAAGCGGCCTTTCCACCAGATACCAGCTTGTGGCTGCCGCCATGAGTGCGATCACAAAGGTTCCGACAAGGAGTGAGACGAACGAGGGCTCGACCCCTAGGTCGGACAACCAACCTGGCCACCCTGGATCGGTGGGAGTGCGAGATCCGGCAGGTCGCTCGACCAGACGCTCCATCACACCGACGTGCCACAGGTAAAGCCCATAGGACACCGTGCCCACCCACGCCACCGGCCCCCATCGCCACAGGCGCCTTAGCCAGCCGTCGCCCTGATCGCCGAACACGGCCGGGATCAACAACAGGACCGCACAGAGCGTGAAGGCGAACTGACGGAGCTGCCAGGACCAACCCTGATATCCAACTGCGAAGTCGACGCCACCGACGCCATAGGCGTAGGCCACGAACAACAGGGCTGCGCCGCTCCACCACGGCCACGCCTTGCGGGTAAAGGTGGCGACGCGCAGGCCGACCTCAGCGCGGAGCCCAGCCCACACCGAACCGACGGCCAACAGCATTCCCGCCGCGAACAGATCCAGGTTCGTGGGAAGCCACTGAAACGAAAGGGCCCGGTTCTCACCGGCCCACCAAGGAGCCGTAGCTCGGGCGATGGGTCCCAGCGAGCCGACGGCTACGAGCACAATCATCAGACCCAAAGTTCTGGCCGGAACTGATGGACCAGCAGGCGTCGATCGGGCATCGATGATTCGATGGGCGGTCCAAGCCAGGGGAGGAACGATCAGGTAGAAGCAGACCTCGGTACTCAGGCTCCAGGCCGCCACCAAACCAACCAGTGCCGTGTAGCGATCGAAGGGCTGCAACAACAGGTAGTGCCGCCACCACATGTCGCCCAGAAAGACGTTGCCCGTGGCCCACAGAACGCTCAGCGCGATCCAGTACGCGGGGACGATCCTCAGTATCCGCCGCCACCAGAACCCCCAGACCCGAGGGCGATCGTGACCGCCGATGATCGCAGCGGCGAACGGTCTGAAGATGAGGAATCCGGACAGAACGAAGAACACCGCCACACCAGAGTCCATCACCTCGGCCGGAGTGGCGATCATGCCAGCAGTGGCTCCCGCCGCTGAGGACACGTGGTGTACTACGACCATCGAGGCCGCCAATGCCCGGATCGCCTCCAGCCCTGGGAAATGCACAGGCGCGGTACCAGATTGGCTAGCGTCGAGCGGGCTGCGCCGGGCCGCCCGGGGCGTCACCGGCCACCCCAGGCCCACCTGGGATCAGCTGGTCGCAAAACGCCGGGGTCAGCCACATCGCTGATTCTGTCACGCCTTCGAGAGGACTATCTCACACCATGACGTCGCCCGAACCGGTCAGCCCCTCGATCGATCCCTCAACCCACCAAGTTGTGATCATCGGTGCCGGTCCGGCCGGGCTCACGGCCGCATTCCAGTTCCACAAGGCGGGGGTTTCCAGCACCATCCTCGAGGCCGATACCCAGGTTGGCGGCATTTCCCGAACTGCCCAGCGCGACGGATGGCGGTTCGACATCGGCGGCCACCGCTTCTTCACCAAGGTCCAACCGGTGGAAGACCTCTGGCACGAGATCCTGCCCGACGAGGACTTCTTGATGCGGCCTCGAAAGAGCCGCATCTTCTACGAGGGCAAGTACTACGACTACCCGATCAAGGCTTCCAACGCGCTTCGAAACCTTGGTCCTGTCGAGGCCGTGCGCTGCGTCGCCTCCTATGCCGCTGCTCAGGTCAAGCCGCCCAAGGATCAGACCAACTACGAGGGATGGCTGGTCGCCCGGTTCGGCTGGCGTCTCTACCGCACCTTCTTCAAGACCTATACCGAGAAGCTGTGGGGCGTACCGGTCAGCGAGATGCCCGCAGACTGGGCGGCCCAGAGGGTCAAGGGTCTCTCGTTGGGCAACGCCATCGTCAACGCCCTGATGCCGAAGCGAAACCAGAAGGAGATCACCTCCCTCATCGAGGAGTTCCAGTACCCCAAGTACGGCCCAGGGATGATGTGGGAGGTGTGCCGGGACAAGGTTCTAGCTGCTGGAAGTACTGTCGAGACCGAGACGGTCGTGACCAAGGTCCGCCACCACGATGGTCGGGCAACCGCCGTCGGGGCTATCGGCTCGGACGGCGCCGAGACCGAGTACCCGTGTAGCGACGTCATCTCGTCCATGCCCATCTCGGACCTGCTCGAAGCCATGGATCCGCCGCCCCCCGCCGAGGTGAAGTCAGCGGCCGCTGACCTGCGCTACCGCGACTACCTCATCGTGGCTCTGGTACTACCCGAGTCTCTCGTCGACTTCGATGACAACTGGATCTACATCCACGACCCTCGAGTGCGCACAATGCGCATCCAGAACTTCGGGTCCTGGTCTCCCTACATGGTGAAGCCTGGGTTCAACACTCTCGGTTTGGAGTACACGGTCTGGGAGGGTGACGACGAGTGGACGTCCCCAGACGAGGTGCTGATCGAGCGGGCCAAGCAGGAACTCGAGCATCTGGGCTTGGCCAAGGCTGGCGAGATCCAAGACGGCTACGTGGTCCGCCAAGCCAAGGCCTACCCCATCTACGACGACCGCTACCGCGCCAACGTAGATGTCCTCAGGAAGTGGCTCGCCTCCAACGCCGCCAACGTCCACCCTGTTGGTCGAAATGGGATGTTCCGCTACAACAACCAGGACCACTCGATGTTCACGGCGATGCTCACCGTGGAGAACATCCTCACCGGCTCGACCCACGACGTGTGGGAGGTGAACGTCGAGGAGGAGTACCACGAGGAGAAGGGCACCTCACCCCTCCCCGCCGACCGGCCCGCCGGAAGCCATGGCACGGGTCGTGATGCTCCCGTCATCGACCGCGAGACCATCGACAAGCACTACCCGCCTGCTGGCTGAGCGACCTCGTCGAGTTGGTCGGCGCTCGTCGCTTTCATCAGCGAGCTGTCTGGGTCATGACCGAGCGCGCATGCCTTCTTGGAGTCGAGGGACTGGGTCACCTCTGATTCAGGCTCACGATTAGCGGCCAGTGTGGCCGCCGCGATTATCAGGAGCGGAATCACGGGGACCTTGAATCTGCTGTCACCGAAGAATGCCAGGGGCACCACCGCGGTCATTACTGCGGACCCAACCAGCAGCACGTCCTCGGGACGACGTCTACGGGCCATCCCGACCAGTCCGATCACTCCCGTCACTCCGACCAGCCAGTAGGACAGGTCGGCCGCTCGGGCCAGACGAGCTTCGGTCGGACCGACCAGGAATGGGTCCAAGCGGTAGGACTGAACCGCGATGACGCCGTCGTGGTCACCGTCGCGTATCCACATGAACCAGAACCGGCGCCAGATCAGCCATGGTTCCCGGCCCGGGTGCTCGATGATCTCGTCTATTGCCCGCGCCGCCTTCTCCCGGTCTGCACCCACCTCGGCCGACGGACCGTCCAAGAAGCGATGGTCCGTAGCACACCACGGTTCGGCCGAGAACGCTCCGGTCGCATCGGGTGCGTGACCGATGCACAGGTTGTCTCCCGTGTTCGTCGACAACAGGACCAGATCGTTCATCCGGATGTAGTTCCGAACCGTCCACGGAACGATGCACAGAGCCACCCCCGAGCTCAGAAAAACCGCCAGCCTCATCGCCCGTCGCAAGTCGGCCACCGACATCCACCAGGCGATCACGACTATGGGCAGTACCGCTAGTGAGATGGGTCGGACCATGATCGCCAGACCGAGCACCACGCCAGCAACAAGGCCACGCACCGGACTCAGATCCTCGGGCCACGATCGTCCTAGGGCCATGACCAGAAAGGCCAGGAACAGCGAGATGTAGAGCGTCTCACCGAGGATCGCACCGCTGTGGAACACCAGGTTCGGATACAGCGCCATCCCGAAGGCCGCCACGACACCACCACGAGAACCGGCCAGGCGCCTCGCGACCTGTGCCGCCAGGACCACCGACACCGCCCCGAGCACGGCCTGCACCATGGCGATCAGCACGGGAAGGTCGTCGGTGAACGGCTGGCCGACCCAGGTGATCACACCCAAGAACCACGGGTAGCCCGGCGGGTAGTACGCGGTCGGAAACCCGGACCAGGGCTCGATGAAGCCGCTCCCATCGGCGATGGCCCTGGCATAGCCGAGGTAGCGGGCAGGGTCGACCAGCCCCTGAGGGGTTCGGGCGACCTTCAGCCCCCACGCCACTCGGACCACCAGCGCCAGCAGGGCGGCGCTGAGGACCAAGAAATCGAAACGACGACCAGATGCCCCCTTCGATCGGCGATGGTGCGCCTCGGTCATGATCGACTCGACCGGGCTCTCCACCGTCGGACCCGTTCCTTGACGCCCCACGCCGTCACCAGGGTCAGGGACTCCACCATGATCGTGACCGACATCTTGGATGTGCCATAGGCCCGATCAAGGAACGTGATCGGCACCTCTGCCACCTCATGGCCCCCGTTTGCCAAACGTCGAGCTAGCTCGCTCATGAAGGCGTAGCCGTTCGACCGGGTGGTCTCGGGGTGGATCTCAGCCAGGGACACCGCACGGTAGGCCCGAAAGCCTGATGTCACGTCATGGATGCCTAGGCCTAACACCGCGGCGGTGTACCGGTTGCCCCAACGGCTCAGCAGGCGGCGGTGGAAAGGCGAGTTGGGGGTGGCTCCCCCCGGGACATATCGGCTCCCCACAACGCACTGCACCGGCGCGGGCACATCCAGACGGTCGATCAACGCCGGGATGGATGCCGGATCGTGGGAGAGGTCGCAGTCCATCTGGATCACGACGTCGAATCCCTGGCCGAGGGCCCAGCTGAACCCCTCGCGGTAGGCCGCTCCCAGACCTTCTTTGGCGGTCCGGTGCAGGACCGTCACCTGACCGAGCTCGGCCCCGATCTCCTCGGCCATGCGCCCGGTCCCATCTGGGCTGGCATCATCGAGCACGACCACGTGAGCCGATGGAATGGCTTCACGGACGCCTCGGAGCAGGGGGCCGATGTTCTCCGCCTCCTGATAGGTGGGGACAACTACCACGGGACGCACCGAACCAACGATACCGGCCCCTTCGCAGGGGACTGGACCACGTAGAGGGTGCGCTACCAGGTCCATGAGGTCACCGATCAGCTCCCTACACTCGGCCCGTGTCCACCACCCGTAGACATCTGACCTGGGTCGCTCTGTTGCTCATCTGCGTCGCTCCCGTGTTCAGCAGCCTTCTTTCCTCCATGGGATCCGATCACTACCCCGAAAGCGATGACGCGACGATCATGCTTCTGGCGGGTGACTCGATCAGTCGGAAACCGCCGCTGGTCGGAATGATCTCTACCGGCGGTCAACACCTCGAGGACCCCGAAATGCATCACCCCGGCCCCGTCGAGCTCTACCTACTTGCTCCAGCGGTTCGATTGGCAGGCCCGATGACCGGCTCGACGCTAACCGCGGCTCTTGTCTCCGTAGTATCGATCGCAGTGACCGTCTGGGCTCTGCTCCGACTTGGCGGGCCGGGGTTCGGGGCTGTTGGTCTGGTCACGACGAGCCTGATCTTGTGGGGGGTTGGTAGCCACGTTCCCGTGTCCATCTGGAACCCCGACATAGTCGTTCTGCCTTTCACCGCCTTCTTGACCTGCGCGCTGTTGGCGGCGGCTGGCCAGGCCAAGGTTCTTCCGGCGCTCGTGATCTCCGGCAGTTTCGTAGCTCAGACACACCTGAGCTACGTAGGACTGGTGGGGATGATCGGTGCATGGGCTGCCGTCGTCACCGTGGTGTCCATCAAGAGATCCCGGCCGCCTTCATTAGTGCCGCACATCGCGGCTGGCATCGCCGCTCTGGTGCTGTGGATCCCTCCTCTGATCGATCAGGTTCGAGGTGAGCCTGGGAACCTCGGCCAGATTGCCAGGGCTCTGACCACCGGTGGTGGCGGCGAGTCGGTCGGCATCTCCGGGATTGGCCAGATGGGACGTGTGGTCGGGCTTCCCGCAATCGGAGTTCGTCCAGATGGCGACCTGGTCGACGTCATCGCGTCATCTGACGTCACCGGAGTGTTGCTGATGGCGATCCCCGTAGCGGTGTTGGCCGTACTGTTCGTGTTGGCCCGATCTCGCCGCCCTGACCTCAGCCCGGTGCTTACCACCGTGGCGGTTGCCCTCGTCGCCGGCCTCCTGACCGCGGCCCGCATGCCCCTGAGCGATGGCGTCTTCTACCGCTACTACGCCATGTGGATGGTGCCGTTGGGAGCAATCTGCTGGGCGGTGATGGCCAGCGTCGGTTGGCAGATGAGCTCATCGTCGCAGCACTTCGCCCACCGGCGCACTCCGACGCCGCTCCGTGGCGCGCCGGTGGGACTGGTGATCCTGATGGCGGTTCTCCTGGGCGTGTCCCTGCTCCCCCGGCCTGGCCGATGGGTGCCATGGGTCGTTCAAGAACGAATCGCCGGCGATCTTGCCTCCGCCATCGAGGATGCAGGTGGGCCAGGCACGGCCGTGGTCCGGTTTCGAGGACCGACTCCATACCTGTCCACGGGCTCGGCCGCGGTGCTGGCGCTCTCACGTCACGGCGGTGACGTCCTGGTAGACCCCGGTGCTCCCACGCCGGTGTTCCCGTGGCGTGAGTTCCGTCGCTACCGTGGCCAGGGTGGGGTGAACGAACTGTGGGTCGTCAGTGGCTCGGGCCAGGTGGCTCCTCCCGGTGGTCAGGTCGTGGCCCGAACCACCTCGCTCACACCCGAGGAACGACGAGATCTGGATCGACGTCGAGCCGGGATCCAGGCAATCGTCGCTAGGGCCGGAGCTCACATCGGGCCCCGATCGCCATCCGATGCGGACACCGCTGGCGCCGTCTCGGCCGTGCTCGAGGACCCGGGTGCGGCGCTGGCCGACGGCTCACTGACTGACCTGGCAATCCGTGGTTTGGTCACCATTCCCGGCCTGTCCGCCGATGACCTCTACACCTTCTCGCGTCTGACCGTTCTGGAAGCCGAGGAGGAGATAGTCGTCTACCTCGTGAAGGCCGACGGTTCTCGCTGATCACCCCGGTATAGCCCGCTCTCCGTGTGGCCATCGATGGTATTCGGCTGTCCGACGATTTGGAGCGGGATGACAGGGCGGGGGTTCGGGGGCAGAGCCCCTGGTGGCGAAGCCCCCGACCTGCGGAGATCGGCTTTTCCGGTCAACGGTCGATCTTGTTGCACGGTCGGTAGAGCTCGAACCACGGTTCACCATCGCGGTCGCCGTACTCGCCCACCAGGCAGAACCGGTCTCTCACCACCTCGTTGGGAGCGTTCGAGCCCGGGTCCCGCGACGTGTTGGGCTCATCCCAGTTGCTCCAGACATTGGAAAGGATCAACCAGTCGGCCGATGCCACCTCGTCTGCCAGCCCCGAGTCCGCCGCGTTGGCTATTCCGGGATCCATCTCTATGTAGCGCGTGGCCGGAACCAGATCGGGGAAGAGGAAGTAGAAGAACGCATCCGAGTACGGAGTGAACCGGAAATCCACCGGACCCACCAACAACCGCTCGCCCGGCGCGGACCATTCGCCAAGGTCAACCACCAAGTCGTTGGCCGCAGCGGCCGCGTCAGGTGAGCCGTAGTAGAAGTTCCGGCCCCGATGGTTCACGGGATATCCGAACACGTTGCGACCGAAGCTCTGTCCGGTCAGGTCCACGTAGGTGCGCACCGTGTAGTGGGGTATGAGTCCCACGATCACCACCACAACAGGCATGGTGGTAGCCGCCAATCGCCTCATCGCTCCCGGACCCCACGTCCGGGGAAGGAGTTGGTGGACCGCGACCGGTACGAGCGCCAACGGCACGCAACTGACCCAGGCGAAGTGTGCGGTGTCTGGTCGCTGCATCGCCTGGGTCAACATCCCCAGCCCGAGGAAACCCACCGCCCGTAGTAGGTGGCTGCGCGGGTCCTCTGGCTGGTTGCGACAGGACCACACGCCAACCCCAGCCACGAAGATGGTGCTGATCGGCACCAGGAAGAACCAGAGGGCAACCTGTTGAGCCGACGTCGGCGCCGGTAGCGACCAGCCCAGCGTGCGCAGCCCGGCCGCCTTCTGCAAGAAGCCGTCGAGCTCGTTCCACGATGGTGGAACCGGCAGTGATCGACCTGGGCGGAGTCGAAACACCGGCTCGATGAACATCCCCTCGAAGGCCGCACCGGGGCCAGCGGTGGCCAGGTGGAACAGGATCGGCGAGACCCCGACGACCGCGCCGGTCAGCAACGGTCGGAGTTTGGTGACGGTGGGCCGCCACAATGCCGCACCCAGACCCAAGCTCAACGCCATCACCAGGTCGGGCCGGTACAACAGGGCGAAGCCGCCGAGGAGGCCAGCCAACACCAACCGTCGTGGTGTTTGCTGGCCAGGCCTGGCAGCGATGAACACCGACCACACCGCTAGCGCCACTCCCCCGTTCCAGGCCAGCGCCGTGAGGCCGATGGGGGGTACCACGATGACCAAGGATGCGAGGGCACAGATCGTCGCCGTCCGGCGTCCCCAGTATCGAGCCACCGCCCACACTCCGAAAACGATCCCCATGTGCTGGAGCAGGCCGAACCACCGCTCGGTGGCCAAAGAGGTCCCGAAAACCTTGAACGTCCCGGCCAGCACCCACAGGCTGCCAGGCCCGTACAGGTGCAAGAAGTCGGCGTTGGGTACCGATCCGCGCAGCACCTCCTGGGGGAAGGCCAACATGAAGCCCTCCTCCATCGGCGGCCCCTGGTAGCGCAGGAGACCACGCAACGGCAGAGCGAAGCCCACCAACACGATCAGGACGGCAACCACGTCGAGCGGGTGCGGTCGCCATCGGCGGACCGACGCGGGGTGCCCATCTTCGCCCCCGTCCTGGGTCTGTCTCAGGTCGTCATCATTCAACCCAACCGAGGTAGCGATGGTCATGTCGCAACCTCCGGTTGCGCCCTCAGCCGGGCAACGGCCATCTCGATGGTCACCGCGGCCAGGACCAGCACGGCCACGTCCAAAGGCGTACGGAAGCGGTTTCCGCCATAGGCGTACAACGAACTGATGGTGACGGTGGCCGCCAAGCCCACGAAGGGAATCACCGTGATGCCCCGGCGACGGAGAAGCAGCAGTCCGGGGATCGACAGGCTCAACGCCGCCCACCAGGCCCACACACCGGCCACGCTCACCCGCTCGGACTTGCCGTCGATCTTGTCGAATGCCGCGTTCTGAAACGGTGCGTACAGGTTCCAGGCTCGGCCGACCCTGGCCGCGAGGACCACGGGTAGGCGATCGCGGTGAGCACGGGCATAGGCGCGGCCCTCATCGCCCCAGTATCGGGCCCTCTGTGACGCGTCACCCGGGGGCTCACCGCCTCGCTCCGCCCTCAGCTGGTCCTGCCAGGGATAGAACCAGAACCCCAAGAACCGCCCACCGTCGACGGTGCCGTAGGCGTAGGGATTGTTGGCATAGACGAGCACCTCGTCACTGTTGGTGGACAAGGGGACGAACTCCTCGAACTGGGTTGCATTGCGAATTGCCCAGGGCGCCAGAACCAGCGCACACGCAGCCCCGGCTGCCAGGAGGTGTCCCAGGTTCCGGGTCCAGCGACGATCTCGCAAGATCACCACGGGGGTGACCAGCACCACCGACATGATGATCGCCTCACCCCGGGTCAACGCTGAGAGCCCGAGGAACACACCAGTGGCAACCGCCCAGCCGATCGTCGGCGTTCGCCACGTTCGCAGCGAGCACCAAGCGGTGAGGGCGACCATCAGGGTGAACAGCCCTTCGGGCCAGAGCTGGCCGTCGATGGACCACAACGGCGGATAGATGGCGGCCAGTCCCGCAGCCACCAATCCGACCCTCGCACCCACCACGCCGCGACCACCCGCTTCTCGGCCGAGGACGCCGATGGCGAACACAGCAAGGGCTCCAGCGATGCACGACATCACCTTGTGGGCCAGGAACCCCTTGAAACCGAGCGCCGAGGACAGGGCCAGCCACATCGTGAACAACGGCGGATGGATGGCAACCGGCTCGAATCGTCCGGTCTCCAACCACAGGAATGGATCCGAGAAGCCGTGTCCCTCCACCAAGAAGTTGGCTTGCAGGTGGTAGAAGAGCGGATCTCCGCCGTCGGGATTTCGGGCCGCGATGGATCCGAGCAGCGTCAGTCGGAAGCAAAGTGCCGCCAGGCTGATCGCCGTGAGCCGGCCCACGAACCTCCGTGCGGTCCGGTCCAACGACCTGACCCGAACGAGCGTGACCATCACAGCCCTCCCAGGTCCTGGTCGGATACGAACACGGCGGTGGCTTGGCCGATCACCAACATCCGGGCCAGCTTGTCGAACGGGGCTCCGACCACGCGCGGATCGTTCAGCCCTATCCAGATGCTGGTGGGGATTCCGTCGGCCACCTCCGACAGTCCGGCAGCTCGCAGGTCTGCCATTACCTGAGCCTGGAGGTCGAGGTACTCCCGACGTTCCTGTTCTGAGCGATGGTCGTCGTAGGCGATCTCGATGGCTCCTGGCACCTGACGGGCGGCCTCGATTTTCTGGTCCCCGCTGACCACCGTTATCACCTCGTCGAACTGACCCGGGAGAAGGACGCGGTGAGGTTCCACCGGCGCCGATCGCGCCGGACCGGCCCCGACCCTGAATCCCAGCCGTTCCAGTTCGAGCAGCATCCCGAACCCGTTGCCGCCGAGAGCATCGGGGTCTATCCACGTCATCAGGTATGTCAGCTCCGGATCGAGCGCCGCCGCCGTCTGAGGGGCCAACGCCCCGATCGTCCTCGAATAGCGCATGTCTGGAGGTTCGACCCCAGTCGCCGTCCACACGAAGGAGGTTGTGCTCACCATCAAGGCCACAGCCAACGTGGACACCGACATGGTTACCGCCTGCCGCGATACCGCGACATTGGAGCCTTCCCCAGATGGATGTCGGTGGGCTAGCTCTATGCAAGCGGCCCACATGACCGCAACCACCACCAGAGCGGTCAGCACCCAGAACCACTCGACGAGGTACAAGAAGCGTGTCGAATCGAGTCGAACCGCCCAGTACCAGCCACAGGGCAGCAGCGATCCCAGCAACACGTCAAGACGGATCAGCGCGCCAACTCGCCGCCTCCAAGCCAGTGCGAACGAGATCGCCCATGCTCCAAGCAGAACCAGACCCGGGACCACCGACGAGGAGATCCGGCGGGTGCCGAACAGCCAGTTCCCCACCGGATCAAGCTGCGTCAGCCAGATTCTGGTGCCAGCCCGGATTCCGATCACCTGATCGGTTTGATCGCGGAAGGTCTGTAAGAGGATCGAGATGTTTCCGGGCTCGTGTCTGACCTGATCGATGACCGGGGGAATCCACATCACCAACCCAACCAGCACCGAGGCGCCGACCCAGCCGAGGACGCGGGACCAGCCGCGACGTGAGGGTTCATTTGCCGGACCGTCCACGGTCACCAGCGCGGCGTCCAGAGGCGCGCCGTCTGCCCCCAAATCGGTCACATCACCCAACCATCGGGTCGGGGTCAGGGCCATCGCCATCGAGACCACGAGTCCAGCCGCCACAGCGGGGGCGTATCCCACGTGGCATTGCACGCAGAACGATCCAGCACCGACCGCGACAGCCAGGTTGGACCAACGGCGACAAGTGACCGCCCAACACGAAACCACGAACACCAGGAACGGTAGGAGCGGAACATATGGGTTCCACGGTTGGGTGAGTGCCACCGCGCCATAGGACCTCATCAGGATCGCGCCTACCACCGCAACGACCGCGGCACCGAGCCACCCCGCCAAGCGGCGGGTGACCGCCACAGCAACGCCGTAGGACGACATCACCAGCGCCGCCACGCTGGCCTGGTAGGCCCACGAGCTTCGGCCCAGCAGCCACCAGAGCGGCCAGGTGAACCAGAACATCGCCGGTCCCGGGTGGTTTCCTTGACGCTCGAAGGTTCCGATGCGACCGGCCGGACCGACTAGCGGCGGGTCATGCCAGAAGCTCAACTGGCGAAGTGTGGCCTGAGCCAAGTCCCCGATTGGATACCAGGTGACTCGCCCCAGCGCCACCACGGCGATCATCATCGGCGCCGCACCGACCGCGACTGCTAACACCAGGGACCCGCGTCGATGACCGTCTATCCAGCCGACCAGTCGGTCTGGAATGGTCACGTGACCGTCATCCGGGGCCCGATGAGGAGCCTCACCGGTGGTGGGGTCGACCATCGCTGGCTGGCGTCGCAAGCGAGACTCGACCAGACGGTAGGAGACTTCGGTAGCAACCGCGGTGACGACCAGCCCGCACACCACTCGGAGGATCACCGGCTGATCTCCTAGGCGTCGGGCCACGGTCAAGAACACCGGAACGTGCCACAGGTAGAGGCTGTAGCTACGGTCCCCCAGCCGGGCCAGGGGCGGCCAACCCGACACCCTTCCGACGGGCCCAGTCGGATCGAGGAGGGCCGAGGCCACTATTGCCGCCGCTCCGAGAGCTACGACGGTGAGGCCGAAGCGTTCGTACATCCTGTTGTCACCGGTCTCGGACAGGAAGCTGGCGCCTAGAAGCACTCCGACACCACCCACGGCCGGCAGGCGCAGCCAGCGCGCTGATCGCCACCAGCCCCAATGGACAGTCATGCCGACCACACATCCCACGAGGATCACGTCGATGCGGGTGTCGGTACGGAGGTACAGCGGTAGGTAGTGGTCCTGGTCTGTCCACATGATCGCCCGGTGCACACCAACCGCGCCGATCACGGCCGTCAACAGCCCGATTTGGGATCGACGGGAAAGTCCCAGTGCCCGAAAGCCGATCAGGACCAGCGGCCAGACCAGGTAGAACTGGGCCTCGATTGCCAACGACCAGGTGTGTGACAGCTCGCCCGGGTACGGCCACCCCCATGCCTGCACCACGTTGGATACGTACGCCAGCGTGGCCGCCACCGCCACGGCCATCTCGGCGGCCGACAGTTGTCCCTCCCCTGGACCGACCCGGTCGGTGGCTGTCAGCAACCACACCACCGCGGCCACGGTGACCACCAGCGCCGGGTACAGGCGACGCAAGCGCCGGTCCATGAACACGCCGTAGGCCAGCCGCCCGGTGGACTCCTGTTCTTCGAGCAGGAGTCGGGTAATCAGCAGCCCGCTCAGGACGAAGAAGAGGTCGACCCCGACGAAACCACCCGGCAGCAGCCGAGGGCCCCATCCAGCGGTGAGGTAGCTGGCGTGGTACACGACCACCAGCACTACGGCGACGCCGCGGATCCCGTCGAGGTGACGGATCCGCGCCCGGGGTTCCACCCGTCTCAGCGTCCCCGCAGCCGGATGCGCGCCAAGATCCAGAGCGCTGCCACCCCGTCTGTCCACTGGATCTTCTTGCCTTCCTCCCTACCGCGGGCCCGGTAGGAGATCGGCACCTCGAATACCCGCTCTCGACGAGACAACAGCTTGCCGGTCAGCTCGGCTTCGATCCCGAAACCGTTGGATTGAAGGTCGAGCGCTCGCCAGGTCGTGGTGGGAGCGACCTTGAGACATGTCTCGATGTCTGTCAGCCACGCGTCGAAGAGGAACGACGCCCATAGCGCCAACATCTTGTTTCCCAGCACGAACCAAAACGAATAGGCGGCGTGACCGCCATAGGAGCGAGCCCCGTAGACCACGCGCGCGTCGCCGTCGAGGATGGGCCTCAGCAACGCCGGGAAGTCTGCAGGGTCGTACTCCAGGTCTGCATCCAACACGGTGAGAAGACCGTTGGATGCCTCCGCGATCCCCCTCCTCAGGGCCTTGCCCTTGCCCTGGTTGGGGTTCTGGACCAGCAGTCGGACCCGCCCCGAGTCCACAAGGTCAGAAATCGTCTCGGTGCAACCGTCCGAAGATCCGTCGTCGACCACCAGGATCTCGGTTGGAACCGGCATCGTTACGGCCAACAACCGGTCGAGCGCCGTCCGAAGCGTTTCGCGTTCGTTGTAGACCGGCATCACGATCGTGAGGCTCATGTCGGTTTCGGGGGTTACCGATGCCACGGTGTTCTCCTCAGTAGGGCCAGGTGCGCGGGTCGTGACCCAGATACCGGGTAAGTCCGCCCAGGCGAGCCACGATGAGAACCTTGATCAGAACGTTGCGGGCAAACCACGGAAGCTGCGCCAACTGTGCGCCGACGTTCTTGACCCGGATCCGACCGGCAACTGGCTCGCGTCGATAGTGTGTCATCGACTCCGACCGGCCGAGATAGCGAAACTCCGAAGACCAGACCAGGGAGCGGAACAATGCCGCGGTAACCCCGACCGAGGAGAAGGAGTCGTGGATGAGAAGGTCTCCCCCGGATTTCACGCGTTCGCCCCACGATCGAATGTCGTCGAGTGCTGGAGCCATCCGGTGAGCGCCATCGATGTACAGGAGATCGATCGGGCCGTCCACGTCGCCGTGAGCTTCGTTCGAGAATTTACGGACGTGACGGACCCGATCGGCCACACCAGCGGCCGCGAGGTTGGCGTTGAAAACCTCGTTGTCGGTGGCGGCCTCGACCTCGAAGCCGCTGATTTCCTGCGGGCCTCGATCGTTGCCAGCGTGCGGGTCGATCGCCACCAGGGTCACCCCTGGGGCTGCGGCCGACGCCAGCACCACCATGGAGCGCCCTCGGAACGAACCGATCTCCACCACAGTGCCACCGGTGGGGACCGAGCGGGCACAATCCCACAGGCGTCGGGCCTGCCCGGGGGTCATCCAACCCTCGACGTCGGCGACGACGGCCTGTACCTCTTCGAAGCTGGTGGCGGGGGCGGGGGGCATGAGGTGGGCTCGGTTGCCTTTCACGGAGCTGGATGGTGACGCCGGTGCAATGACTTCGGGACTGCCACCACTAGGGTTCTCATGGCTCTGATCTCGGACCATGGCCGGTCGTGCAGAGTACCTCACACCCTTCGGTCAGCCGCGAACCCCGACAGCATCAAGGTCCGCTGTGACACCGAACTGACCCGAAGCTACAAACGACCGTGACCCCCAACTCCGAAGCTGTCCAAAAGATCGGCGACCTGGCCGCCAGCGCCGGAATCAGAAGGGTCCACATGCTGGCGTGGCGCGACCTCGACGACGTCGAAGCCGGCGGGTCCGAGGTCCACGCCGCCGAGGTTGCCCGCCATTGGGCCGAAGCCGGCCTAGAGGTCTCGATGAGAACCTCCTATGCCCAAGGCCACCCGCCCAAGGTTCGCCGCGACGGCTACGAGGTGCTGCGAAAGGCCGGCCGCTACCTGGTGTTCCCGCGGGCAGCCATGGCCGAGGCCACCCACCGTCAAGGCCGGAGGGATGCCCTGGTCGAGATCTGGAACGGTATGCCCTTCTTCTCACCGTTGTGGGCTCGAGGACCTCGACTCGTCTTTTTGCACCACGTCCACGCCGAGATGTGGAAGATGGTCCTCCCCCCCAACCTGGCCCGGGTTGGCAACCTTCTCGAGAGCCGGATCGCGCCACCGATTTACGGTCGTTCGCGAATGGTGACGCTCTCCCCTTCCTCGAAGGCAGAGATGCTCGATATCGGCTTTCGTGATGAAAGGGTCGAGGTGGTCCCGCCCGGCCTCGACCGCCGTTACACCCCTGGTGGCGAGAGATCGGCTGCACCGATGGTGCTGGGTGTCGGGCGTCTGATGCCGGTCAAGCGCTTCGACCGTCTGATCAGGGCAGTGGCCCAGGCCCGTGCCTCGGTGCCCGATCTGACGCTCACCCTCGTCGGAACCGGTGCCGAGCGAGAGGCTTTGGATGCGCTGGTCCAAGAGTTGGGAGCAGACGACTTCGTCACGTTCGCGGGCCGACTCGACGACGAGGACCTCGTGGCCCTCTACCGCTCCGCGTGGGTAGTCGCGTCGACCTCGGTCCGAGAAGGATGGGGTATGACCCTGACCGAAGCTGCCGCCTGCGGAACACCGGTGGTCGCCACCAGGATCGCTGGCCATGTGGACGCCGTCGACGAGGGGGTGAGCGGTCTCCTCGCCGATGACGACGCTGAGGTGGCCCGACTGTTGGCCAGAGTGTGCACCGACGCGTCGCTTCGGGACCGACTTCAAACTGGAGCACTGGAGCACGCCGCCCGCTTCAGCTGGGCCGCGACTTCCACACGCCTCATGACGATCCTCGCCGACGAGGCGCTACGTCACAACGGTCACCGAACAGCCAGGTAGTGACCTGAGCTGAACTGATCTGATCTGGGCGGGTCACCGGTCGGTGACCTCAAAAATCCCACATCGATGCCGACGGGAATACAGACCGTAGGCACGCGGGCTAGCTCGCGCCGTCTCCTGAGCGAACGCGACCAGCAGGTACGTCGATGTCCTTCCCGACAGCGATAGCGGCAGTCGGCATCGAAACGGGCATCGTCGCGGCTGTAACAGGAGCGGTAGCCATCGGGGCTTCGATGGTGGCGATCCGAGCCCGCCACGCCGCCACTTCGGTCCAAGAACAGCTAGATCGGCTCGGTCAGTACGACGCGGTCAGCGACCTGCCCAACCGACAAGGCCTTCGGAACTGGCTAGAGATCGATCTGGCTGCCGCTGAAGGCCAGACCACCGACATCGGTGTGATGATCGTCGACCTCGATCGTCTCAAGCACGTGAACGACATGTTCGGACGCGAGGTCGGAGACAAGTTGATCCGAGCTGTGGCCGATCGAATCCGCTCGGTGCTGGAGCCCGGTGACCGTCTCGCCCGTTTCGGCGGAGACGAGTTCGTGCTTGTCAGCAACGGAATAACCGGCACCAACGGTTTGTCCGGCTACGCGGCGCGACTCATCCGGCTCATCGAGCAGCCCTATGCGATCGGCGGCCAGACGCTACGGATCACAGCCAACGTCGGAGCAGTGCTCGTCACCGGGCCAGGTCCGTCGGCCGATGAGATCATCAGGCAAGCCGATGTGGCCCGGTATCAGGCCAACGCGCGCGGCTCTGGTCAGGTGGTCATCTTCGAGCCAGCGATGTCGAGCGCGCTCAGCCCCACCAACGCCGAAGGGCTCGTCCGCGAGGCTCTGGAGAAGGGTGCCTTCCGGCTCGTATACCAACCGGTAGTCGACTTGTCCACGGGCTATGTGATCGGGGCGGAAGCCCTCCTTCGATGGGTGTCGACCGATCGCGGCACCCTGTCCCCCGATGAGTTCATCCCGGTACTGGAGGAGACCGGTCTGATCGTCAAGGTGGGCACATGGGTCCTACAGGAAGCCTGTGCGCAAGCTGCACGCCTGCGGACTCTTCTACCCGACCACTCCCCGCCAACGATAACGATCAACGTTTCGGCCCGACAGCTCGCCCAAGACAGTTTCGCCGAGACCGTGGCCGCCGCGTTGCGAACCACCGGCGCCTCCGAGCACCAGATCCATCTCGAGATCACCGAAGGGGCCCTCATGCACGACGTGAGCTCGGCTTGGGCGGTACTCCGGCAGGCCAAGGCCCTCGGAGTCAAGCTCGCCCTCGATGATTTCGGAACCGGCTACTCATCACTTTCCTACGTCAGACGCTTCAGTCTCGACATGTTGAAGATCGACAAGAGCTTCATAGACGGGCTGGATTCAAGCCCGGAAGATCGCGCCATCGTCGAGCACGTGATCGGACTGGCCGAGGCCTTGGGCATGACCACCGTCGCCGAGGGAGTAGAGCGACCCGAGCAGTTGGCCTGGCTCCGCCAACTCGGTTGCAGAATGGCCCAGGGCTACGCCTTGTCTCGCCCTCTGGCACCTGAGGACCTCGAAGCACTGCTCCTTCGACGGGCCAGCGAACCGTTCCAGTTCGCAACCACGATCGGCGAACCGCCGACGGTCGGGACCGGCAATCCTCGCCTGGGCACGCCCAAGCGCTCCATGAGCTCAGGCTGGTCGAATCCGTTTCCGTATCCAGATCCTCGAACACCGGGCACGAGCTCCCCGACACGTGCGAGCGATGCCGGTCGGCCACCCAAGCCGGGGGCCGAGCGCCGTCCCAGCTCCCATCAGGGCGACGGGAGTGGAGGTTCCGACACCAGTGACTCCAAGCCCGCAGCCGGACCTCCCATGATCTTCACCGACCCAGCCCAGCCGGCCTCGCCCCCTCCCGCTCCAAGAGTCGAGCCCCCCGAGGACCTCTTGACGTCACCTGGGACGGGGGCAAGCCGGGTGAGCCTCCCCCGGTTCCGCGAGTTCAGACCAACCCAGCCCGATCAGCCGGACGGGTCCTAAGCCTGGATCCGCCGAAAGGCAGAGCCTTCCGGCGGAGTTTGGTAGCCGGCCTGACGGCCGACGACTTCGCTGCTGCAACCGGCAAAGCCGATCTCCGCAGGTCGGGGGCTCCGCCACAAGGGGCTCTGCCCCCGAACCCCCGCCCAGCCCTCGCGTTCGGGATCATCAGACAGCCGAACACCAGCGGTGGCCGTCCAGAGAACCGGCTTTGCCGGAGTGGCCATGGAGAATCGAGCACAAGCCAAGTCCAATCGGTGGATCGAGGCTAAGGTGGCGAGCGGATAGGTCGAGTCGTCGTCGCTGCGATGTTGATCAGACCGAGGCTCTCAGCTGGTGGCGCGGAGGAGAGCGTGCTGCACCAACTCGAGTAGCGCCGACTTGGTCGACTCGCGCTCGCGGGCGTCGACCAGGAACACCGGAGTGTCAGGGGACACGGCAAGCGCCTCGCGAACATCCTCGGGCGAGTGGGTCACCTGACCGTCGAAGCAGTTCATGCCCACCACGAATGGGATCCGATGCTCTTCGAAGTAGTCGACCGCAGGGAAACAATCCTCGAGCCTTCGGGTGTCGATCAGCACCACCGCTCCGATGGCTCCACGCACCAGGTCGTCCCACATGAACCAGAACCGATCCTGACCGGGCGTTCCGAACAGGTAGAGGATGAGGTCAGACCCAAGGGTGATGCGGCCGAAGTCCATGGCTACCGTCGTGGATGTCTTTGTCGACACCTTGGACGTGTCGTCCACCCCTTCGCTCACCTTGGTCAGAGCGGCCTCGGTGGTTAGCGGTTCGATCTCGGAGATGGAACCTACGAAGGTGGTCTTACCCACCGCGAATCCGCCGGCTACCACGATCTTGACCGGCATCGGCGCCGGACCCGCAGGGGCTTCGGCTGCGCCAGTGGCCATGTCAGAGGGCTTGGAGACCATCGAGGACCCTTTCGAGGAGTCGGAGATCGGGTCGACCGGAGGCCGACCTGGAGTTGACGGCGACGTACCCCTCATCGATGAGGTCGCCGAGGACCACCCGGGTGACCCCGAGCTGTAGGTGCAGCCGTGCGGAGATCTCCGCCGTTGACTGCGGTGAGTTGAGCAGGCCCATGATCTGGCCCCGTTCGAGTGGAAGGCCCGACCCGGTCTGCTCGCCTTTCGGTGTGCGGTAGACGATCGCTTCGATGTCGACCTCGGTACGGGCGCGTGTGCGTCCGCCCGTAATGGCGTACGGCCGGACCCGGAGGCCTCCTGCGTCGCCAAAGGTGCTCATCGGGGAAGCGCCCCCTGGAGCTCGGCCCGGAGCTCAGGAGTGAGCACCGCGCCCGCCCGTTCGACCAGGACGGCCATTTCATAGCCGACCAGGCCAACGTCGCATGCCCCGTCGGCCACCACCGCGAGGCAGGATCCGTCACTGATGCCGGTGACGAACAGGAACGCGTTCTCCATCTCGATGATGATCTGGGTCACGGCGCCCCCGTTGAAACGGGTGGCCGTACCGTATGCCAGCCCGATGAACCCGGAGGCCACGGCGGCAAACCGGTCGGCCGCATCCCGGTCGAGACCCCGGGAAACCGCCATGGGCAGGCCGTCGGCTGAAACCACCACGGTCTCCCGTACACCGGGTACCCGGTCGACGAAGTTCTCGACCAGCCAGTTGACGTTGCGCGCTGCGGCGCTCAGATCACTCATTCGGTTCCTTCTCCGTCAGGGACGTCGGCCGGGGCCGGGTCCTCGGTGCGGGCTCGCTGCTGACCGGCACGGAAGCCCGACAGCAAGTTTCGAACCTCATCAGGCGAGCGCTTGGTGGCGGCAACGCCCCGTTCTCCGTCTGCGCCTGGAATGGCACGGGTTGCACCGGCCTGGCGCGGCGTACGCCGCTTGAGACCAGCGTTGGTGGTGACCTCCGCCGGGGCTTCTGCCTCGATTGGAGTCGCCGCCGCCGTCGCCGCTGGTGCAACCGGCTCGGTAACGCCAGCATCAGGTGCCGACGGTACAAGAGGAGCTGGCTCGGGAACCGCCTTGGGCTCGGGAGCCGGGGCCTTCGCCGCAGGGGCGACCGGTCCCGATGCTTCCTCTGAGTCGGTGCGACCGAACAGTCGAGGCGGGGGTGCATCCTCGGCGAAGAAGGGCTTGGTCTCCTCCGCCGGCGGTTCCGCTGGAGGCGCCTTGCGGGCTCGGGGCGGCAGAGCGGGACCGGTTCGCTCCTTGTCTCCAACCGGGGCCCCCGGGACTGGAGCAGGTGCGCTGTCGCCATCCCCGGCGGGGCCTTGCTCGACGGGTACGGCGTCTGAAGCACCGGCATCGGGTGCTGCGGCAGGCTCTGCGTCGCCACGCCTGGCCGGCAGTCCATCGTCTGCTCCTGCCTTGGCCCTGCGGTTGGGCAAACCCGTACCCGGGTCGGTATCGGGCACCGACGAGGAACGACGAGCGACAGGACCAGTGGGTGCATGCTCGGCCGGGGCTGCAGCCGGAGGCTCGGGTTCGGCCTTCCGGGCCGCAGGCGCCGGGGCAGGTGCCGACGGGGGCGTGTCACTCGGGGCGAAGGCCAGGGGCGCGGCAGCCGACACCTCCTCGAACGGCGGCGGACCGGGTCGAGCAGATTGTGCCGGCGATTCGGCGACCGGAGCGGCAACGGCAGGTCGCTGTGGCTGGGCTGGGACCGCGTTGGGTGCGTCGGGAACTCCACCAGGAGTATCGGTCACCAGGGCGGGAGGCACGGTCACCACCGCGGTGACACCTCCCGATGGCGACGCCATCATGCGGACGCTGATCCCGTGGCGAACAGCCAGACGTCCGACCACGATGAAGCCCAGCGAGCGGGACAATGCCAGACCCACCAGCGGGGGCTTGGCCAGCGAATCGTTTGCCTTCCGGATCTGATCCGCTGACATACCGATTCCGTGATCGGTGACCGAGATGACGTATCCGTCGGCCTTGGTCCGATGGCCGACCACCTCGACTCGGGTCTCTGGCGGCGAGAAGTTGGTGGCGTTCTCCATTAGTTCCGAAAGGAGGTGCGCCAAGTCGGCCGCCACGTTCGAGGCAACCAGGATCTCGTCGAAGCTGAGCAGATCGATTCGGGCGAAATCCTCGACCTCGGCCAGCGCGGCTCGAACCACGTTGGCCAGCGGTGCCGGTCGCCCACGACGACGTGGAGGTTCAGCACCGGCCAGCACCAGCAGCGATTCAGCGTTGCGGCGCATACGGGTGGCCAGGTGGTCCAGGCGGTACAGGTTCTCGAGCTGGTCGGGGTCTTCCTCGCCCCGCTCGAGTTCATCGATGAAGTCGATCTGACGGTCGAGGAGGGCCTGGTTGCGTCTAGCCAGGTTCACGAACATCTCGCCGATGCCCTTGCGCAGCAGGGCGGCCTGTTCGGTGGCCACCTCACCTGCCACCCTCTGGACGTCGTTGAACGAACGGGCCAGCTTGCCGATTTCGTCGTTCGAATCGATGTTGATGGATGCCAGAGCATCCATCTCGAAGGCCAGCTCGTCGTCTGAGGGATTCCTGAGCCACTCGACCAGCCGAGGCATCTGCTCGGTCGAGAGTCGGTCGGCCGACTCGGTCAGACGTTCCAGAGGTCGAGTGATCCGACGGGCCATCAAGACCGCAGCCAGCATGGCGATCAGCAGGGCGATGACACCACCCAGAACGAAGCGGTTGGCTGCCGACTCAGCATCACTTCGGGCCGCCTTCGAACGAGAGATGACGTCGTCGTATAGGTCGAGCTCGACGGCGTGGAGATCTTCGAGCTGCCCGATGGTGGCGTCGATCGCGGTCTTGGTGTCGAGGCCGAGATCGGCTTCGTCGATCGTGCCGTTGACCATGGATACGAAGGAGTCGTCGATGGTTCCGCGGATGTTGTCGAAAGCGATGCGTGAGGGAGTGGTCAACGCATTTCGAACCTCTCCCTTCCGGTCAGGCTCGGCGATCGTATAGAGCAGGGTTTTCGCAGCCTCCTCGGCCTCCCGGTTCTCCCGCAGCGCCTCGTAAAGGTCACGCACGTCGATCGCTTCCTCGTCCGCGCTGTCGAGCACGCTTTCGACGCCAACCTCACTGGCACCGGCCAGGAGCGATCCCTGCAGCGCGATCGTCGCCTTGAACGACGCCAAGGCCGACGCGGTACGAAGGTCGTTGGCCACCTGAGGGTCCGACAGGGTCGACGAGATCGAATCGTTGACCTCGAGGAAGGTGGATTGAAGGGCGTCGTAGGCCGTTGCTACCTGGTCCCAGCTATAGCCCTGATCCACGGCATTGCGGATGAACCGGAGCTTGTCGGCCGCGTCGGTGGCCAACGTGGTGGCCGAGCGGAAGGCAGCGGAGGTCCCCGTGAGCGAGGACTGACGGTCCAACACGTCTTTCATCACCACGTCGGTGTTCTTCCGTGCGGCGACCACTTCCTTCTGGAAGGACTTCCGGTCGGACCCGACTCGTGCCGTGCTGTAGAGCGCCTCGCGCTGGAGCGCGTCCACGACGTCTGAGTTCGCCTTGGCCAAGGCGGTCAGCTTCTCTACGTTTCTGCTCGCACTGGCGGTGTCCATACGAGACCGGGCGCCGAGCGCGGCGAGCAGCACGATGATGACCAGTGGCACCGCCACCAAGACCATCAGCTTGCTTCGGATCTTCAGGTTGTCGAACAAGGCCTACCTCGACGTAGGTGGGACACGCTGGGCACACACATGGCCTGCCGGTTGTACAGATCGGCCGCACCCCGCCCTTCTTGAGTGTGCGACGGCGCACCCCGACACCTTTTGGTCCGAACGACCTACCGCGCCACAGGGTACGCTGCCCAAGTCCATATGGCCGGGCAATGACCGGGCCAAAAAAGCAGAGCGGGAGAACCCCAGAACATGAGTGACTTCTCACAGGGACCAGGCTGGTGGCAAGCCTCAGACGGCAAGTGGTACCCACCGGAACAGACCCCGGGAGGCACCCCGGCCGCGGCCCCCACCGTCGGGGCTGGAGCCTTCGCCAACGCTGCGCCCGCGGGTGGAGCACCACTGGCAGAATGGGTCCAGCGAGTGGTTGCCTGGCTGATCGACGGAGCGATCATCTTCGCCTTGTACATCGTCATCTGGATTCTGGCCCTGGTGTTCGGTGCGATCTCCGATGCGCTGGCCGTGCTCGTCCTATTCCTCGGCTACGCCGTGGCCGTCGCCTACAGCTTCTGGATCTACTACCTGAACGGGGCCACCGGTCAGTCGCCGGGCAAAGCCCTCACCGGGTTGAAGGTCGTCAGCGAGGCCGACGGATCATTGATCGGTGGAGGCATGGGCATCGTGCGAGGTCTGGCCCACTTCCTCGACTCGCTGGTGTGCGGAATCGGCTACTTCCTGCCCCTCTTCGACGCCAAGAAGCAGACGATCTCCGACAAGGTCATGAAGACCGTGGTCCTGGCCAACCAGGAGAAGAAGTCGTTCGGGCCTGACATCTTCAAGCCCTGACCGTCACAGCTCAACGAGTTCGAAATGCCGAGAGGCCCCGGGAGATCCCGGGGCCTCTCTCGCGTTCAGAGCCCAGGTCACGGACCAGGCCGGGGTTGGATCTGTCAGCGCAACCCGACAGCGGTGGGCTCGACCGGGCTGGGTAGATCCGTGGAACCCATCAGGTAGCGGTCCACCGACGCCGCTGCGGCCCGACCTTCGGCGATGGCCCACACGATCAGGCTCTGACCTCTACCCATGTCTCCGGCCACGAACACCCCATCGACATTGGTGGCGTAGTCGTGGTTGCGGGCCACGTTGGAACGGGCATCCAGTTCCACACCGAACTGGGTGGTGATCCAGTCCGACTCAGGACCGGTGAAGCCCATGGACAGGAAGACGAAGTCAGCCTCTAGCTCGAAGTCGCTCCCCTCCACCTTCTCGAAGCGGCCGTCGATCATCTGCACCTCATGGGCAAGGAGAGCTCGAACATGGCCGTTTCCATCGTCTAGGAACCGCTCCGTGTTCACCGAGAACACTCGGTCGCCACCCTCCTCGTGAGCTGAGGCGGTTCGGAACATCAACGGCCACGTCGGCCACGGCGTCGATTCGGCGCGCTGGTCCGGAGGCCGCGGCATGATCTCGAACTGGTGGATCGACTCGGCTCCTTGGCGGTGAGCCGTGCCCAAGCAGTCGGCGCCGGTGTCACCCCCGCCGATGATCACCACCTTGCGGCCGGCGACATCGATCGGAGAGCTGAGCAGGTCTCCTTCCTGGACCCGGTTGGCCAGCGGGAGGTACTCCATCGCCTGGTGGATGCCTGCCAGTTCCCGTCCGGGAATGGGAAGGTCTCGGGCGTGGGTGGCACCGCCGGCCAGGACGATCGCATCGAACTCGGAACGGAGCTCGTCACCGGTCACATCGACTCCGACGTCGACCCCAGTGCGAAACTCGGTACCCTCCGCGGTCATCTGGTCGAGCCGGCGATCCAGGAACCGCTTCTCCATCTTGAACTCTGGGATCCCGTAGCGCAGCAGCCCACCGATCCGATCGGCGCGTTCGAAGACCACCACGTTGTGTCCCGCCCTGGTCAGTTGCTGGGCCGCGGCCAGACCGGCGGGGCCCGAGCCGATGACGGCCACCTTCTTGCCGGTGCGCTCGGTTGGGACAACCGGCTTGACCCATCCCTCGGCCCATGCCGTCTCCACGATGGTGACCTCGACCTGCTTGATCGTGACGGGGTCCTGGTTGATTCCGAGGACGCAGGCCGACTCGCATGGCGCAGGGCACAGCCGCCCGGTGAACTCGGGGAAGTTGTTGGTGGCGTGGAGGCGGTCCATCGCTTCCTGCCAACGATCCCGGTACACGAGGTCGTTCCAGTCGGGAATCAGGTTGCCCAACGGGCAGCCCTGGTTGCAGAACGGAATGCCACAGTCCATGCAGCGGCTGGCCTGGGTCTGGAGCGTCTCGGAGGGGAACTCCTCGTACACCTCGCGCCAGTCCTTGATCCGCACCGGCACAGGGCGCCGAACCGGCACCTCTCGACCGTGCTTGAGAAAACCTTGATAGTCACCCATGTCTCGTCCCTCAACCCTTGGCCGCGGCCATGATGGCCTCGTCGATGTCGGCGCCGGCTTCCTCGGCCACCCTGATGGCGTTCAGGACCCGCTTGTAGTCCCTGGGCATCACCTTCACGAACTGGCGGACGGCGTACTGCCAATCGCTGAGGATCCGTCCCGCCACCTCCGATCCGGTCTCGGCCTGATGCCGGAACACTGCGGTCACCAACCATGACGTGTCGAGGTCATCGAGAGGGTCGATGTCGACCATCTCCCGGTTGACCAACCCTTCGAACACCTCCTCTGGATCCCAGACGTAGGCGATGCCACCGGACATGCCGGCCCCGAAGTTTCGTCCGGTGGACCCCAAGATGACCACCCGGCCGCCGGTCATGTACTCACAGCCGTGGTCACCCACGCCTTCGACCACGGCTGTAGCTCCGGAGTTGCGGACGCAGAACCGCTCTCCCACTCGTCCTCGCAGGAACGCTTCTCCTCCGGTGGCGCCGTACAGCAAGACGTTGCCGGCGATGATGTTGTCTTCGGCCACGAAGTCCGACGCGGAATCCAGCGCAGGACGGACCACCAGACGCCCACCTGACAGGCCCTTTCCGGCGTAGTCGTTGACGTCGCCATGGACCCGCAGCGTCACACCCCGGGGAACGAAGGCACCGAAGCTCTGGCCCGCAGATCCCGTGAACGTTATGTCGATGGTCCCATCGTCGAGGCCGGCGCCTCCATGTCTCTTGGTGACCTCGTGGCCGAGCATGGTGCCGACTGTCCGGTTCACGTTGCGAACGGGGAAGTCGAGCTTCACCGGGCTACCCGTGTCTATCGCTGAGCGGGCCGCCGAGATGAGTTGCACGTCCAGGGCGCGGTCCAAGCCGTGGTCCTGTCCACGAGTGTTGTAGAGAGCGTCACCATAGGGACGCTCGGGGACGTGCAGGATCGGGGTCAGGTCCAGCCCGGACGCCTTCCAATGGTCGACGGCCTGGCGGACGTCGATCGCCTCGGTACGACCGATCGCCTCCTCGATCGAGCGGAATCCGAGCTCGGCCAGAAGTTCTCGAACCTCTTCAGCGATGAACTCGAAGAAGTGCTCCACGAACTCCGGCTTGCCCGAGAACCGGGCCCGCAGGGTCGGGTTCTGGGTGGCGACACCAACCGGGCAGGTATCCAGGTGACAGACGCGCATCATGATGCATCCCGACACGACCAACGGCGCCGTGGCGAAGCCGAACTCTTCGGCCCCGAGCAGAGCCGCGATGACCACGTCTCGTCCGGTCTTCAACTGGCCGTCGGCCTGAACCACGATCCGGTCGCGAAGACCGTTCAGCAGCAGGGTCTGTTGGGTCTCGGCCAAGCCCAGCTCCCACGGCCCCCCGGCATGCTTGAGCGACGTCAGCGGGCTGGCACCGGTTCCACCGTCGTGCCCGGAGATCAACACCACATCGGCGTGAGCCTTCGACACACCAGCGGCGACGGTTCCGACCCCCACCTCGGCCACCAGCTTCACGTGTATGCGCGCCGCGGGGTTGGCGTTCTTGAGGTCGTGGATCAGCTGGGCCAGATCCTCGATCGAGTAGATGTCGTGATGGGGCGGAGGACTGATGAGCCCCACGCCCGGGGTCGAGTGCCGGGTCTTGGCCACCCAGGGGTAAACCTTGTGGCCGGGGAGCTGACCGCCCTCACCAGGCTTGGCCCCCTGGGCCATCTTGATCTGGATGTCGTCAGCGTTGGTCAGGTACTCGCTCGTAACGCCGAAACGCCCCGACGCAACCTGCTTTATCGAGCTGCGTCGCTGCGGATCGTAGAGGCGCTCGGGATCCTCGCCACCTTCTCCGGTGTTCGACTTGCCGCCGAGGCGGTTCATGGCGATGGCCAGGGTCTCGTGGGCTTCAGCAGAGATCGAGCCGTAGCTCATCGCCCCCGTCGAGAACCGTTTGACGATCTCAGAGACCGGCTCGACCTCTTCGAGCGGGACCGGCGTGCGGTCGCCCGCCGTCAGCTCGAACAGACCACGCAGGGTGGCCAGCTTCTTGGACTGGTCGTCGACGAGGCGCGTGTACTCCTTGAAGATGTCATAGCGCCCGGTCCTGGTGGCGTGCTGGAGCTTGTAGACCGTCTCCGGGTTGAAGAGGTGGTACTCGCCCTCACGCCTCCACTGGTACTCCCCGCCCACCTCGAGCTCCCGATGGGCCCGCAAGGTGGGACGCTCTGCGTAGGCCTGGGCGTGACGGGCGGCCACCTCGGCCGCGACCTCGGCCAACCCGATGCCGCCGAGCTTGGAGGTGGTACCGGTGAAGTAGCGGTCGATGAGGCCCTGGCCTAGCCCGACCGCCTCGAACACCTGGGCACCGCAGTAGGAGGCAACCGTGGAGATGCCCATCTTGGACATCACCTTGAGCACGCCCTTTCCGGCAGCCTTGATGTAGTTGCGGACCGCCTTGTCCAAAGCGACGTCTGTCAGGGCTCCGCGGGCGATCATGTCTTCGATGGTCTCGAAGGCCAGGTACGGGTTGATGGCTGCTGCGCCGTATCCGAGCAGTAGCGCCATGTGATGGACCTCGCGGGCATCACCTGCCTCCACGACCAGCCCAACCGACGTGCGGGACTTCTCCCGCACCAGGTGGTGGTGCACTGCTGCTGTGAGCAACAGGGACGGAATCGGGGCCATGTCCTTGGACGACTTGCGGTCCGACAGGATGATCACGTTGACCCCAGACGCCACCGCTTCGCTCGCCTGACGGCAGATGTCGTCGAGGGCAGCCTCCAGCCCAGGACCTCCGTCAGCCACCGGGTACAGGCCCCGGATGGCGACAGCGCGGAAGCCGTCGACTGCCTCTGAGACGTGGAGCAACTTTGCCAGCTGGTCGTTGTCGAGGATGGGGAACGAGATCTGGATCTGACGACACGACTCAGGACCCGGATCCAACAGGTTGCGTTCGGGCCCGATGGTGCCGCCCAAGCTTGTGACAAGTTCCTCCCGGATCGCATCCAGCGGAGGGTTGGTGACCTGGGCGAAAAGCTGCGCGAAGTAGTCGAACAGGAGCCGTGGCCGATCCGACAGGACCGCGATCGGCGTGTCGGTGCCCATCGATCCAAGCGCCTCACCACCGGTCTGGGCCATGGGGGCCATGAGGATCTTCTGATCCTCGGTGGTGTAGCCGAAGGTGAGCTGACGCCTGACCACATCTCCGTGGGGGTAGCGCACGTGTGGTCGGTCCGGGAGGTCGTCGAGCTTCACGATCCCAGCGTCGAGCCACTCATGGTAGGGATGTTGCGCCGCCAGCGCCGACTTGATCTCGTCGTCTTCGATGATGCGGCCGGCCGCGGTGTCGACGAGGAACATCTTGCCGGGCTGGAGTCGCCCCTTGCGCACGATCTTGTCGGCTGGGATGTCGAGCACACCGGCTTCGGATCCGAGCACCACCAACCCGTCGGAGGTGACCCAGAACCGCCCCGGGCGAAGACCGTTGCGGTCGAGCACTGCGCCGATCACGGTGCCGTCGGTGAAACAGACGTTGGCGGGGCCATCCCACGGTTCCATCAGCGAGGCGTGGAACCGGTAGAACGCCTGCTTGGCCGGATCCATCAGGTCGTGGTTCTCCCACGCCTCGGGGATCATCATCAGCACGGCATGATGGATCGGTCGCCCGCCCAGGTGGAGCAGCTCCAGGACCTCGTCGAAGCTGGCGGTGTCGCTCCCTCCGGGAGTGCAGATCGGGAAGATGCGGCTGAGGTCGCCGGCGAAGTCAGGGCTGGCCAGAAGCGCTTCGCGTGCCCTCATCCAGTTGCGGTTGCCCTGGACGGTGTTGATCTCACCGTTGTGGGCCAGATACCGGTACGGGTGGGCCAACGGCCATGACGGGAACGTGTTGGTGGAGAACCGGGAGTGGACCAACGCGATGGCGCTGTCGACTCGCGGATCGGAAAGATCGGGGTAGAAGCCCTTTAGCTGAGGGGTGGTCAGCATGCCCTTGTAGACGAAGGTGCGGCTCGAAAGGCTGGGGAAGTACGGACGCCGGCCGTCGGCGCCAGCTTCGTTCTCGGTGCGCTTGCGGACGACGTAGGCCAGGCGATCGAGGTCGAGGCCTTCCAGATCTCGTCCCGAGGCAGACAGGAAGATCTGTTTGAAGGTGGGAAGCGTGCCCAATGCCCCCTGGCCGAGCCCGTCGGTGACGACCGGCACGTCGCGCCAGCCGAGGACCTCGAGCCCCTCGTCGACAGCGATCTTCTCGATGGTGGCGACCATGTCGTCCACGTCGGCAGGCGAGCCGGGGATGAAGGCGATTCCGGTGGCATAGCGACCGGAATCCGGCAACTCGAAGCCGACCACAGACCGGAAGAAGGCATCGGGGACTTGAATGAGGATTCCGGCACCATCACCGGTGTTCACCTCTGCTCCGGACGCGCCTCGATGATCGAGGTTGACCAGAGCGGTGACACCTTGTTGCACCAGTTCGTGGCTCCGCCGACCGTGCTGATCGACCACGAAGGCAACGCCACAGGCGTCGTGTTCGAAGGCAGGATCGTACAGGCCCTGGGCGGGCGGAAGGCCCGGAGTTGCGGGCGCAGGACTGGACATCGGCGTAGGACTTCCTTGGAACGGTGTCATCGGGGGCGCTGCTCGCCCGGGACTCCGTTGGCCCGAATCGCAGGACCCCGATCGTAGCGGTCCCTCCTGGGCCATCCCCAACCGATTTGCGGTCGGCCTAACCTGGTCCGGGGGGCCTTTCCCACCGAAGTCCGACGGGCATTCTCATCCCCCTGAGCCGCGGCTGACAGAGCCTGACAGTCGCACGACACAGCATCTGATCGGAGTGACAACGGGTGAAGCATCCGTCCGGGTCCACGGAGGACCTTCTCGCCTTCTTGAGGGCCGCCCCGTCTCCATACCATGCCGTGGATTCGGTGGCGGATCGTCTCAGCGCCATCGGTTTCGAAGAGGTCACGCTCGATGACGGGTGGACCGGCGGTGGCAACCGTTTCGTCCGCCGTGACGGAGCACTCGTCGCCTGGGCCACATCGGGACAGGACCCGGCCACGCCGTTTCGGATCGTCGGGGCCCACACCGATTCGCCAAACCTGCGACTCAAGCCGAAACCCGATTGCGGTTTTGCTGGCTGGCGCCAACTCGGGGTCGAGGTCTACGGCGGGGCGCTTTGGAACTCGTGGCTCGACCGCGACCTGGGCCTGTCGGGCAGGGTGGTGATTCGGGGGATCGATGGTCACCACACGCAACTGGTGTCGTGTGACCGACCCTTGGCCCGCGTGCCTCAGCTCGCGATCCACTTGGACCGGGATGTGAACGGTCAGGGTCTCCGGCTCAACCCCCAGGCCCACCTGACCCCGGTGTGGGGAACCGGACCTTGGGCCGAGGGTGATCTGGCTCGCTTCGTGGCGGCAGAGCTAGGCGTGGATGCCAGCGATGTCGTGGCATGGGATCTGATGTTCCACGACCTGACGCCGCCGACCCGTCTGGGATGCAACCAAGAACTGGTGGCGTCGGCGCGTTTGGACAACCTGCTGTCGTGCTGGGCCGGGACCACCGCCATCTCGGCTGTGGCCAGGACCCGATCCATCCTGGCCAGCACCCCGGTCCTTTGCCTCTACGACCACGAGGAGGTTGGATCTGCGTCGGCAACCGGCGCCGACAGCGTGTTGTTGCCCCACTTGCTCGAGCGGATCGTCGCTGGCCGTGGTGGAGATCGCCAGGATTTCCTGCGAGCGTTGGCCGGCTCTGTGTGCGCCTCGGTCGACATGGCCCATGCCACCCACCCCAACCACCCTGAGCGCCACGACCCAGCTCATCACGTGGCGGTCAACGCTGGGCCGGTCATGAAGATCAACGCCAACCAGCGCTACGCCACCAGTGCCACCAGCCATGCCGTGCTGATCCGGGCGTGTGAAGTAGCTGGGGTGCCCCACCAGGTGTTCGTGAGCCGCAACGATCAACCGTGTGGATCGACCATCGGCCCCGTGACCGCGGCCCGGCTCGGCATCGATACGGTGGACGTCGGCGTGGCTCAGCTGTCGATGCATTCGGCTCGGGAGCTGTGCGGGGCCGAGGACCCGCCGCTGCTGGTCGCCATGCTCGACGCGTTCCTACGGGGCTGAGCATGAACCCGGTCGAGGCTCGACGAATCCTGGGGGTTCAAGTCGATGCTGCTTGGGGAGACGTCCGCCGGGCCTACCGAGAGCAGATCCGTCGCCATCATCCCGATCGAATCGGTGGCCAGACCAGCAGTGACGCGGTTCTCATCATCGAGGCATTCCGAGTGCTTGACCAGGAGCGGGCCTCACCGGCGCAGAATGCAGTTGGGACAACGCAGAGCCATGACCGGGTCTCGGGATCCCGCGCCGGGCAGACGTTCGACTCCGGATCCTCAGAGAGATCAGATCACGGCTATACCCGTCCTGGTCCGACCGAAGCACCGGGATCGGCATGGTCGATCCCTCTGAACCGAGCTCGCCCCCCAACCTTCGAGCGTGTCGACTCGGACACGATTCGGATACATGCTCCCGCTGATGAATCCCTCCGGTGGCTCCTCGAGGCGGCGCACGATCTCGGCGTCATCACCTACTTGGACGGCTCGGCTCCGTTGTTCGAAGTGTTGTGCCGATTCGTGGATGAGCCTGCTACGTCGTTGCTCGTCACGCTTCAGGGCCGGGCCGACGGCACCGACGCGCTGTGCTCGGCCGAGTCGATCGAGGCCCGGCCCGGTCCTCCGACGGTAGCGGTGGTCGACGTGTTCGAGAACGCGCTGGGAGCCTTGGTGACCTAGCCGATAGGTCCAGACCTTCGACACGGCGCCCGGTGATGCTCGGATGAGGCTCGACGGTGGTGGAGGCCTCAGTTTCGGCCGTAGTCGACCGCGGCCTCGAAGTCGATGATCCCCTCGGGGTTCACGGGCATGCCCTTGACCCTGGTCTCGAGGTGTAGGTGCGGTCCCGTGGACAAACCGGTGGAGCCGACCCAGCCGATGACGTCCCCCCGCTTGACCAGATCACCGGCGCCTACGGCCAAAGCACTCTGGTGGGCGTAGAGCGTGGCGAGCGAGTCGCCGTGATCGATCACGACGGTCAAGCCATATCCGCCCCTCTCGGAGGCGACGACCACCCTCCCGTCGGCGGCGGCGTGGATCGGGGTCCCCGAGGGTGCACCCATGTCTCCGCCAGCATGCAGACGCTCGATGTTGAGGATCGGATGGAAGCGCATTCCGAAGGCAGATCCGATGCGGTACCCGGGTAGCGGGTTGGTGATCGGGTAACGGCCTGGCATCCAGTCGGGCTGTGACCTCTGTAGATCTCCGAGTAGGAGAGCCACCCCATCGGAGGATGCGCTCATGACGTTGATGCGACCCTCGACGAGGGCCCGCCGACCCTGGACCTCCATTAGGGCCTGGGATTCCAGCATCACCTGGACGTTTATCTCATCGACCAGGCGGGCCTGGTTGTCTCGGGCAGCGGCGATGAATCGTCGAGCGGCGTCGACGTCGTCTCTCCGGGACTTGGCACGCGCCGAGTTGGCCTTGGCCACCCCATCTGCCTTACGGGCCTCGGCCCGGGCCCGCTCGAGGTTCTCGACCAGCACCTCGGTATCGCCGACCACAGCCTTGGAGTAGGTCAGCGCCTGGCCCATCTCCTCCCCGCTGCGAGCCTTGAGGAGTGCCTCGAGAACAGAGGCATCTGCCCCTCCGTTCACATAGGTGGCCACGATTTGGCGCCGGAGCCTCTCGGAGGCGACCTCGACCTTCTGACGGGCGTCGACCACTGCTTGGGCATAGATCATGGCTAGGAACTCGGCGTCGTCGAGCTCGGCTTGGGCGACGAGGAGCTCGACGTTTCGGGCTTGTAGATCGGCTTCGAGGCGATCTAGTTCTGACGTCAGCCGGGCTCGCTCGGCTTGTGCAGATTGAACCCGAGCAATGAGGGCCGCCTCCTCACCGAGGATTTCGTCGTACTCGTCTTGAAGCGACTCGTCGCCTTGCCCGACAACGATTCCCGCCGCCGGACGGGCCACAGCCCCCTGGAGGATGGGCGATTCACCCTTGTCGGGCCCGACAAACCCGGGAACCGCCATGGGTGTCACGACACCGAGCAAGATCGCAGCGGTGACGAGACCCCGTCGGTGGGCGAGTCGGGCGAATGCGGGAAAGAAGTGAGACATGGTGGGGGGGCAGGCGCCAGCAGTCGGACAAACCTAGTCCTGCTAACCAGATCGGCTCCGGACACCAAAACCTGAGCCGACCATTGAGCCGCCAACAGGGATGACGACACGGCCAGATCCCATCGACAGACCGTCGCAACCGCTGATCCGCCTCAAACGAACTCCGCCGGACGGCTTCGCCTTTCGGCGGATCCAGACCTAGCCCGGAGGCCACACCTCGGCTTCGGCCAAGAGCTCGTCGCGGAAGTCGGGATGGGCCACCGCAGCCAGGGCCCTGGCTCTCTCCCTGGTGGTACGGCCCCTGAGCTCGGCCACACCGAACTCGGTGACCACGACATCGAGCTGATGGCGGGGCGTGGTGATGATGGCGCCGGCGGGGAACTTGCCGTTGATCCTGGAGGTGAGCACGCCGTCCACGGTGGTGGTGGAACGAAGGCAGATCAGCGATCGATCCTCCAGTTCGAGGCCAGAGGAGGCCACGAAGTCCTCGTGCCCACCGATACCGCTGAACTGAGCTCCGTGGATGGTGTCGGCGATGGCCTGGCCGGCGAGATCCACGGCAATGGCCCCGTTGATCGACACCATCTTGGGGTTGCGAGAGATCACGTCGGGTGAGTTCACGGTGCCGACCGGCAAGAACGCGACCTCGGGATTCTCGTCGAGCCAGTCGTAGAGCTCCCGAGTTCCAGCGGCAAAGGTCGTCACCGACACGCCGTCGTACATTCCCTTACGGTTGCTCACCTTCCCGGCCTGATGGAGGTGCATGAGGCCGGTGGTGAACATCTCGGAATGGATTCCGAAACCACCAGCGTCACCTTCGGCCAGAAGGCGCGCCACCCGAGACGGAATGCCACCGATCCCGGTCTGGATGGTCGACCCTTCGGTGATGAAGGAGGCGACGTGCTCGGCGATGGCTCGATCTGCCTCGCTGGCCTCGGCGTCGGCCAACACGAATGGCTCCCGATCGCTGTGAACCAAGACGTCGATCTCGTCGATGTGGATGCGGTGCCCGTAGTCGGCGTGGCCGAACGTTCGGGGGAATCGTGGGCTGACCTCGACCACCAGCACTCGGGCTGGATCGGCGGCCACTCGCATGATCTCCCCGACCGTGGCCCCGGCGTGTAGGGAAAGACTGCAAAACCCATCACCGTCGGGTGGGGCCGCCGCGGTTGCGAAAACCCGTGGGGCCACCTGCTCGAGCGTGGGTCCGAACCGCCGGAAATCGGCGGGGACGAACTCGATCGCCCCACCTTGGTCGCGCAACAGCCGTTCCAGCGGCCCGTAGAAGCCCGACAGGAACCGGACGTTGGACCGACTGAACAGCTCGTAGAAATCGGTGATGAGGGCACCCCCCACCAACAGGTCGGTCCAGTCGTCACGAGCACCCAAGGCGTGGAGGAAATCACCAGGCTGACCCGGCCCGAGCGGGATACCCAGCGAGTCGGTTGGCCGCAGAAGGGCGGCTGCTTCGGTGGCGGTCATGACCTGCATGGACCGAAAACGTAGGCCGTCTGACGATCTACGGTGAGCCAGGTGATCGAGTCAGCCAGTTCTTCGGGTCGAGATGCCAGACCACTCGACATCGACGTCGAGGGAGGTTGCGCTCTTCCCGAGGCTGGCGGGTCGTTGGTGGTCGACGAGCGACGGGCGTGGAGTCCGGCCGAGGTGTGGGACCTCACCCACCGTGTCGCCCACCTGGCCAGGGGCATGTGCCCCGACGGCCGACGGATGGCGGTCTTCGGGGAGAACTGTGCCGAAGCGGTGATCGCCCACCTCGGCGGCCTCCGAGCCGGTGTTTCGGTGGTGGCGGCCAGCGCCCATCTCAACGGTCCCGACGTCGCCTACCTGTTGGAGGTTGGCGACGTGAGCCTGGTGCTGGCCGGTCCCCGTACGGCGGCGGCAGCCCGCGAGGCCGCCAACCTGGCCGAGATCACCACCGGTCGTGCCACGGCGGTCTTCGTGTGGAACACCGAGGAGTGGCGTGATTGGCTGGCGACGGCACCCGAAGGACCACCACCTGATGATCGCTCGATCCGGCCCAATCTGTTGTTCACGTCGGGTACCACCGGCAGACCCAAGGCCACCGAGCTCCCACCCAACGTGTTTCCCCGTCGACGGTCCTGGGCCGAGTTCCTCGAGGCGACGAACGCCAACCGATTCGTGGGCCTGGGACGACACTTGGTCGTCGCTCCGATCCACCACACCGGGCCGCTGAACGCAGTGCGGGCCCTGGCGGTAGGCACGCCGATCGGAGTACTCGACCGGTTCGATCCGGCCACCACTCTGGCTGCCATCGAGAAGTGGCAGGTGGGGTCTACCACCCTGGTTCCCACCCACATGTCTCGACTGCTCGCGCTTGCGCAGCCAATCAGGTCGACGGCCGACACGTCCAGCCTTCGCCTCGTTTTCCAGACTGGATCGGCATGTCCGGTCGAGGTCAAGCGGGCGATGATCGAATGGTGGGGGCCGGTCTTCCTCGAGGCCTACGGAGGTACCGAGGTCGGGGTGACCTGTGCCATCTCCAGTGAGGATTGGCTTGACCACCCCGGTTCGGTGGGGCGGGCTGTGTCGCCCTACGAGGCAGTCGTGGTGGACGACGACGGGCATGAGCTCGATCCTGGAACCGAAGGACGGCTCTACTTCCGAGACATGACCGGTCGAGGCATCCGCTACCACGGCGACCAAGAGCGATCGGCGGCCGCCCACCTGGCCCCGGGCCTGTTCACGTTGGGGGAGATCGGACGGGTTGATCCCGACGGCTGGGTGTATGTCACCGACCGGGCATCAGACATGGTGGTCACCGGCGGTGTCAACGTCTATCCGGCCGAGGCCGAGCAGGTGTTGATCGGCCACGCGGCTGTGGCCGATGTTGCCGGGGTCGGAATACCCGACCCTGACCTAGGAGAGGTCCTCGTCGCCTTGGTCGTCGCCACCGACCCGGACCATCCTCCGTCGGCCACCGACCTGTTGGACTGGTGCCACCGTCGCCTGTCGGTCTACAAGTGCCCGCGCCGAGTGGTGTTCATCGAGTCGTTGAACCGCAATGCCCTCGGCAAGCTCGACAAGCGGACCCTGCGGGCGGTTGCCATCGGCCGGTGAACGGTTGGGCGCCCGCTCTCCATCGAGACAGGCCAGCAGGCGAGCCAAGCTGTCAACACGATCGGTCAAGCCCTGCCCAGGCAATTCCCTACCAACCTTGACCACGACTAGCTGCGAGCTATCGGCTTGGGCCTATGCCGGATGGGCTCTCGGAGGGCTTCAGGCGCCGCAGCGGTGGCAACGTCGGTGGTGGTTGTCGTCTTGGTGGCAGGGTTCCGAGCAGGTCGTGGGTGACCCTGGTGATCTCGGCCACGGCCAGCTCGAAGGCCTCCTCAGTTGCCGCCGAAGTCTTCTGCACGCCGCTCACCTTGCGGACGTACTGTCGGGCTGCGGCCTCGATCTCCTGTGGCGTCGCCACCGGGTCCAGACCCCTGAGGGTGGTGATGTTCCGACACATGCCCACGACGCTAGAGCGCCTACGCCTAGGTCACATCTCATCGAGATAAGAGCGCTCTGCCCCTGACCCCCGCCCAGTCCTCCCGTTCCAGCTCGTCAGACAGCCGAAACACCGTTAGTGGCCGCGCGTGTACACGGATACGCCTAGGAGACCAGGCAGAACCGGGTACGACCCGCCTTCGATGGCGGTCGCGGTCGGTCCCAGGTGGCTCAAAATGGCACCTGGGACCGACCGTGGCGAGTTGTCAGCCGTAGTTGACCTGGTAACCCTTGAGGGCGTTGAGCCAACCGGACCGCAACCGAGCCGGTTCAGCCAGTTGGGTGATGTCGGGGAGGTGGTCGGCGATGGCGTTGAACATGATGTTGATCTCGACCTTGGCCAGGTTGGCGCCGACGCAGTAGTGGGCACCTCCCCCACCGAACCCCACGTGGGGGTTGGGGTCACGGGTGATGTCGAACCGGTGAGGATCTTCGAAAACGGTCTCGTCGAAGTTGGCCGAGGAGTAGACCAACCCGACCCGCTGGCCGGCCTTGACCTCTTGGCCGCCCACGTTGTGGTCGGTGGTAGCGGTCCGCTGGAACATCACCACCGGCGTAGCCCAGCGCACGATCTCATCAGCGGTGGTCGCTGGTCTCTCGGCCTTGTACAGCTCCCACTGGTCCGGGTTCTGCATGAAGGCGTGCATGCCGTGGCTGATGGCGTTGCGGGTGGTCTCGTTGCCGGCCACGGCCAGGACCAATATGAACCAGGCGAACTCCTCTGAGGACAGCGTCTCGTCGGAGCTGGCCGCTACCAGCTTGGTGATGATGTCGTCGGCGGGGTTGGCCCGACGTTCCTCGCCGATGGTGGCGGCGTAGCCGAGGATCTCCGCGGCGGCCACCGCAGGATCCACGTCGAAGTCAGGATCGTCGTAGGCCATCATCTGGTTGGACCAGTCGAAGATCTTCCGACGATCCTCCTGGGGGAAACCCATGAGGTCGGCGAGGGCCTGAAGGGGCAGCTCGCAGGCCACGTCGTCGACGAAGTTGCCTTCACCTCTGGCCTTGGCTTCTGTCACGATGCGAGTGGCTCGCTCGCGCAGGGAGTCCTCGATCTTGGCCACCCCACGAGGGGTGAACACCCCTCGGGCCACGATTCCCCGAACCTTGGAGTGGTGCGGGTCATCCATGTTGATCAGCATGTTGCGCTGGATGTCTCGTTCTTCCTTGCCCAAGTGGCCTTCGAACTTGACGATGGCTGTGTTCTCCTCGCTCGACCAACCGTCGCGGGCCGAGGAGATCTCCTTGACATCCTCCCAGCGGGTGGCCAGCCACAGGCCACCGTCTTCGAAGCTGGAATCGGCCTGGGTCTGGGGGTTCCAGTACATCGGCTTGTTCTGACGGAGCCAGGCGAACTCCGGCAAGGGCACGGCCCGCTGGACGAGGTCCGGATCGGTGAAGTCGGTACCGTGCGCCACCGGGCAGCGCGCAACATCGGTCGGGTTGGGGACGGTGTCTGTCATGGTCAGGCCTCCACGTCGACGTTCATGAGCGTGTGCAGGCGCTCGGTTGATTCGATGCACTCTTCGACGAGGTCGAAGACCACGTCTTTCGCTGGACGCGACTTGGTCATGCGTCCGACGATCTGTCCCACCGGGTTGAACTGGACGTCCTTGGCCTGTTCGGGGTAACGGTGCCCACGCTGCACCGCGTTGGATGTGACCATGAACTGCATGGGCATTCCCAGTGGCTTGGGATTGCCCTCTTCCTCCCAGGCTTCTGTCCACTCGTTGCGGAGCATGCGGCAGGGCTTGCCCGTCCAGGACCGGGACCGGAGGGTGTCCTTGCTGGTTGCCTCGAAGAGGCTCTGCATCTGGGCGGGCGGCACATCGGCTTCGTCGACGGTGAGCCACAGCGATCCGGTCCACACCCCCTGCGCCCCCATGGCCAACGCTGCCGCCATCTGGCGACCCGATCCGATGCCGCCAGCGGCCAGCATCGGGGTGTCGCCGAGCACGTCGAGCACCTCGGGCCACAGCACCATGGAGCCGATCTCGCCGGTGTGACCGCCGCCCTCGGTGCCCTGGGCGATGATGATGTCGACGCCCGCCGCCTTGTGCCGGGCGGCCTGGGCGGCCGAGCCGCACAGGGCGGCGATGACCTTGCCTCGCTCGTGGACCTTTTCGATCACATCGGGTGGAGGCGTCCCAAGGGCGTTGGCCAGGAGCACGCACTTGTCTCGGGCCAGGGCGATCTCGGCCTGAGGCCCGGCGATGGCGGTTCCGAAGCCGATCAGCTCTTGCATCTTCTCGTCTTCGGGAATCTCGGGCACACCGTGGTCGCGGAGAAGCTTCTGCACGAAGTCCCGGTGCTCTTGGGGGATGAGGGCCTTAAGGTCTTCTTGGAGTTTGTCTGCGTCGGTTGCGCCCATGCCCTCGTACTTGCCGGGGATGACGATGTCGACTCCGTATGGGTGGTCGCCGATGTGTTCGTCGATCCAATCGAGCTCGGTCTCGAGCTGTTCGGGGGTGAACCCGACGGCGCCCAGCACCCCAAGGCCGCCGGCCTTGCTGACAGCGACCACCACGTCACGACAGTGGGTGAAAGCGAATATCGGAAACTCGAGTCCCAGTCTGCGAGCCAGTTCGGTCTGCATTAGTTCGTGTTCTGCTTTCGTCAGGTTGGTTTGGTCGGGCTCGGGCCGAGGCCCAAGATGTTTCGGAGGCCGTCAACCACCACGTGCTCGGGTAGCGCCGCGGGGTCGAGACGGTGTTGGAACGAAGCTCCGAGCAGGATTGCGATCACCAGGCTGGCCACGTCGGCGGGAGGGGCTGGCAGCGTGAAGTCGAACTCCCGGCTCCATTCGGCCAGCCCGCCGGCCAGGCCCTGGCGCATGGTCTCGAACCGTTCGGCACCGACGATGCCCAACTCCGTGTCGCGGGCTGCATGTAGCCACAGCTCGAACTCCAGCAGAACCCAGGCGTCGCCGGTCTCGACATCGCGGCGCACCAGCTCCTGCCACAGCGCACTCAACCGCCGATCCAGGTCGCTCTCCACGGCGAGGGCGGCCGAGACGTCGACGATCGCTTGTTCCACCCAGCGTTGCAACAGGGCGACGAGAAGGCCCTCCTTGCCGCCGAAGTGGTCATAGAGGGCACCGGTGGTACGCCCCGCTGCAGCCGCGACTGCCTCGGCCGAGGTGGCATGGAAGCCCTTGTGGGCGAACAGATCAGCGGCCGCGTCGATGAGGAGTGCCCTGGTCTCGGCCCTTCGTTCCTCCTGTGTACGTGCCACGGCGGGAGAACATACATCTGACAGCCGATGTATGTCGACCATCCGATGTATCTGTTGGGAAGGACCATCACCGATGCTGGCCGTGCTGGTGTCACTACGTTGAGTGATAGGTCGCGATACGGTGACTCTGATCAATCGTCGGATCGGGCAACGGCATCCGGACCGACATTCCCGTCATGGCTGCTACCACCGACCGGCAACGGACCCCGATCTTCGACTACGCGGCATCGATAGATCCCGCTATGTCCGCCTTCGGCTGGCACTTCATCGTCCTCAGCTACCTGGCCGTGCTGATCCCTCTGTTGGGGGTACCGCTACCTCGGGACGTGGAGACCCAGTGGAGCATCGTGGCCATGGTGATGGTGGTCGCTCTTGCCACCATCGCTCTCAACCTCGTCTACCTACGCCGTATGGTCGCCTCCGATGGTTGGGAGGAACCACCAGGCATCGTCGTGCTGACCCAAGCCGTCCTGGTCACCGTCGCAACTGGTTGGCTGAATGTGGCCCTGAGCAGTGCCGCCGGCTTCTACCGTCCGATAATCCTGGTTCCCACCGTTCTGGTTGCGGTGATCGGCAACCGCGCCATGCTCGTGACCACCGGTGTCACCGCCTTCGGGACCCTCGCTCTAACCACCTGGGCTCAGGGCATCGAGACGGCACACCTCCCCGCCCTTCTGGTCTCCTACGGCGCAACGTGGGGTCTCCTCATCGTCATGATCAGGCTCCTGGCGGGCCGCGCCCTCCAGTCGACCACCCTCACCCAGGGCATCGCCGACGCCGCAGCCATCGCGGCGCAGAGCGACCGCTTCGACACCGGCCTGGAACGTCTACTTCCCGTCATCGGCACCTGGGTGCTCGCCGACCGGGTTACGGCCTTCGAATCCGCCGGAGAGACCTTCCTACCGATCGAGACCTGGCCTCAAGACATCGAGGCCTGTTCCGAGCCCCGACCTGAACTTGTGGCCCGGGCCAGAGCCGAGCACGGCGCTGCCATCGACGGTGCCCGGGGTTTGATGGTGGCCACCGACGACCCACACGCCGACTTGTCCGACGCCAGCGTGGTGGTGGTGATCGAAGGCGCCACCAGAGCAAAGCTCGACTCGCTGACCTACCACTTCCAGTTGACGCGGATGGCCGACCAGATCCAGACGCTGTTGAGACGTAGCCGTCACATCGAACACCTGGAGTCGCTGGGTCGCACCGACAGCCTCACCGGTCTTCCGAACCGCCGAGCCCTCGAGGAGCGCCTCGACGAAATCGGTGGAGCATGCCGCCACCCCGATGGTCCGGCAAGCCTGGCCATGATCGATATCGACAACTTCAAGCGTTACAACGACACCCACGGCCATCCGGCCGGTGATGCGTTGCTTCGGGCCTTCGCCTCGATCCTCCGCTCCGGTGTCAGGTCCAACGATTTCGTGGCTCGTTACGGGGGCGAAGAGTTCTGTCTCCTCCTTCCCGCGACCTCCATCGAGGGAGCGACCCAACTGATCGAGCAGCTCCGTCGGAAGGTGGGCAGCGCCCCCGCCACAGCCGATGCGGCGTTCTCGGCCGGCGTGGCCAGCTGGGCCGAAGCCGAAAGCGTGGAGGATCTCATGAGTCGAGCCGACGCTGCGATGTACGAAGCCAAGCGCTCGGGCAAAGCCCGGACCGTGTCTGTTTGACCGATCGGTCTCCTAGTCACCCAGGAAATTCGGGTCTCTATCTGGCTACCCACCCATCGGGTACAGGACAACCTTGCCGAGTTTGCCCGGAGCGGCCAGCTGCTCGTAGGCCGAATCGACTTCGTTGAGCCCGACAGTGGCCGACACCGGGACTCGAACTCGTCCGCTACCGAGAAGGGGAAGGACGTGTCGGCCCGCTGCCTGCACCGCCGCCGATCGCGCCTCGATTGGTCTGGCTCTGAGGGTCGATCCCAAGAGCCTTCCTCGTGCGCCCATCAACGCTAGGAGGTCGATTTCGGCCCGTGCTCCCCGGCTCACCCCGATCACCACGATCCGGCCACCCACGGCCAGCGACGCCACATCGGCACCCAGGTTCTCGCCGCCCAAAAGTTCGAGCACGACATCGAAGGGACCGTGGTCGACGAAATTCTCGGGGAGCACGACCGAGTCGGCCCCGAGAGCCGCCACCGCGTCATGACGTGCCGGATCCCGCACCGTGGCCACCACCGTTGCCCCGGCCGCGTGGGCTAGCTGGACCGCAGCACTACCCACCCCGCCGGCGGCCCCATGAATGCAGACCCGCTCACCCAGGGCGAGACCGGCTTGGGTGAACAGGGCGTCGTGCGCAGTCACGAAGACCTCGCAGAACCCACCGGCCTCAGCCCAGCCAACACCATCGGGAACGGCCAGCGCACTCGACTCGTGCACGCTCAGCAACTCGGCCTGGCCACCACCGCCCACCAGGGCCATGACCCGATCTCCTACCGCGAATCGCCATGTTCCCGACCCGACGGCTATGACCTCTCCAGCCGCCTCTAGTCCCGGAATGTCGGCTGGGGAGCCCGGAGGTGCCGGGTAGAGGCCCCTCACCTGCAGAGCGTCGGCCGGATTCAGACCTGCGGCTCGGACCGATATCAAGATCTCGCCAGGCCCGGCCACCGGGTCCGGGTGATCGGCGATGTGTAGAGCCCGAGAATCGATGGTCACTGCTCTCATACCCCATTTCTAGGAGATGGGAGCAGGCCACCGATACGCCCGGTTCAGCGTCGTCGTTTGATTTTGTGCAATTCGGTGGGATCGACCCCGGCCGCGAGAAGCGCCTCACGTTTGGCCTTGCGCCGAGATGCCCCGCTGGCCCGAACCTTGCGCGAACCGTCGAGCACGACGTCGAGCTGATCACCGCCGCCCGATCGACCCGCCGGACCAACCGGTTCACTCCTAGGCCTATTGCGCCGCTCTCCTCGACCATCGACGCCACCCTGACTGCCTTTGGTGCCCTTGTCGCGTGGAGCGCCTGATCGGCTCGACGAACGCTCCAACGGGGCAGAACCAGAGCGCTGTGGTCGCGACTCGCCCGAGTGCTTGGCGACGCCCGCCCCTCGCTTGGGCGAGGTCGTCGACCTCTTGGCCGAAGCCTTGGGCGACCTGTTGGGCTCGGTACGGCTCGGGTTCGCACCCCGTTGGGATCGGCCATCGGATGCACGCTTGTCCCGATCCTCCGATCGAGCCTCGGACCCGACCCCGGGCTCGTTGCGACGCTCGAACCGTCGGCCGTCGTGACCGCGGGGCTGGCGTTCGGGACGCGCCGACCGGTTGGGGTCGACCTTGGTCCGCTTCGGCGCCGCCGGGGATCGATCCCGGCTGCCCCGTCCCGAGGGCCGACCCTGTTTGTCGGCCCGGTGAGCGAACGCGCCGTAGCCGGGGGGAAGGGTGGCCACATCGGGATCGGCCACCTCCACCTCCACTCCGGCCTGACGGGCCAGCTTCTGAGCATCCTTCCGTTGCGATGCACCGAGGAGGGCCACGACGGTGCCGTCGGCTCCGGCTCGACCGGTGCGGCCCGAACGATGCACGTAGTCCTTGTGATCGGCGGGGAGGTCGAAGTGGACCACGCAGGTCACGCCCTCGACGTGGATGCCTCGGGCAGCCACATCGGTGGCCACCAGGGCTTTGACTCGACGGTCGTGGAAGTCGTTGAGTGCACGCTCTCGCTGTCCCTGGCTGCGGTTGCCGTGGATTGCCGCGGCACTCACGCCCGCGGCCTGGAGCTGGCGGGCGATCCGATCGGCGCCGTGGCGAGTGCGTGAGAAGACGACGGTGGGGCCGACTCGTTCGACTATCTCCGCGGTGACCTGAACCCGTTCGGGGCGCTCGACCTTCCAGAAGTGGTGGGTGATCTCCCCTTGGGGCTCCTCGGGCAGTTCATGGACCACAGGGTCGTGCTGATATGCCTCGACAAGGGTCTGCACGGCACCGTCGAGCGTGGCCGAGAACAGAAGGGTCTGCCGCTCGGTAGAGGTCATGTCCAAGAGGCGTCGTACGTCAGGCAGGAAGCCCATGTCGGCCATCCGGTCGGCTTCGTCCACCACGACCAGGCTCACATCCCGCAGGTCGCAGGCCTTGCGGTCGATGATGTCGAGGAGGCGCCCGGGACAGGCCACCACGATGTCGACACCGGAACGCAGGGCCTTGATCTGAGGCTCGATTCCGGCACCGCCGTAGATGGCGTGAACCCGCAGGTCTCCACTGATGGCCTTCAACTCGCCGGCTACTTGGAGGGCGAGCTCACGGGTCGGCGCCAGCACCAGCCCCTTGGGGCGTTTGGGAGATGACCGCTTGACTCGGCACACCATCGGAATTCCGAAGGCCAACGTCTTCCCCGAGCCGGTGTGAGCCTTTCCGCACAGATCCCGACCCTTGATCGCATCTGGAATCGTGGCGATCTGGATCGGGAACGGATCGAAAATGCCAGTCGAGGCCAGGGTCGCGACGATGGAGGGAGGTACGCCGAGATCGGCGAAGGAGGTGGACATGGCTCACCCCGCGTTCTGGGCGAACCAGCGGCGAACCGCATCGCTCCAGCGAGTCCGCTGGTCGGTGCTCAGCACTGCCGCGTTGGCGTCGGTAAGTACGAATCCGCACTCCCGCACCGCGTAGACCTGCGACGGGTGGAATCCCGCACGTTCCATGGCGTCGGTGAGGCTACGCGAGACCTCGACTGGTCCGGTCTTCGGCTCCTCCTCGAACATGACGATCAGGTTACGACATAGAGCCGAGATCGTCACCATCGGTTCTTGAGGCAAGGAGGTGAGCGGATTGCATAGGGCGGATCCAGGCTCGGACCCATGACCAAGGTAGGTTCCCGGTCCATGACCGACCCCAGCACCGGCCCCTCCGTCTCGGAGATCTTCGACCCGACGGCATGGGCGGTGGTGCCAGGTTTCGAAGACCTAACCGACATCACATACCACCGGGCGGTAGACCTCGGGGCGGTACGGATCGCCTTCAACCGGCCCGAGGTTCGAAACGCCTTCAGGCCCGCCACCGTCGACGAGTTGTACCGGGCGCTCGATCACGCCCGCCAGTCCTCAGACGTCGGTTGCGTGCTGCTGACCGGAAACGGACCATCCCCGCGAGACGGAGGCTGGGCGTTCTGTTCGGGTGGTGACCAACGGATTCGAGGCCGCGACGGCTACCGCTACGCGGACGGTGACACCGCCGACACCATCGACTCGGCCCGGTCAGGACGGCTCCACATACTCGAGGTCCAACGCCTGATCCGCACCATGCCCAAGGTGGTGATCTGCCTCGTCTCGGGGTGGGCCGCCGGTGGTGGCCACAGCCTCCACGTGGTCTGCGACCTGACGTTGGCCAGCCGCGAGCACGCCCGGTTCCGTCAGACCGATGCCGACGTGGCCAGCTTCGACGGTGGATTCGGCTCGGCCTATCTGGCCCGCCAGGTTGGCCAGAAGTTCGCCCGCGAGATCTTCTTCCTAGGCGATACCTACAGCGCCGAAGACGCCCACCGAATGGGGATGGTCAACGCGGTGGTCGACCACGCCGAGTTGGAAGCTGTAGGTCTGCAATGGGCCCGAAAAGTGATGGGCAAGAGCCCTACCGCCCAACGAATGCTGAAGTTCTCGTTCAACCTCATCGACGATGGCCTGGTGGGACAGCAGGTGTTCGCGGGCGAAGCAACCCGGCTGGCCTACATGACCGACGAGGCAGCCGAAGGTCGCGACTCGTTCCTGGAGAAGCGCGACCCGGACTGGTCGCCCTTCCCCTGGCACTACTGACCGCTCGCCGCCCGATGACCCCCGAGACGCAACGGCGCACTCACAGTGGGAGCACGGCAGGTCCCTGGACGCCAGCCTCCTCGGCTCGAGTCAGGTGCCCGGCCTGGACGCGCACCGCCTCGAGGAACCGGTCGACGGCATCGAGGGTGAACAGGGTTCGGGGCGAGTCGAACAGCTCATAGGCGTGTTGAGCACCGGGCAGCTCGACGTAGACGACCGGCTCCTTGGACTCGCCTCGGAGCATGGCGGCGAAGGACCGGGCCTGCTCGACGGGGACCAGGGTGTCGTTGGCGCCGTGGATGATCATGAACGGCGGAGCATCGGGGCGCACCCAGGTCATCGTCGACGCGAACTCCCACACGTCGCGGGCATCGGCGAGGCGGTTCTTGAGGACGAAGCGGGCCAACATCGGCTCCATGTCGGCCCGGCCGGTTCCGTCCCGGTTGGTCCAGTCGTAGACCCCGTAGAACGGCACGGCTGCGACCACCGATGTATCGGCTTCTTCGAAGCCGGGCTGGAACTCCGGCTCGTTGGGCGACAGCGCAGCCAGGGAGCAGAGATGGCCGCCCGCTGACCCGCCCGTTATCGCCACGAAGTCGGGGTCGCCCCCGTGTTCGGCGATGTTGGCCTTGACCCATGCCAACGCCCGCTTCACGTCGATGATGTGATCGGGCCAGGTGGCTCGCGGGCTGAGGCGGTAGTTGATCGAAACGCCGACCCATCCACGTTCGGCCAGGTGCGCCAAAAGGGGCATGGCCTGTTGTTGCTTGTTGCCGATGACCCAGGCCCCACCGTGGACCTGCACGATGACCGGAGCACGGCCGTCGCTGGGCAGATCTGAGCGGCGCCATATGTCGAGCTGGTTGCGGGCACCGGCTGGCCCGTAGCTGATGTTGGTCTCGTTGGGAGCCACGTAGCGGGCCCGAGTCTCGGCCAGACCCGCCGGACCTCGAACCAGACGACGGCGGACCGTCGGAGCCTTGAAATTGGGCGGCATCGGGTGGTGGGCCTGGTCCAACTCACCACCAAGACCGTCTCGGAGGGCCTCCTCCATGAGCTGGCCGGCATTCAACGACTCACGCCACATCCGCACCAAGGTCATCCACGAGATCACCGATAGGCCGAGACCGGCCATGCCCGCCCCGCTCCTCAGGGCACCGCGACGAGCAAACCCTGCGGTGGCCAAGACCTGCCAACCCAACGCGTGCAGAGGCAGCTCCGATGTCGGGTAGCCGGTGGCAAAGGCCAGTACTCCCGCGCCTCCCTTTCGAGCCAATGGCTTTTGGGCGTTTGCCGTGTTGAGAGCGCCGAGTGCAGCGGATGCGAGAAATGCCTTGCCCACGGTTCGATCGTCGGCGTTGGCAGATGAGCGGAGCGACATTGCCCCATTGAACCATGCCTCTGAGGACCAGAGCGGAGAGTTCCAGTCGTCGTCGCTGCGAGGGAAATCAGACCGAGGCTTCGCCTCGGTTCAACCATGCCGTGCTTCTGGGTCGATGGAGCCCCTGACGCCTGTGGAGATCGGCGATGCCGGTCGTGGCAGCGAAGATGTCGGCAGTCGGGCCGGCGACCGAACTCCCCCGGAAGGCGTTGCCCTTCGGCGGATGCGGCCTCAGCCGCGCAGATGCAGGCCTCCGGGCCCGATGGATGGCTCTGGGCGGCTCAGCTCGACTACGAACTCGGTTCGATGGGCCGGGAACACGTACTGACCGACGAGGACCGGCTTGCCGGTGTGATCTCGGGTGGTGCGCTTGCACACGAGTACCGGGGAACCCGGTGGAATGAGCAGCAATCGAGCGTCCTCCTCGCTGGCCGCATCGGCCCCGATCACCTGAGTGGCGCCAGCGAACTGGACTGGCAGGAGCTCGTAGAAGGACCGCTGCTTCAGCTGGGCCAAGGTCAGGTGGGCCCCGAGCTCCTCGGGACACCACACCGTGACCCGGGCGAAGGGCTCCCCGTCGGCCAGGTTCAACCGGTTGACAACCAACACCCGGTCGACGTCGAGCACCGATCGGACTTCCGGTGGTGTTCGTTCGAAGGAGAGGTCCAGTATCCGCCTTTCGGACACCCTGCCCTCGGCCTCCAGTTGAGACTCGATGGTGACAAGACCTCCGAGGGGCTGGCGTACGGCTTCGCCGGCGACGAACCAACCGAAGCCCTGGCGGGAATCGACCAACCCGTCGCCTCTGAGCTCCTCGAGGGCCTTGCGGATGGTCACCCGGGACACGCTGTACTCTGCCGAGAGAACAGCTTCGGAGGGAAGCAGCCGGCCCACCGTGAACTCCCCGGCTGCAATCCGGGTCCCGAGGTCGCCGGCGATCTCCCGGTAGCGGATGGTGCGCACTTGTCTCATAGTTGTATGCTTTGAGTCGTGGTGCAAGGCGCAACCGGGTCCAACCGGGGCGTGGCCACACCTGACTTTCGAGAAGCATGAGGTGACCCCATGGCCGTGACCGAATCCACCCCCGTCGAGCTGGTCGAAGCCGTCTACGCCCGCCTACCCGAGCGGGTTACCCGCGGACGCGAGCGCCTGGGCCGAGCCCTCACCCTCACCGAGAAGGTCCTGGTCAACCATCTACGAGATGCAGACACCGGTGGACTCGATCGCGGCGTCAGCTACACCGACTTCGATCCCGACCGCATAGCCATGCAGGACGCCACCGCCCAGATGGCACTGCTCCAGTTCATGACCGCCGGCCTACCCCGTGTGGCCGCCCCATCCACGGTCCACTGTGACCATCTGATCCAGGCCAAGGTCGGCGCCCAGGTCGACCTGGGCGTGGCCATCGACACCAACAGGGAGGTCTACGACTTCCTGGAAAGCGTCTCGGCCAAGTACGGCATCGGGTTCTGGGGTCCCGGATCGGGGATCATCCACCAGGTGGTGCTGGAGCAGTACGCCTTCCCCGGCGGAATGATGATCGGCACCGATAGCCACACCCCCAACGCTGGCGGGCTGGGCATGATCGCTATCGGCGTGGGTGGCGCCGATGCCGTAGACGTGATGACCGGGTTTCCGTTCAACGTGCGTTTCCCGAAGGTCATCGGCGTCCACCTCACCGGCACGTTGTCGGGTTGGAGCTCCCCCAAGGATGTGATCCTCGAAGTCGCCCGTGTCCTCACCGTCAAGGGCGGAACCGGCGCGGTGGTCGAATACTTCGGGCCCGGCGCCGAGTCGATCTCGGCCACCGGCAAGGCGACCATCTGCAACATGGGGGCCGAGATCGGTGCGACCACCTCCATCTTCGCCTACGACGCCACCCTCGACGCATACCTGCGGGCCACCCGCCGGGCCGACATCGCCGATGCCGCTGCCGTCGTCGCCGACAACCTCCGACCCGACCCCGAGGTTTACGCCAACCCCGCCGACTACTACGACCAGGTCATCGAGATCGACCTCTCGACGCTGGCACCCCTCATCAACGGCCCCCACTCCCCCGACTACGCCCACAAGGTGTCCGAGGTCGGTGCCACCGCCGCCGAGAAGGGCTGGCCGGTGGAGATCTCGGCTGCCCTCATCGGGTCGTGCACCAACTCGTCATATGAGGACATCACCAGGGCCGCCTCGATCGCCCGTCAGGCATCGGCCAAGGGCCTCAAGGCCCGTACCAAGTTGTTGATCACCCCCGGCTCCGAGCAGGTCCGAGCCACGATCGAGCGCGATGGCCTGCTGGCCGATCTAGAGGCCATCGGCGGCGAAGTCCTAGCCAACGCCTGCGGTCCTTGCATCGGCCAGTGGGCCCGGCCCGACATGGACCCGGCCACGCCCAACACGATCGTCAACTCCTACAACCGGAACTTCCCCAAGCGCAACGACGGCTCGGCCAACACCCTCAGCTTCGTCACGTCGCCCGACACCGTCATCGCCCTCGCCCTCGCCGGAAGGCTCGACTTCAATCCGGCCACCGACACGCTCGTCACCGACAGCGGCGAGTCGGTCCGCCTCGACGAGCCGGTCGGGGTCACGCTGCCACCCGCGGGATTCGACCCCGGGCAGAACACGTTCACCGCTCCCCCCGAGGACGGATCCGGCGTCGAGGTCAAGGTCTCCCCCACCAGCGACCGCCTCCAACTGCTGGCCCCGTTCGATGCCTGGGACGGAAAGGACTTCGTTGGCCTAGCCCTGCTCCTCAAGGCCCAGGGCAAGTGCACCACCGACCACATCTCCATGGCCGGCCCGTGGCTCAAGTACAGGGGCCACCTCGAGAACATCTCAGGCAACCTCTTCGCCGGGGTTATCAACGCCTTCACCGGTGCGGACGGGACGGGCAAGGATCCGATCGACGGCGAAACCCGCACCTTCCCCGACATCGCCAAGCACCTGCACGAGGCTGGCATCGCGTGGGTGGCGGTGGGCGACGAGAACTACGGCGAAGGCTCGTCTCGCGAGCATGCGGCCATGGAGCCTCGCTTCCGGGGGGCCAAGGTCATCTTGGTTCGCAGCTTCGCCCGAATCCATGAGACCAACCTGAAGAAGCAGGGTGTGCTGCCGCTGACATTCGCCGATCCCGCCGTCTACGACCAGATCGACGAGGACGACAAGCTTTCGTTCCTGGGGTTGGCTGATCTGGCACCGGGCCAGCCGGTTCGGGCGGAGATCGTCAAACCCGATGGATCGACTGTCGAGTTCACCGCCAACCACACCATGAACGACGAACAGATCGCCTGGTTCCGCGCCGGGGGGGCCCTGAACATCATCCGTCAGAAGATGGAGGACCGGTGACCTCGGGGGACAACTCCCCCGACCCCAACCTCGCCCTGTTCGCCGATTGGGTGAGGAGCGAGGAACGCCGCGAAATCGCTGCACGCAGAAAGGCCCGCGACGCCAAGCGATTGGAGGAGTCGGCCCGAGCGTTGACCATGGCCAAGGATGACGCCGCCGCCGAGGTGAAGCGCCTTCGAAGTTCACCCACGGCTACGGCAGAGGAGCGCGCCGCCGCCGACGCCGCCTATCGATCGGCGTTGGCCGCGGTTGTGGCCTCCGAGACTGGGACCACCCCGGGGTGGGCTCCATCACACGCCGACGCTGACGCTGACCAGACTGAGTCCGATGACTCTCGCTCCGATGCCGACTTACCCGCTGATCAGGCACCGCCCGCCGATGCCGTCGGGGACGAGGGCTGACGGTCCTCGACCTCAGCCCCGCTGGTCAGCGGGCCACACCCCACAAGGCCAGGCACTTCTCCGCACCCTCCATCGACACCGGACGGAACACCTGGAACTTCTCCCGCCACACCGACACCGGCTGGTTGAGCAGCGGATCGTCACCGGCGCGAGCGGTTTCAGTCACGCGGCCCTGGTGGCGGTAGGTGATCGCCACATCGGGATGGTCAGCCACGTAGCTGCGTAGCTGGGTACGGGTGATGGCCAGGCCTTGAAGCGCGTATTGCTCCAAGCCCGGGTCACTGGAGCCCATGATCTCGACCAGATCTCGGTGTTCCTCGGTCAACGGGAGACCCCACCTAATCACGAAGTGGTTCGAGTTTCCGTCGACCACCGACAGGTTGGCGTACATGTTCCAGCTTCCAGCGGTGCGCACCTCCAAATAGGGAAGGGTCCCGTTCGCAAAGGCCAAGATCGGGATCACCATCAGCCAAGCCGGCGGTCTACCCAACGGGGTTGCAGATCCGTCAGGTTGACGGTGGACGTATCGCGCCACCACCACGATCACCGCCACGATGGTCGGTTGCCACAGCCACCACAGGAGGGAACGAGACGAATCGAAGCGGGGTACCGACAGTTCTGCGGCCAAGCCGGTCACGGCCACGAAGGCGACGACCCCACCGCGGATGGTCTGGGTGCGGAGGTTGAGCCGTTCGGCCGCTGATTCCGTCAGGCTCTTCCCCCTGTCGAGCACGCGGGTGAAGAAGCCGACGGGGAGGAAGCTCAGGTAGATGACCGTGAGCAACGACGAGAAGTCGACGATCTGGTGGGACTTGTCGATCGACAGCACGGCGTGGAACGCGATGGCCAGCACGACACCCCACACACGGGTGCGACGGAGCATGAGCAACCACGGGATGATCAGCTCCACGATGGTGGTGCCGAAGATGACAGCCCACTGCACGAACGACTGATCCGCCACCCCGAGGGAACCCACCCCGATCGAGGTGAGCGATTCGTCGAGGAACACAACCGCGCAGCTCACCGCCGGGTCGAAGAAGCTGCTGTTCAGCTTGTCGAACGATGCCCACAGGTAGAAGGCCAAGAAGGTCCACCTGACGGTGGGGATGAACCAGCGCGCCAGACCAACCTGAACGAGGTCGAGCCGCTCGGCCGCGCCGCCGTCGGTTCGCCACGCCACGAACATCGCCGACGCCAGGACCACCAGCAAGGAGACGGCGAACATCGCGGTCAGGGTCCAGTGGTTGGATAGCTGCGGAGCCTCGTCCCACGCCGTTGCCAACACACCGACGCCCAGCACCGTCAGGCCGAGCGGTCGAGCAGGCCGAGCCAGGGCCATGACCGCTCCCCCGAGGAGCAACAGGTGTGCCGGATCCGGGTCACCTCTGGTGTTACCCATCAGGTGTGTCCATGCCGCCAGGGCCAGCCCTGCGGTGAACACCACCAGAAGGCTGTGTTCATCCCGGGTGAGGCGTCCCTCCTGTGCCATCGCCTGGGAACCTAGGCGACAGGTCCGGAGTGGGGGAAGGATCTACGATTCAGTCGTGACCCATTACACACAGACCACCGAGCAGCACCACAGCACCAGCCGTGCAGTTTCTTGGCTGGGCCTGGTTGTCGGACTGATCCTTTTCGCATCGGCATGTGGGGTCACGGCCGGCGAACAGGTCAGCGCCGGTCGGGAGGCCGATGGCGACGGAGCGGTCACGACCACCACCGAATCGCCAGCAGAGGAGCCGACCGACACGACAGACGGGGGCGAGGACGACCCTGGATCGGAGACCGAAGACACCACCGGTTCCACCCAGGACAGCACCACGACCACCACTGAGGGCTCCGGGTTCGAGGTTCAACCGGGTGACCAGATGATGCGCGATGCCCTCATCCAAGGGTTCACCATGATGGGCTTGACCCAGGAGCAGGCCGAGTGCTTGGCCGATGGCTACATGGAGGCCGGGATCACCGACCCCAACGCCAACGTCGATGTCACCCAGTTGATGGACGTGTTCACCCAGTGCGGCGTGTCCATGGAAGACCTGGGCAACCTCGGAGCGGGAGCCTGAGGCGGGCTGCCTCAGTCAGATCCTGGCCTTCGCACGTCCTCCCAATCAGGGTCACCCCGGTAGCTGGCCGGTAGCGCCCGGGCCAGTTCCTCGGGGGTGGGTTCGCGCGACACCCGTGCCTCTGCGGGGAGGAGGTCTGAGATCGCGGCCATGATCCGCTTGGTGTCGGCGTCGAGGCTCCTTCCTGCGAGCTTCACCGGCTCCCCCACCCGGATGCGCACGGTGGGCGGATGCCCGATCGCCAATACGTTCGGGGTCCGTGAGTTGCGAGGCCAGACCCGTTCTGTACCCCACAGGCCGATCGGCACCACCGGTGCGCCGCTGAGCCGGGCCAGCTTGGCTGCCCCCCACCGACCCTTCAGCTCGGGGTCGAACAGTGCCCGACCTCGTGGGATCGTGCCCTGCGGCATGATCACCACGGCTTCTCCCGCGGCGAGGGCCTCGGCTGCCGCGGCCAGCGGCTCATCTGATCCCGAGCCCCGGTCTACCCGTATGCCACCGAATGCGGCCACCATCTGTCCCACGAGCGGGGCGTCGAACACCTCTTTCTTGCCCAGGAACCGAGCCGGGCGGTTCACCCGCCCCATGGTGTACCCGATGGCCAGCGGGTCGAAGTAGGAGCGGTGGTTGCCCACGATGATCGCCGGACCGGTGCGTGGCAGGTTGTCAATTCCGTCGACGTCGAAACGGACCCATGGGAACAGTTCGGGCTGGGCGAGCATCTGAAGCGCCCGTTGTGGTTCCACCCCGGCGACCTTGGGCACAGACGCCGGAACGTCGAAGTGCTTGACCGGCCAACGGCGCAGCATGGCGACCACCTGCAGCCGGGGATCGGGGTTGACAGCGGTGGGATGGGCGACGGCGCTGAGCAGGGGTAGGTCATAGACCGAGTCCGAGTAGGCGTGGCTGGCCGAGACGTCGACCCCGTTGCTTCCAGCCCAGTCCCGCACCGCGGCCAGCTTGCCGGGCCCCCAGACGAAGTGGCCGTCGATCGATCCGTCGTAGCGACCGTCCACCTCGCCGTACCTGGTGGCGATCACGGCGTCCATGCCCAACGCTCTGGCCAGAGGTTCGACAAGATCGAAGGGCGAGGTGGTGGCCATGACCACCTGGCGTCCCTCCGAGCGGTGGCGCTCGATCTCTTGGCGGGCGAACCCGGGCACCGCGGCCAGCAAGGGGGCAACCGAGGCCTCGCCAGCCGCTTTCACCTTGGACCGTTCCCAACCCGAGGCAGCCCTGGCCATCTGCCGGGTGGCAACCATGCTCGGGATCGTCTCACCGATCACGTCGAAGAGCTTGAACACCAAGGACTCGCCCGGGATCGACCGATCAGGTAGCAGCCCCTCCCGCTTGAGGCTCGTGCTGAACTCAGGGCCGCTGGCCCCTCGCAGGAGGGTGCGGTCTAGGTCGAAGAACGCTGCCGTGCTCACAGCGGCATCCTAAGGGCTTGGCCCTGATCCCATATCCGGAGCGGCGGCGCCGCCGAACCCCGTCACCTCCGAGTTGTGAGGTCAGGTGAGGGCGAGGGCGGCGGGGAACAGAACGTTGTTCTCCTTGTGGATGTGGGTGAAGGTGTCCTTCTCCACCCGTTCGAGGCCCTCAAAGGTGGCGACGTAGGAGCCGCAGGCATCAGCGGGGACAGTGAAGTCGTCGGTCAGCGCCCTGATCCGACCCAGGATCTCGCCGGTCATCTCGTGTTCACGCATCATCTGGGCGATGGGATGCTGAGCGGATCCGCAGTGGGCGATGCCATCGGAGTCGTCGGCTCCGGTGTCGAGTGAGCGAATCAGAGGGAAGAGGATCATCTCCTCCTTGGCCATGTGGGGCTCCATGTCGTCGTGAAGCTCGACCACGGTCTGAGCCAAGGCGTGGAGCTCGGGGTGGCGGTCGCCGTGGACGGCGGCGATCTTGGCCGACAGCTCCACGAGCCGGGGCAGTTCAGCGTGAAGGTAGGCGTGGTGGGTGGCGACGATGTGTTCGGTCAGTTCCGTGGGTGACAGGAGTCGCAGATCTTCACCCGGCCTGGCCGAGTCGTCGATGGTCGCGGCCGAGCTGAGGATCTCCTCGAGAACCTCGTCTGGGTCGACCCCCGCCGCGGTCGCCGCCTCCACCAGGGAACGACGACCGTGGCAGCAGTAGTCGATTCCCAACCGCTGGAACACCGCTGCGGCTCCGGGATGAGCGGTCACCAGATCTCCCAGCGTGTGGGCCGAGTCGATGGTGGTCATGTCATTGCTCCTTGGTGATTGTTCGGGATGCGGCTCCATTGGATGCCGCTGCGATGGCGACCCCTCGGGTCGCCAGGTCTAAGACCGTGGTGGACGCCAGGGTTGAGGTGAGGAGGTGGCGAGCCTGAGCCCAGGCGTCGTGCACCGCGCATGGACTGGCGGAATCGCAGGGCCGATCGACCACGACGCATCGTCCGGTGTCGGTTGGCCCGTCGGCGGCCTCGATGACGTCGAGCAGCGAAACCGTCGCCAGATCCACACCGAGGGCGTAGCCACCGGTTGGCCCGGGCTCAGATCTCACCCATCCAGCGCGAACCAAGGGACCGACCACTTGGGGAACGAAGCCATTGGTGGTTCCGAGCTCCTCGGCGAGGTCGCCAGCCTTGAGCCGGTCCCGCCCCGCCAACACCACCAGCGTGCGGGCCGCTAGGTCGGCCTTCCTGGTCAGCTCCAGTCTCATAGTCTCATAGTAGGAGACTATGAGACTACGGGCAACGACACCTGCCCCATGTCACACCACGCCGAGGAATGGCGAGCACAGGAAGGACCGGTCTCGGACCCTGCTATCTCCGGGCTTATCTCCGGGCTATCTCCGGACCCGGGGGTGATGCCGTGGCTCTCCAGCGACTAGCAGGTGCCGCCGGTGCCGAAGTCCTGGGTCCAGTAGACGGTTCCGTTAGCGGCAACGGCACGACCGAGCCCGATGTGGGTGAAAGCCGGGTTGAGGATGTTGGGCCGGTGGTTGGGCGAAGCCAACCATCCCGCCATGGCCGTCGCCGGCGTCGGGTAGCCGTTGGCCACGTTCTCGGCCCACAGAGCAGCCCTCAGGTAGCCAGACCGGTTCAGCCGCGTCTCGAGCGAGGCACCGTCGGAACCGACGTGGCTGAGTCGGTTGTAGGCAGCCTGGTCGGCGGCGTGGGCCTGCGCCGCCCTGGTGAGAGCCGGGCAGGAGGTCAAGGCAGGTAGTCCGGCTCGGGCCCGCTCGCCGTTGACCAGCGCCATCAACTCGGCGCTCCAACTCACAGCGGGCGGGGCTGGGGGAACGGTGCCGGTCTTGCGCTGGAACTCATCTGACTCCGAGAATCCGACCATGACCATGCCGCGGGTCTCACCGGCTGACAGACGGCCAACCCAATGGGATCGACCAGAGCCATCGGGGCTGCGACCGAGCACGTTTCGGTAGACCAAGTCGATGAACTCGGCATCGGAAAGCGAGCCGTAGCGCTTCTTGAACTCGTCGGAACGTGAGAAGAACTCCGAGATCTGGATCAACGACATCCGACCACTGGCCAGAGTGTTGGACCAGTAGTCCCAGCCCGCTGGCTCTGGGTCTCGCAGGAAGTAGGCGCGGTACAACCGGTACACCGAGTGTCGATGAGCGGTTGTGGCCGCCTTTTGGACCGACCCCACCTCGGTCTTCACCGACGCCTGGGCCAGCCCAGCACCCCCAAGGAGCGAGGCCGACAGAGCCAATCCCACCGCTAGCGCCATCGCCCGGACCGGGCGCTGCGTCGTATGTGTTCTGAAGTCTCCCATGGTCGCCTCTCCCCCGGGGTGAATGTTCAGTTCCTCGGACCGTAGCACGATCCGTAGCGCCAGAACCACTCATCGCAGCCCCCACGACCGCGTGCATTGAGACGTGACACGCCAACGGGCTCGCCGACCGTCCGAAGGCTCCTGTGTGCGACCATGGCGTTAGCCGGATGAACGGTTCGGCCACGCCGTTCGACCGAGCCTTCGCTTAGGAGGCGAGCCATCAGGCGGACCGACCCATTGGCACGGCATGGCCAGACCGAGGCGAAGCCTCGGTCTGGTCAACCTGGTAGCGACGACGACCGGACCTATCCGCTAGGCCCCTTAGAACAGGAAGCGACCGGCCAAGGGGGAGGCCGGTCGCTTCTACGGTCTGAGCGGCAGGGGAACCGCTCGACCCGTCGCTCGAGGCCGGGAGGGGGACCCGTTGCCTCGGCGGTCTTGGTAAGCAAAGTATCGCCTTTTGCAAGCAATCTGTCCAACAGTTCTTCCAGATACTCGCTATCATATTTGCCGATGGACCTTCGCCAGCTTGCCGCCCTCACCGCCGTTGCCGACCACCGCAGCTTCTCGGCCGCGGCTCGGGCCCTTCACACGGTGCAGTCGAACATCTCCACCCACGTGGCCCGGTTGGAACGGGAGCTGGGCACCAGCCTCGTCGACCGCTCCACTGGGCACCTGACCGAGGCCGGTGAAGTCGTGGTGGCCCGAGCACGCCAGATCCACCTCGAACTGGCTGCCATCAGCGCCGATGTCACGTCGACATTGGGCGAGGTGGCGGGAAATGTTCGGCTCGGAGTCATCGGTACGACCGGCCGGTGGTTGCTGCCTGCCCTGCTCAACTCGCTCACGGTCGCCTATCCCCGCGTCCGCCTGGTAACGGTGGATGCCACCACGACCTCGCTACTCCCCCAGTTGGCCGCTGGTCGCTTGGACCTGGCGGTGGTCAATCTGCCGGCCAGTGATCCCGACGTAGACGTGGAGCCACTGTTCGACGAAGACCACGTCGTCCTCGCCCCGCTCAGTCACCCCCTGGCGGAGCACAAGAGTCTCGACCTAGCCGATCTCGCCAAGGTTCCACTTCTGCTGGAACCGGCAGGAACCGGGTTCCGGGATCATCTCGACGCCGATGCACAGAGGGCGGGCGTCGTTCTTTGCGCCCAAGCCGAGATCGACGGAATGCGCCTGCTGGCCTCGCTGGCCTACCAGGGGTTCGGTGCCGCGGTGCTGCCCGCCAGCGCCGTGGTGGACCGGGGTGACGGAACCTGGAAAGCCATCCCGCTGAGCGGCACGACCAGGCGCGGCGTGGGTCTGGCCCTGCCCCGACGTGGACGCCAGACCGCTCCCGCCCGAGCCACCGTCGAGGTTCTTCGAGACGTCGTCCAACAGCAGGTTCCCAACCTTTCGGGGCTCCATCTCCTGTCCTGATCACCCGCTTGTCCGGCGAGGGCCGTGGGACCGGTACCATCCAGGTGACGGGTCGCCGGTCGATCTCCGGTGACGGCACGGCGTCTCGTCGCACCTACGAAGCATGAGGCAGGAGCGAAACGTGACCGAGAGCGTGACCATCACCGACAACCGCACGGGTGAGTCCATCGAGATCCCCATCGTCGACGGTGGCATCGACGCCGGCAGCTGGAAGAAGCTGCTTGGAAACATCTGGTTCGCCGACCCCGGCTTCACCCAGACCGCCGCCACCGAGTCGGCCATCACCGAACTCGACGGAGATGCCGGCATCCTTCGCTACCGCGGCTACCCGATCGAGCAGCTCGCCGAGCACTCCACCTACCTCGAGGTGGCCTATCTCCTCATCTACGGCGAGCTACCCACCGCCGACCAGTACGAGCAGTGGACCCACGACATCACGTACCACACGTTCATTCACGAGAACGTCCGCAAGCGGACCCTCGAAGGTTTCCACCACGACGCCCACCCCATGGGAATGCTGGTGTCGACCGTCGCAGCGTTGTCGACCTTCTATCCCGAAGCCAAAGAGATCCACGACGACTACATCCGCAACAAGCAGATCGTTCGGGCCATCGCCAAGATGCCCACCCTGGCCGCTGGTGCCCACCGGTCCAGCGTCGGAATGCCCTTCGTCTATCCCGACAACACCTTGGACTTCACCTCCAACTTCTTGTCGATGATGTGGAAGATCGCCGAGCCCCACTACCAAGCCGATCCGGTGCTGGCCCGGGCGCTCGACGTGTTGTTCATCCTTCACGCCGACCACGAGCAGAACTGCGGCACCACGGCCATGCGAGTGATTGGTTCGTCCCACGCCGATCCGTACTCTGCGCTGGCCGGAGCCACCGCAGCTCTCTACGGACCTCGACACGGGGGAGCCAACGAGGCCGTCATCAAGATGCTCACCGAGATCGGCAGCATCGACAACGTGGCCGACTACGTGAAGTCGGTCAAGGAAGGCAAGGGTCGACTTCAGGGCTTCGGCCACCGGGTGTACAAGAACTACGACCCGAGGGCCACGATCATCAAGAAGACCGCAGACGAGGTCTTCGAGGTGACCGGCAAGAACCCACTGCTAGACATCGCTCTCAAGCTGGAAGAGGTGGCGCTCGCAGACGACTACTTCGTTAGCCGCAAGCTCTACCCCAACGTCGACTTCTACTCGGGCCTCATCTACCAGGCCATGCGGTTCCCGATCGAGATGTTCACCGTGCTGTTCGCCATTCCGCGCACCGCGGGTTGGCTGGCTCACTGGCGTGAGCTCGTCCTTCAGGACCAAAAGATCGCTCGGCCCCGTCAGCTCTACACCGGCTCCGGCCCCCGTGACTACGTAGCCATGGATGCCCGCTGACATTCCTGTCTTGGGGGCCTAGCGGATAGGTCCGGTCGTCGTCGCTGCGAGGTTGATCAGACCGAGGCTCCGCCTCGGTTTAGCCATGCCGTATTCATGGGTCGGTCCGCCTATCGGCGCACCTCCTTAGCCTGGATCCGCCGAAAGGCAGAGCCTTCCGGCGGAATTCGATCGCCGGCCTGACGTCCGACGTCTTCACTGCTGCAACCGGCAAAGCCGATCTCCGCAGGCCGGGAGCTCCGCCACAAAGGGCTCTGCCCCCGAACCCCCGCCCAGCCCTCGCGTTCCGGGTGGTCAGACAGCCGAACACCCGCGGTGGCCACCCCATAGAGCCAGCTTTGCCGGGGTGACCAGGGAGAATCGAGCACAAGCCAAGTCCGATCGGTGGATCCAGGCTGAGGAGGCGAGCCACCAAGGCGGCCGACCGTGCGCTGTGGACTACGCGTCGGCCCGCCTAGCGCTACCTGTTCCCTTCAGGGCTGGGCCCCGGTCTCCAGCCTCCGCACTGGCGGCCGGAGGTCTGGCTCGTAGGTCTGGATCAACACCCGGGCATCGGTGATCGCCGCCACGTCGGGAGCCACCATCACCGGGTTGAGGCGTAGACGGGTGATCTCGGGCACCGCATCGGCCAATGCCGCCACCCGTACCAGCAGTTCGACCATGGCGCTTCGGGCTCGGTCTCCTTGCGCGTCGAAGACCGGGCCAAGTCCTGAACGGTCGATCAACCGATCAGCGTCGGCGTCTGTCAGGGGGAGGATCTGCATGGCCCGCTCGGCTAGGTGCTCGACCGCGGCTCCACCGGGACCGAGCGTCAATACATCTCCCAACATGGCGTGCCGATATACACCGACTCGGCACTCGGCTCCCTCCGCGGCCATGGCCTGCACCACCGCCGGAACCATGGCATCGCCCAAAACCGACACCATGCGTTCGTAAGCTCCGCGCACCTCGTCGTCACCGTGGACATCTAGGGCCACTCCCCCGGCTTCGGTCTTGGACAGCCGGTCCAATCCGGAGGCCTTCAAAGCCACGGGATAGCCGATCTCTCCGGCGGCATCGACCGCGGCGTCGACGGTGGTCACCAGCCTCTGGTTGACCATGGCCAGCGAAGCACCTTCCAGCAGATGTTCGGCATCTAGCGGGTCGAGCCAACACCGCCCCGTCCCACCCGCCAGCCGGTCCCGCACCAACTCTCGGGCGCGACTCAGCGCGCCGGGATCTAAGTCGATGAGCGATCCCACCGGTTGACCCCGCCATGCCGAGTAGTTCCGAACCCGGCCGAGAACCGCAGCCGCTTCCTCTGGGAACGGAAAGTTCGGCACCCTCGTCCCATGCACGGTGAGCACGCCACGGGGTGGGTCTCCCAACAGGCAGGCCACTGTCGTCACCGCGTCTGGTGACGACGATGCCCGGGCCAGAGCGCTGCCATATGCGTCATAGCGAGGACTGGTGGCGGGGGCGTAGATCACCAGAACTGCATCAACCCGTCCGCTTTGGTACAAGTGGACGAGAGCGTCGGCGAAGGCGTCGGGGTCGGTGTCGTTCTCCAGGGTGATGGGAGCGATCGGCTCCAGACCGGCAGCTCTAAGAGCATCTACCGCCAACCACGCCGGACCCCATGCGTTGGTCAGGACCGCCACCCGGTCACCTGCTGGGTGGGGTTGGGATGCGAGCACGTCGGCGGTGTGGATCATCTGGGTCAGGTTGTCGACCCGAATTACCCCCGTCTGTTCCAAAAGCGCGGTGGCGGTGGCATCGGCGGGCCACGCATCGGGCTCGTCCCAGTGATCTGCGGGAACCCCGCCCACCTTCACTGCCAACACCGGCTTGTGCTGTGACAGGGCCCGAGCTGTTCGGGCGAACTTGTGGGGGTTGCCGAAGGATTCCAGGTACAGCATGACCACCGAGGTGGCCGGGTCGTCCTGCCAGTACCGCAACATGTCGTTGCTGGACACGTCGGCCCGGTTGCCCACCGCCACGAACGAGGAGATCCCCACCCCGGCCCGCCGGGCGGCGTCGGCCACCGCCGCCCCGATCACACCGGACTGGGCTGCCAGACCGACGCGGCCGGCTTCGACATCGACGGGGACGAATGTGGCGTGCATACTCACCGATGGGTCGGTGTTGATCAGGCCCAAGGTGTTGGGGCCGAGAAGTCGCATCCCGTGTCGCCGGGCGTACGCGACCAACTCGGCCTCCAGTTCCTCGCCCGCCGTGTCCTGATCGGCGAAACCAGAGCTGAGCACCACCAGGGCCTGCACCCGCTTGACCGCACATTCCTCGACGACCCGCAGCACCTCGGCCGCGGGCACACAGACGACGGCCAGGTCGACCTCTCCGGGCAGATCCACTACCGAACGCCAGGCCCGGACGCTGGCCACGAACGACGCCTCCCGGTTGACCGGGTAGACGGGCCCGTTGAAGCGGTGACGGATCAACTGCCTAAGGACCTGGTGACCCAACGATTCCGGATCTCGGGATGCGCCAACCACCGCGATGGATGTGGGCTTGAGAACCCTCTCCACCGATCGGGCCTCGGCCACCGATGCTCGCTCCTCGATGGCGGCGAGTGCTTCAGGCGTGGGCTCGATACCCAACTCCACCTCGATCACGCCGTCTTCGTAGCGACTCGAGGACGTGAAACCCGCCTGCGTGAACACCCCGAGCATCTTGCGGTTCTGGGGCAGGACCGAAGCGGTGAAGCCCGAGATCCCCACCTCTCGCGCCGCAGCGGCCAGGTATTCGAGCAGGACGGTGGCCATGCCCCGACCGTGGTGTTCGTCGTCGATGAAGAAGGCGACCTCGGCATCGCTGCGGCCCCGGTGGCGGTCGTAGCGGGCCACGCCCACCAACTCGTCGCCCAACAGCCCGACGAAGGCCATCCGGTCCACGTAGTCGACCTGGGTGAAACGATCGAGATCTCGCTGGGACAGCCGAGGGCGAGGGGAGAAGAACCGGAAGTAGATGCTCTCGGGTGACTGACGGTCGTGAAACCGCAAGATCAGCTCGGCGTCGTCGGGACGGATCGGTCGAACCGACATGGTGCCCCCGTCGGCTAGGACCACATCTGCTTCCCATCGGCTCGGATAGCCGTTCTCCGCAGTTCCCGCGACCATGGATCGGAGGATACGGGACCCGCGCCATCGGTCCTCGTTGGAGGCGGCATTATCCTTCCCGGGTGCTTCCAGTACTGGTTTTCGTGTCATGTGCCGGGGTCGGGTTCGCCCTCTCCCGACTGACCCGCAGACCACAGGGCCGAGCCCAGGCCGCCGCCACCGCCCGGGCCGTTGCCGGCCCTATGGCCGCCCGTCGCGGTCTCGATGCGCCTGAGCTTCAGCGGGCGTGCTTCTCAGAGATGGTCCGTCACGTGCGGGTCAACCGCGACGGACTCACCTATGCCCCGGCCCGGTACCGCCTTCTGCTCAACCCCACCGACCTGGCGGTGGTCCACGAATCCGAACGGTGGTTCGTCGATGGCCTGGCCAGCGCTCTGGCCGATGCCGCATCCGACTACGGGTGGGCCCTCGAAGGCCCGGCTTCGATCGTGTTCGCGTCGGATCCAAGCCGACGTCCAGGTGTCCCGTTGGCGCAGGTCGGTTTGGAAGGGTCGGCCATCGATCAACCAGCCGTCAACAAGGGTGCTCCCAAAGTCAAGGGCGCCAAGCCGCTGGCCGGACGTCAACAGCCGGGTCTCCTGACCTTGACCCTCGTTCGCGCCGACACCGGTGAGTCGATCGTGTTGGACGGCCCGACTTTGACCATCGGACGCTCGCCGGACAACTCGGTCGTGGTAGCCGACGAGCGGGTCAGCCGCACCCATGCCCGACTAGAGCCCACCGCCAGCGGCTGGGTGGTGTCTGACCTGAACTCCTCGAACGGCACCCGATTGGACGGAACCCGCATCAACCCTGGCGTGCCAGCGGCCATCGGTCCAGGATCGGTGATCGCCGTCGGTCCACTCGAGCTCAAGGTGATCAGCGCCGGCGCGCAGGGTGGATCCCGAGCCCTGGCCGATTCGGACCGCACCCGCATCTCGGCCGAGGTGTTGGGGCGCTCCTCCCACCAGCGATGAGGACCTCCCGATGATGCTCATCCTCGTCGCTGCGGCCGGCCTCATCAGCGGCGTCGCCGTGGAACGGTTGGTCACCTCGCTACGCGACCGACCCGCTTCCCCAGCCTCTGGCTACGCCGAGGTCGCCACATCGAGGCGCCCTCCTCGACGAGGCCGATTGGCGTTACGGCTGACCGCGGTCGCCCTCGCCGCGATCCTGGTCGCTGTCGTGGGCGGGCTCATATGGGCCAACGTGATCTTCAACCGGATCGAGAAGGTGGAGGTGTCCGATGCACTGTCGTCGTCATCGGGGACCAACTGGCTTCTCGTCGGGGCCGACAACGCTCTAGGTGACGGACCGGGACGTGAGGGGGTCGACGGGGTTCGGGCCGACACCGTCATGGTGCTTCGCATCCAGGACGGAAACGCGTCGATGCTCTCACTGAACCGGGACCTGTGGGTCCGAAACCCGGCCACCGGCGACGAAGGGCGCCTCAACGCCACCTACAACCAGGGACCGGGCAATCTGATCCGGGCCGTTACCGAGAACTTCGGCATCCCAATCGAGCGCTACATGGAGATCGACTTCGACTCCTTCAGCGGTCTGGTCGACTCGCTGGGCGGCATCGAGGTGAACTTCGCAAACCCCGCCTTCGACCTGGCCTCAGGACTGGACGTGAAGACGGCCGGAGTGGTCCACCTAGATGGAGCCCAAGCCTTGGCCTACGTCCGCTCCCGCCACTTCACCGAGGTGATCAACGGCCAGCCGGTGCCCGAAGGCGGGCTCCCCGACGTCAACCGGACCATGCGCCAGCAGACCTTCTTGCGTGAGGTCATGCGCAAGGCGTCCACGAAGCGCAACCCGTTCGCGTTGATGTCAGCCGCCAGTTCCATGACCGCCGGGCTGCGCATAGACGACGCCATGACCATGTTCGACCCGCTCCGGCTGGCACTGGCCATGCGCAACCTCGACCCCCGACCGACGGCGCTTCCGGTCACTCCTCGGACCACCAGTGGCGGTGCCCAGGTTCTGGAGTTGGGCGAGGGAGCCGAAGAGGTCCTGGCTGGCTTCCGCTGATCAGGCGGTCGGTCGCTGGCTTGGCCGACGTCGAGCCCGGGCCGGGCGGGTGATCGTGCGGGGGACGCGCGATGTGGTGGTTACCCGTGACCGCGTCGGGTAACTACCGTCACCGCCCATGACCATTCTTCGTGACGGCCTGATCGCACCATCGTTCATCGCTGATGGACGGACCCAAGGTGCGGAGGCCGGGCGATGAGCGGGCCCAGCACCGCCTCTGAACCGGCCGGCCCCTACGAGGGTTTCGGCGGCAAGGTCGGACGAACCTTCGCCGGTTCGGAGGGTTGGTGGCCGCCGCGGCCCGAGCCCGGGCCTGATGCACCCAACGTGGTGGTGATTCTGGTCGACGACCTCGGGTTCGCCGACCTGGGCTGCTACGGCTCGGAGATCCCCACCCCCAACCTCGACCGCCTCGCCGCCGACGGCGTCCAGTTCACCAACTTCCACGTCACCCCGATGTGCTCTCCGACCCGGGCCGCCCTGCTCACCGGGGTGAACCCCCACCGGGCCGGGGCCGGCCACGTGGCCAACTCCGATCCGGGTTTCCCCGGTTACGCCGCCGAGTTGGCCGACGACGTGGCCACCGCCGCCGAACTGTTCCGGGATGCGGGCTACCACACCATCGCCATCGGTAAGTGGCACCTCACCAAGGATGCCGACCTGTCCGAGGCCGGCCCTCGCCACGCCTGGCCGTGCCAGCGAGGGTTCGACCGCTACTACGGCGTCCTCGATGCGTTCACCAACCTCCACCATCCCCACCGCCTGGTCGAGGACAACCACACCGTTCCCGTCGACCGCTACCCCGACGGCTACTACGTCACCGACGATCTGACCGACCGGGCCATCGACTACATACGCCACGCCCGTACCTCGAACCCGACCCAGCCCTTCTTCTGCTACTTCGCCCACATCGCCGTACACGCTCCGTTGCAGTGCAAGCCCGAAGACCACGACCGCCACCGGGGCCGCTACGACGAGGGATGGGATGCCCTACGCCAGGCCCGCCACCTACGCCAGGTGGAGTTGGGGTTGCTGCCACCCGGCACTCCCCTCCCACCACCCAACCACGAGCCGGGTGACGAGGTGAGCGCCTGGGCCGACCTAGATCCCGCGGATCAACGGCTGTACTCCCGCTACATGGAGGTCTACGCCGCCATGGTCGACAGCGTGGACCAGTCGGTGGGACGACTGCTGGCCGCGCTCGAGGATCTCGGCGTGGCCGACAACACCATCGTCTGCTTCTTGTCCGACAACGGGGCGTCGCGGGAAGGTGAAACCGCCGGGACCACCGCCTACTTCCGGACGCTCGTGTCCAAGAACGTCACCGACATCGAAGACGTCGACTTCGACCGAGACCGCATAGACGACGCTGGCACCCCCCGGGCCCTCGTCCACTACCCCCGGGGTTGGGCCATGGCCTCCAACACCCCATTCCGGCTCTACAAGATCAACACCCACGCTGGCGGTCACTCCGTCCCGTTCATCGTGGATTGGCCCGCGGGCCGAGCCGGACTGGACAAGCTGGTCCCCGGCCGACGAGACCAGTGGACCCACGTCACCGATGTGTTGCCCACGCTGTGCGAGCTAGCCGGGGTGTCTCGGCCCGAACAGCGTGCCGGTGTTCGGCTTCAGCCTCTCAACGGGGTGTCGATGGCGCCGGTGTTCCTCGACCATGAGGCCAAGCACGACCATGGCTCCCAGTACACCGAGATGTCAGGGCATCGTGGCTTCTATGACGGCGAGGGGTGGGAGATCGTGACCCGACACTCTGCGCTGACCGAGTTCGGAGACCACGAGTGGGAGTTGTACGACCTGAACAACGACCGTACCCAGACCGAGAACCTGGCCGCCGAGCATCCAGAAGTGGTGGCCCGTCTGGCCGATGGCTGGGAGCAGGCCGCCCGCCAGAACCAGGTGTACCCATTGGACGAAGGGTCACGTCTGCGCTTCATAACCCGACCTCCATACGAGGATCACATGGAGCAACCGGTGCGCATCCCTGCTGGTACGCACACTCTGGAGCGCTACCGGTCCCAGCTCCTCATCCAGTGGCGCTCCTTCACCGTCGACGTCGACGTCGATCACAGCGCAGCCGATCGTGGGGTCTTCTTCGCCCATGGCGACCAGGGCGGCGGATACGCCCTCTACGTCGTGGACTCGACGAGCTCACTGCTAGCCGACCACCCCGCGCCGGCCCGAGCAGCCGACCCCGACCCCGTTGCCGCCCCCGACCCCGACCCCGATGAGGACACCGGGGAACTGGTCTTCGTCCACAACGGATACGGAAAGGTCTCAGTGATCAGGTGCGGCCCCATGCCCGTCGGTGACGGTCCGCTTCGTCTCGAGATGACTGCCCCGGGAGGTTGGGTTTGGAATGCCCGGGTCGTGGTGGGAGATGAAGAGCGAGGCGGAGCCGATGGGTTGTTGATGTTGGCCGCCATGGCCCCCTTCGAAGGGATCGACGTAGGCGTGGATCGACGTTCCCCGGTGTGGTGGGACGTGTATGCCCAACACGGTCCGTTCCCGTACTCAGGCCGGCTGAGAGCAGTCTCCTACGTCCCTGGGGAGAGGGCGCCCGACTCGGGGACACGCTTCTTGGACCTGTTGCGCGAGATCGGGATGCGCTACGAGTGATGTCTGACAACGACACCAGCACCCGCTTGGCCCTCTGGGTGAGGCGACCGTAGGGTCAGGCGACCATGACCGAGCAACACCCCAACTCTGCGTCGGAGATCGCCCGAGTTGGCCTCATCCAATGCGGCCATGTGCGAGAAGACGTGGCCACCGACCATGGCGACTATCCCGAGTTGTTCGCCACGTTGCTGGCCGACGCACCCCTCGATCTCGTCACCTACCCCGTCGAGGACGGCGACCTACCCACCGGTCCGAGGGACTGTGACGCATGGCTGGTGTCGGGATCGGCATCGTCGGTCTATGACAGCCACCGCTGGATCGCCGACACGGGCGCCTTCTTGGCCCGGGTCGTCGAGGCCGAGGTGCCGCTGGTGACGGTGTGCTTCGGCCACCAGCTCCTAGCCCAGGCCATGGGCGGCAAGGTTGAACGTTCAGGGCGAGGGTGGGGCGTCGGGATCCAGGACTACCGGGTCGTATCTGCCGCCCCGGGTTGGCCCACGGCCGAGATCCCAACCACGCTGTCGCTCCTGGCCAGCCACCAAGACCAGGTCACCGAGCTTCCCGACGGAGCGACTGTCATCGCGGCCTCAGACCACTGCCCGGTGGCGGCCTACTCGCTCAACACTCGGACGGTGGCCGTCCAGGCCCATCCTGAGTTCACACCGGCCCTTACCCGAGATCTGATCACCGTGCGCCGGGACCTGATCGGCCCGGAGTCGGCCGACGCGGCCCTGCACCGCCTGGAAGATCACGCCGCGGTCGCAGGCCTCGACGACCGAGCCGTGGCCCGCTGGTTCACCGCAATCCTCTGTGGAGATGTCCGATGATCGTTCACGACACGCCGCAACAGCGGGCTACCCCCCGGCCGATTGCAGTCCGGTCCGGGGCGGTGCTGGTTTCGGTGGTGCTGCTCGTCGTCACCCTGATCGTCGGAGGCCCGACCCCCGGCCCGGCCAGCGCCACGACCAACGGCGCCTGTTCTCGTGACACGGCAGCCGACCTGCGCTGGGTCTCGTGGCTGCACCTGACCATGGCCGGCAACGAGCCGACCCTTCCCGCGTCGGCCCCGTGGCTGGCAAAGCTGGTTGACGGCGCCACCTACCTCGAGGTCGCGTCTGGCATCGGGAACGCCGAAGCATCGGCCCGCAGGCGGGTGGCCGATCTGTACGAGCTGATCCTCCAGCGTTCGGCATCGGCCAGCGACCTGTCCAACTGGGCGCCGACGGCGCGGACCCGGGGTTCTGCCTTCGTGGCTGGTGAGCTGGCCGCTTCGGGCGAGGCTTGGACCCGGGCCGGTTCCAACAACGCCGGCTGGCTGGAACGCACCTATCAGGTGATGTTGGGACGCGGCGTCGACCCGGCTGGACTCGACTACTGGAGCGGACGCCTGAACTCGGGTGCCACCCGACAGTCGGTGGCCGCCGCGCTGTGGGCCACCCCGGCCAGCATCCGCAGGCGGACCGACGCCGCCTACCGGCAGGTGCTCGGCCGCCCGGGAGACGAGGGTGGCATCACCCACTGGTCCGCCACCACCGCGGCCTACGGCGATGAAGGCGTGATCGCGGCCCTGGCGGCCACGTCGGCTGGTTGGTCCCGAGCCCAGAATCACTACGGCTCGACCGGTGGCACCCTCCCCCCGTTGTGCCCCCGTTTCCTCCAGTGGATGCCACCGCCCGGCTCGATCGTACGAACCCTTCAGCCGGTTGCCTCCTTCGGAGCGAACCTGGCCACCCTCACCTTCGATGACGGCCCCAATCCGACCTGGACCCCCCAGGTTCTCGACGTCTTGGCCCGCTACCGGATCCGGGCCACCTTCTTCGTGGTGGGCAACGCGGCACGCCGCCACCCCGACCTGGTGCGCCGCATGATCGCCGAAGGCCACCACGTAGCGGTCCACACCATGACCCACCCCAACCTGCTGACCCTGGGTCGATCCGGCCAGTACCAGGAGATCGCCGGGTCGCTCGACGTGGTCAACTCGATAGCTGGACCCGGTACCGTGCGATGCTTCCGCCCGCCCTACGGCAACCGCAACGCCACCACCGACGCCATCGCCGCCGAACTGGGCCTGGCCACCATCATGTGGAGCCGCGACGGCCGGGACTGGGCTTCGCCCGGTGTCGATGCCATCGTCAACGGCAACCTGAGCACCCGCTACGACGGAGGTCGAGCCGTGCTGCTGCTCCATGACGGTGGCATCGACCGCACCCAAACGGTGGCGGCCCTTCCCCGTCTCATCGATGCGCTTTCGGCCCGGGGCTACCGGTTCGTCCAGATCTGCTAGCCCTCTGGTGTGACCCATCACCCCGACCTCGACCAGGCACGGCCCCATCGGCCGGTACCGGTGCGGCGGGTGCGCTTCGAGTGGCCCGAGGACCTGGACCCGATCTGGAACCGGCGGGAACCAGACCTGGCCATCGCCGCCAACGCCGTGTCGTTGTTGATGCCCCACGCCGAGCCCTATGTGGTGGCGTCGGTGCGCAGCCAGCTTCCGACGATTCGCGATACAGATGCCGACCTGGCCGAGCGGGCCACCGCCTACGCCGCCCAGGAGGCCCAGCACCACGGCCAGCACCGCCGGTTCAACGACCTGCTCCTGGCGCGGTACCCGAGGCTGTCCATGGTGGAGCGGATGACGGCCTGGCTGTTCGGCCGCCTCCGCCGCCGTTCGACCCTGTTCGGCCTGGCCTTCGCCGCCGGGTTCGAGTGCATCGCCTTCACCGCGGCCCGGTGGGTGGACAAGCGCACCCGTCTACTGCGAGGCGGTGACCCGACCGCCACCACGTTGTTCCTTTGGCACCTGGCCGAGGAAGTGGAGCACAAGTCGGTGGCATGGGAGGTCTACCAAACCGCCGTGGGCCCCGACGGCGGCGGTCGTCTGCGATATGCGTGGGCCACATGGGTGTCGGGCCTGGTCTTGGCCTGGTGTGCGCTGGTCGGCACTTGGGTGATGTTGTGGCACGAGCGACGGTTCTGGCGGCCCGACGCCCACATCCGCCTGCTGGTGTGGTCGGTCAGCTTCATCTTCGTCGCGTTGCCGGCGATGATCGTCTCGGCCCTGCCCGGTCACCGACCCGACGAGCTGGCCGACCCGGCCGGTTTGGCCCACTGGCTCGACAACTTCGACCCCGAGACCGGAACCGTCCCGGAGTGGGCGCAGCCCTAGCTCCGGACCGCCCGAAGGCAAACTCCCCGCGACGACGACCGGACCTATCCGCTAGGACCCTAAGCAGGGTGAAATGAGAGAGTGGAGACATGCAGGAACGTGACCTCTCCTTCGTCGACTCCGCTCCGGTTCGCATCGAGGCGGCCGTGACCGTCATCGCTACCCGTGCCAGGCCTGGGCCGCCAGCTGACCATCGGGGCTGGCCTCCAACTGGCTTGGGCCGTCACTGACCTCCTGGGAACCGACCTCTGAGACTGAGCAAGGTGTCGTCGGCTCAACTCGACGGGTGACCCTCCGAGGGGGCACCACCGTTGACGAGCGGTTCATCGCCTGGGATTGAACCCGAGGTCTGGTCGTTCACCGGCACGGCCATGAAGCCCGCACTGTTCCGAGAACTAGTCGAATGGGTGGTGCTGGCCCCTCATTGGTGATGACTGGACCGCGTCACCTACACCATGGCGTCACGCCGGCCCCTGCCCCGCGCCCGTTCGTGCCCTTGCTGCCAGCAGGGGTTAGCCGTTCGCTGCGAGGCGCTCTGGAGGAGCTGGGTCGCACCGCAGCATCCCAACCCTGATACCTGACGGCTGAAACCACGGAGAACAGGTGACCTATACGCCGGCGATGGGGCTCAGATGAGACCGAGGGCGCACATCGCTTCGGCGACCTTCACGAAGCCGGCGATGTTGGCTCCCAGCACGTAATCACCCGGGCGACCGTAGGCCTCAGCCGTGGCGGCACACTGCTCGTGGATCGACGACATGATCTCGGCCAACTTGGTCTCGGTATGGGCGAAGGTCCACGAGTCACGAGCCGCGTTCTGCTGCATCTCGAGCGCTGAGGTGGCCACGCCGCCGGCGTTGGCTGCCTTGCCCGGACCGAACAGCACACCGCCGGCTCGCAGCACCTCGAGACCGTCGGGGGTGGTGGGCATGTTGGCGCCTTCGGCCACGGCCAGACAGCCGTTGGCCACCAACAGGCGGGCATCAGCGGCGGAGAGCTCGTTCTGGGTGGCACAAGGTAGAGCTACCTCGGTGGGAACCTCCCAGATGTTCCCCCGCCGGTTGTAGACGGCCCCCGGCCGGTATTCGACGTACTTGGTGAGACGCTCCCGTTCCACCTCCTTCACCTGGCGGAGGGTGGCCAGGTCGATACCTTCGGGGTCATATACGTAGCCCTGGGAGTCCGAGCAGGCCAGTACCCGCCCACCGAGCTGTTGGAGCTTCTCGATGGCGTGAATGGCGACGTTTCCGGCACCGGAGACCACACAGGTCCGGCCTTCCACCTCTCTGCCTTGAACCTTGAGCATCTCTTGAAGGAAGAACACGGCGCCGTAGCCGGTGGCTTCGGGCCGTACCAAGGCACCGCCCCACGACAGGCCTTTGCCGGTGAGGGTGCCCGACTCGTAGCGGTTGGTGATGCGCTTGTACTGCCCGAACATCCAGCCGATCTCACGGGTGCCCACGCCGATGTCGCCGGCGGGGACGTCGGTGTACTCGCCGATGTGGCGGTACAGCTCGGTCATGAAGCTCTGGCAGAACCGCATCACCTCGTTGTCGCTCCGACCCTTCGGATCGAAGTCGGCCCCACCTTTCCCGCCACCGATGGGCATCCGGTGAGAGCGTTCTTGAAGATCTGTCGAAGCCAAGAACTTCACCGTCCCCAACGACACCGATGGATGGAAACGGAACCCCCTTTGAAGGGGCCGAGGGCCGAGTTGAACTCGACCCGGTAGCCGCGGTTGATGTGGACGTCGCCGTTGTCGTCCTGCCACGGCACCCGGAAGATGACCTGGCGTTCCGGTTCGCAGATCCGCTGGATGATCTTCTGGGCTGTGTATTGGGGGAACTTGGTCAGCACTGGGCCCACCGAGGCCAGCACCTCGCGCACGGCCTGATGGAACTCCGGCTCGGCCGGGTTCCGTCGCAGGACCTCGTCGTAGATCTCGTCGAGCTTCTCGTCGAGCACGTCTGCCTCCGCATCGTCGTTGACGCTGATCGCCGAGAACCGTTGCAGCCGGAACTTGCTGACGCAAGAACAGCCCGATCCGCGGACCTCAAGACGCTCCGGGATTCACCGACACCGACCGAGATTCGCCACCCCTCGCGGGGACCGACCGCTCAGGCCGACGCTGATCTCCCCGCACTCGCCAGGTGCCGCGACCTCTCGCTTGGCCAGGTAGAGGGCAGCATCGGCATCGGCGACCACCTGGTCTGGGGACGCATGGCCGATCGCAACCCCCACGCTCGCACCGACATCGTGAGCCACATCTTCGACCTGCACTCCGGCGGTGAAGGCCTCGACGACCGAGGCCGCGACCGCGGCCGCTACGTTCGAATCGGCCGATGGAATTACGACGGCGAACTCGTCTCCCCCGAGGCGGGCCACCATGTGTTCTGGGCCCGACGCTGCCACCAGCATCGCGGCAACCTGCTCGAGCACAGCATCTCCAACGTGGTGACCGTGGGTGTCGTTCACCTCCTTGAACCGGTCGAGATCGACGTAGCAGACGCCATAGCCGCCCGACGTCTCGTGGAGCTGGCTCAACTGATCGAAGAACTGGGCTCGGTTGGCCAGGCCGGTCAGAGGGTCGTGGTGGGCAAGGAAGCGCAACTGCGCCAGGGAGTGCCGACGCTCCAAGCCGATCGCCATCGCTTGTTTCGGACGCCGGGCCAAGGCCTCGGCGTGGATCTCCCCCATGGCCTCTTCGACCGGGCACTGGACGATGAGGGCGGGCAGTTCGTGAGCGGGTCCGGCACCGGCACCACGACCACTACGCCTGCCCGGATGCGCCTCAGCGATCGTGCGCTGCGGCTCGGGTAAGACGCCAGGCACGGCCCATGCCGGTTTGCCGGTGATGATCGCCCGAGTCCACGGGTCGGCCTGGAGCATCGCTTCAGCCACACCCAACCCGGGATCTGGTATCGAGGTCGTCTCATGTCCTGGGTTGGAGCCCATGACCGGGAACCGATGCAGTTCGTCGCCCCAGGGCCAGACGAGCTCCGCGGTCAGAGGCCCCACAATCTGGCGGGATCCGTCGACCCCGAACGTGACGCCCATCGCCCCGTCGGTGCTGCTCGAGAGCCCCCGGGCGAACCCATCCACCGCCTTTGGGAAGTCGGATCCCGACGCCAACTCGGCCAAGAACCGCCAGTGGGTGTCTTCCATCTGGTGGTCCCTGATCGTCACCGCCAGCACCGAGCCTGGGCCTTCGGGAGGGTCGGGCAGGTCCATCTGGCGGGGGTTCAGCTCCATGGGTCGCCACTCGCCGGCCGCGGTGCGGATTCGCATGAGGCCAGGGTCGGGCCGAGCTCCCGCGGCCACACCGGTCACGTTGGCGCCGGCCCGTGACAGGTCGTCGGGATGAACGAAGTCCAGGGCGCCCATGCCCGCCAACTCTGGCCAGGTGTACCCCAGCAGGTCTATGGCGGCATCGTTGGCGTAGGAGATGGTCAGATCCGAATCGAAGACGACCGTCGCCTCGATTCCCTGCTCGACGAGGGCGTCCAACCATGCGGGAACGGGCCGCGCCATGCTGTCACCGACCTCCTCCATGCGCGAAAGGTTAGAGCCGGTGCGGCGGGTGAGCCACCAATCAGCGGGCGGGCATGCGCTCTGATGTGTGGCCCGTGGCCCGGAGGGCGCTGGTTCCAGGCCGCTCTCCCGCCGAGCCACCTCGGGCGTTGCGCGGGCCCTGGAAGGCCCTTGGTGAGGTCGGTCCAGCCTTGAAAGGCGCGCCGGAAGCTGCTGGAGTCCGAGTAGCCCAGACGCCGAGCAACCTGTTCGATCGACAGGGAGGTGCTGGTGAGCAGCCTGATGGCCTCGGCCCGCCAGCCGAGTCACAAGCTGATGGAAGCTGGTGCCGCGTTCGGCCAGGCGGCGCTTGAGCGTTCGGCTCGACAGGTGAAGCTGGTCGGCCACCTCGGCCAGGTTCGGGTAGCCCTGGTCGGTCCGGAGCGCAGCCCGCACCTGGCCCACGACGTTATCTGGAGATCCCCAGCCTCGTCTACTTCACGGCGAATCTGTTCTTCCACCATCTTGGCGTTGGCGGGATCGGCCGTCTCGGGGCGACGGTCCAACAGAGCGGCGTCGAAGTGAACTTCGTTGGCTCCCTGGTCGAAGCGGACCGGCGGAAGGCGGTCCTGAACCGCTGGTAGTAGGACGGTTCGGGGTAGTCGAACCACAGCTCCACGTCGTCGAGGCCCAAGCGGTACTGGGTGACCGCCCCGCCGATGCGAGCCACCTTCACCAGAAAGAGATCGAACAGGATCTGTCGCAGCTCGCCAACGGGACCGTTTCGACCACCGATACCACCGCCACGTCGTCGACCACCCGCAGCTCGGCGGACAGCACGGGGACCCGCAGCTGGAGATATTCGGTACCCAACCGGATCGCGTCGGAAATGTCGGGAGATGTGAGCATGCCGAACCCCATGAGCCCGTGGACATGAGGCTGCTGCTGAGACCGATCTCACGCCGAGACGGCTCACCGGTGAGGCCATCGCCGGATCCAACATGACGGCGATGTCTATGACTGAAACGCGGCGCTTGGGATCGTTGAGCCGGTTGGCCTCGATGCCAGCCGCAGCCAGGATCTGATCGGCCTTCACGCCGTGGGCCGCGGCCGCATCCAGCAGCATCGCCGCGTAGCTAGCGGGCACCATCGGGCGATCCAGATCCTCGGTTCGCATCGCCTTGACGCCTCAGTCCTTTGCTGGCCCCTGATGACCCCGACGTTGGCCCCCTGCGCACTAGCAGCGAGCCGCCCCTGAACAGATAGTTAGCACACCAGCCCGTCGCGTGACCTGCGACACGTGCACTCCAGAAGGGGATGACCTTGACCAAGCACCAGGTGCCGGCACCGAGGACGGAAGCGACCGTCGAGCTTTCCTACGAGCCGTCGAGGAGCCGCTGCGGTGGCGTTCTCGGTGGGCGGGAGCCTGGCGTTGGGGGCTGCCCCCGCAGCGGCGGCCTCCAACGGGTTCGGTCTGACCATCACCGATCACGCCGTGTTCGGTGGACGGATGAACTACTACCGCTTCGCCACCAACCAGATCGGCTGGCAGCCGGCCGTGAACGTGCTGCTCCCCGACGACTACTACTCGACGAGCTGGCGCCGGTACCCGGTGATGTACCTGTTCCACGGCGGTCTCGGCGACTTCCGTTCCTTCGACATGAACGACGACATCCGCGGCCTCACCGCCGGCAAGCGCCTGATCGTGGTAATGCCCGATGGCGGTAAGGCCGGCTGGTACTCGAACCCGGTCCTCTCCTTGGCTGGCCCCCGCAACTGGGAGTCCTTCCACATCAACCAGCTCATCCCCTGGATCGACGCCAACTTCCGCACCTACGCCGAGTACAACGGGCGCGCCGTATCTGGGTTCTCGATGGGCGGTTTCGGGGCCCTCAAGTACGCCGCCAAGTACTACGGCCACTTCGCGTCGGTGAGCAGCCATTCAGGACCGGCCAGCCTGCGCCGCGACGGCGGGGTGGTGGTCCACTGGGCCAACACCAGCTCGGCTGCAGTGGAGCTGGCCGGAGGCACGATGTATGGAGCGCCGTTCTGGAACCAGGCCCGGGTCACCGCCGACAACCCCTCCCAACGGGTACCGAGCTACCACAACAAGCGGGTGTTCATGGTCTGCGGGCTCGGTGAGGACGTGAACGAGACACCGGTGCGGGCTGGCCAGCGCGAGTTCCGGGGTCTGCTCCACCAGGCCGGCATACCTCACGAGTGGCATGAGCTCCCGGGAACGCACTTCGTGCGCCGCGAGATGCTCCAGCGAGATATCGACGGAGTGATCGCCCGCCTACGGAAGGCTTGAGCTCACCAGGGTCGAACTTGGGTGCGGGCCCCGTACCGACGGACGCTCCGTTGTGCCGATCGAGCTACTGGCGGGCGCGGAGCAGGTCGCGGATCTCGGTCAACAGCACCGCTTCTGGGGTCGGTTCGTCGGCTTCGACCTCTCCCTTGGCCCGACGGGCAGCCAACACCTGCATCGGCTTCACGATCAGGAAAAACACCACCGCGGAGATCAGAACGAAGCTGATCACCGCATCGATCACGATGCCGTAGCTGAAGGTGCTGCCGTTCAGGGTGAAGGTCATGTCGCTGAAGTCGGTGCCCACGATCATGCCGACCAGCGGCGTCAAGATGCCCTTGGACAGGGCCGTGACGATGGCCGTGAACGCACCGCCGATGACCACCGCCACTGCCAGATCCACGACGTTGCCCCGCAGCAAGAACTCTTTGAATTCCTTGATCACAATGGACACCTTCCAATCAGAAAAATTCGCCCCTGAGCGTCGATGGGACCGTGGCTACGCCACGCTCAGATCGCACAGGTAAGACCGAGCATAGGGCTGACCGCCCGCCGACGAAGATTGGATGTCTCTCGGCATCGGTTCAGCCGGCAGGGTAACGGGGTCTCGGTACCATGGCTCGAAGTTGGGTCGCTGGATGTGAGGGGAGGTTGATCTGGTGGATGCGAGCTCGCCTCGGTGGCACCGGGTCACGCCGTCCACGTTCTGGTGGGAGGACGAGGCCATCGACTTCCTGCGTGGTCGCATCGCGGATGCCGATCCCAACCGGGGGTGGTCGACACACACATCATGGTGTATCGTGGTGCACGTGACCCGGACGAACATCGAGCTCGATGATGAGCTGGTCGAGTTGGCGATGCGCCGCTACCGCTTGGACTCCAAGCGAGCAGCCGTCCAACTGGCGCTGGAGAAGCTGGTGGGTGAGCCCATGACGCGGTCGGAGGTGCTCGCCATGCAAGGCACCGGGTTCGATCTGACCAACGACGAAGTCGAAGCCCTCAGCGATGCCGATCCGGCCCACGCCGGGTGAGCGGCCGGTCATCTCGGGTGGTCGAGGTGGTTGACGAGGCCGTGGTGGTGGATACCTCGGCGTGGATCGAGTTCCTCCAGTCCACCGGCTCGGCCGTGCATCGCCGCCTGGTAGAGGCAGTCGATTCCGAGACCACCATCGTCGTGCCCGAGGTGGTGCGCATGGAGTTGTTGATCGGCGGCACCTCCGAGGACTGGGCCGTTCGCCGTCGCCGAATGCTCGACACCTTCGACGTCGAACCGGCGGTTCCGCTGGTGGACTCCGAAGCGGCCGCCTCCATCCACCGGGCATGTCGTCGCGGCGGCGAGACGGTGCGCAACCTGCTCGATTGCCAGGTCGCCGCCACCGCCATTCGCATGGACCTCCCCGTCCTTCACCGAGACCGAGATTTCGATGTCATCGCCCGCCACACCCGGCTTCGGGTACTGGCCGTCTCCTAGAGCCCAGCAGGACTCGCCCGCCGGCTCAGGCTTGGGTTCGGGCTCGGTTGTGGGGGCCGCAGAGGCGTTGGAGGTTGGCGACGATGGTGGGGCCGCCTTGGGCGTAAGGCTGGATGTGGTCGTATTGGAGGAAGGTCCGGGCCCGACAACCGGGATGACCGCACTCTGGGTTGGTTTCGTCGACGACCCGTTTCTGGCGCCGGGTCGGGGCACGGCGGCGGGGGCTGGCATCGATTGGTTGGCGGTTGGTGTCGACCAGCAGCAACGACACGAACGCCTGAGGCAACAACTGGGCTACGACGTGGTCGTTGATGGGGGTGCCGTCGGCCAGGGTGGTGGCGTCTCCTCGAACGTGGATCACCACCTCGACGTCGACGTTGCTGCCGCCGTTGGTGGCGATCTCGGCCAGTGCGTCGGCGCGTTGTTAGGGGCAGTGAGCGCCGCGGCGCGGCGGACCGGGTGACGTGGGCGTCTATCACCGCCACACGGCTCCGGCGGTTGCGGGGGCGAGACGGGCGGTGATGGTCACCATCCCGTCGGGTTCGGTACGCCAGGACACGCTTCGTTCTTCGTGCTGACGGCGGGCGATCGTCTCGGGGTCTTCGTTGCGTTGGGACCACGCCGCGATCGCAGCCCCGAGCCGCCCAGCCGGGTTGGTGACCGCCAGATGCAACAAGACGTCAACGTTGGATTCGGCGAGGTGAGGGACCAGCACCCTGGCTTTGGCGTAAGAGACATCACCATTAGCCATCGCCTCAGCCAACGCCGGGTAGGTGCGTAGGGCTCGGGCCACCCGGACCTGGGTGCGGGCCGTGCACACCTCGATGTCACACACCTCGGCCAGCCACGCCGCACACGACAAGGCACCCCAACGGGCCCACAACCCTCGGGCATCGAGCTCACCCACCAACACCAACAGTTCGAAGGTGCCCGCCGACAACCGCCCAGCCAGATCGATGAGATCGGCCTCCAACCGCTCTGCTGGCACATCGGCCAGCTCGGTGGTGAACCGGTTGGTCGTGTTGTTCTCCGCCGTGGCCATCGCCATGCCTCCTCGGTCGAGCTCCGCTCGACCAGCGTAAGAAGGCGGAGTGACAACGAAGCCACGAGCGAACCCGGAAACGAAGCTGACAGCGAAGCCGGCTCGAACCCCTGGCCGAGCCACCTCCGCGCCTCCGCCCACGCTGGCGCTTCCGCGGGCGCGCCAGCGTTCAGGTCCGCCAATATCGGTGACGAAGGGGCGCCGACGCCGGACTCGGTGCGGGCTACCGCGGTGACCGATTCCGGGGTGGGGCTGCATCGTGCCGACATCCTCGACGACTTCCGGTACTGCAGTCTCGAGCCCTACCCGGCTGCCCAGGGGTTGGTGATGGAATTGATCAACGTCGGAACCGGCACCGCCCGGGCGTGGCGGGACGCCCGGGAGCGACCTCGCATCGCCCCTGAGGTGCTCGACCACTGGGATGACCTGGTCGAACTGGTGGGTCTACGACCGCGTCATCTAGACGTCGGCTTGGACGTTGCGGGGTTGAAGGGTGACCGAGCGGGTCGTGGATCGCCCATCTGAACTGTGAGCGGTGAGCGTGAAGGTGTGGGCACTCGAGCAATTGAAGGGCAGGGATGCCTCGCCGATGGCCGAGTACTCGTTGTAGACCCCGGGTCCGTCGATGGAGATCGTGACCCCTTCACGGTGTTCTGTGTGGTCCACGCGGCCGTGAACTCCTGGAAGTCTCCATTGTGACAGTCGATCGAATCCGGTGTGGTGAAGCTGGTGATCACCGGCGCAGGAGCCGCGACGGTGGTCGGCGACTGAGCGGCACCCGAACCACCGTCGGTGCTGCCTGATCCGCCGCCGGTGGTGTCCGTCGACACCTGGGCCTGGCCCCCATCGACTGAACCGACCTGTGGTGCAGCGACAGAGGCCTCTCCCCTGTCGGCCCCGACCATTGCACCCAGCGATGCGACAACGGTCGAGCTGGGCGCCGTCACCACGGCCGAAGCAGGGCACCTTTGCCGCAGCCACCTTCGCCTGGTCGCCACCGGTCGAACACGCGATGAGCACGATCGGAACTCCGAGGGCCGGCCGAGGGCACACAAGCGACGAGAGGACCGGGGATCTACCGGCCATGTCTGCACGGGAGGTACGGGAGGTGAGATCTGGGGTGGTGGTGCTGGCCATGGTGTCACTCCTTGGACGGCGGGCTTGACGGCGTCTGCCCGTTCGTTGGGCGTCCTGACCGGCCAGGTCGGATTTCCTTAGGAGGTGCGCCGGCAGGCGGACCGACCCACAAGTACGGCATGGCCAAACGCCGACGCGAAGCCTGGTCTGATCACCCCTCACAGCGACGACGACTGGACCTATCCGCCGCTGCCTCCACCGAGCTCAATTTTCGGCCGGCCGGACCGCTCAGCTGTGGCGCTCGTACAGCGCGGCCAGAGCGATGGCGGCCGCGGTTGCGACGTTGACCGAATCGGTGCCCTCGGTCATCGGGATCCGGATCCGATGCGTGGCGGCGGTCATCGCCGCCACGCTCAATCCTGGGCCCTCGGCCCCGACCAGCACCGCAAATCCCTGTCGACCGAGCGCGAAGGGCACACGCAGCACGTGGCCCAAGGAGACTCGAGTGCTTCGACGGTAGAGCGGGTCTGCCGTGGTCGGGTCGAGGATCACGGCATCGACCCCGAAGGCCGACGCGTTGCGGAACAGAGCCCCTAGGTTCTCGTAGTCGTTCACCCCTTCGACGATCAGGACCCGCCGTGCGTCGGCCACCACCTCCTCCACCGTCGCCGGCGTGGGTCGCGGGGCCACGCCCACCACACCCCGATGGAAATGCACCCCGGTCACGTACTCCCAGAGCCGACTCGGCGATGGCATAGACGGGGACGTCCTGGCCCACGATGGAAACGGCCCGGTCCGCGCTGTGCCGCCACCAGCGCGGGACCGGATGAGATAAGGCGACTCGGCGAGGGCCTCCAGCGACAGCCAACCCTCCACCGTGAAGATCCCGGCGTTTCGTTCAACGCGCGCCCGCACGTTCGGTTCGCAGGTGCCGATAGTCGGCCAACCTCGGGTCGTCCAGATCGTCCACCATCACCACAGCCATCACGCCGAGCCTTCCAGGCCCGACAGTGCCGAGCAGAACCCGGTTCCAGACCCAACCGTTCTGGCTGTCATTCTGATCGGATGGCCGACGACGATCTGACCCTGCGCTTGCGCGATGCGACGGCGTTGCTCGAGTCAGTCGCCGGGGATCGCACCATGCTCGACGTCCTCACCGCCGAGGAACGGGCCCGCCTGGTGAACGCAGCCGGCGACGTGTTCTGCCCAGACGTGGAACAGCGTCGGACGTGGGCCAAGGCCCGACGGCGCCAGGCTCGGGCCGACAAGGTTGACCGCGAGGAGGAAGTGCTGTCCCAGACCGGGATCAGAGCTCTGCGGGCCAAGCCGGTCTTCACCACCCCCAATGTGTTCCCGCCCGAGAATGTGATCACAACCGGTGATGGCGACCCCGATGAAGCACCTGGACATCTCGGGATCAGTTCCGGTGGTCCCCGCCGATCAGGTGGCACCGCCGAGCGTCACTGCTATGTGTGCAAGACCCACTACAGCCAGATCCACCACTTCTACGATCAGTTGTGCCCGAGCTGCGGAGTTCAATGAGTTCAAGCGGACCGAGTCCGCCGACCTGTCGGGTCGGGTGGCTCTGCTCACCGGCGGAAGGGTGAAGATCGGCTACCAGGCGGGTATCAAGCTCCTGCGCGCCGGGGCCGAGGTGGTGGTGACCACTCGCTTCCCACGTGATGCGCGCCTCCGTTACGCAGCCGAATCGGACTTCGACCAGTGGGGAGACCGCCTCACGATCCACGGACTCGACCTTCGTCATACCCCCAGCGTGGAGGCGTTGTGCCACCACCTGACCACCACCCACGGGCGGCTCGACTACCTCGTCAACAACGCCTGCCAGACGGTCCGCCGACCACCGGAGTTCTATCGCCACATGATGGAACTGGAGTCCGGTCCCCTGTCGAACATCCCGGCCCGGCTCGTGGCCTTCTCGGCAGCTTCGATGGGGTTCGCCGGCCCGAGATGCTCACCGTTGCGAGCGTCGGACCCGCCGCGGTCGAACGTCTCGATGAGGCGATCATGACCGCGGCGGAGATGAGCTCAGGCCGTCCTCCTGGCTGAGGACGCCGAGCCAATGCCTCATCTCTTTCCCGACGGCCGACTGGATCAGGACCGCCAGCAGGTCGACCTTCGGGGGGCGGAACTCGTGGCGTCTTACCTGGCCGAAGTGTCGTCGGTTGAGCTACCGAGACTCAACTGGTGAACGCAGGCTCCGTTCGTCCTCAACGCTCGTCTCAAGGCGCTGATGTTGCGAACGCCGGAGCGGGACAAACACATCGTGAACGTGTCGGCGGTGGAGGGGCAGTTCTACCGACGCATGAAGACGACCCGGCACCCCCACACCAACATGGCCAAGGCGGCGCTCAACATGATGACCCGAACCTCGGCCGCTGACTACCAGGCCGATGGCATCCACATGAACAGTGTGGACACTGGCTGGGTGAGCGATGAGGATCCCGCCGACATCGCCGAACGGAAGACCTCCGAGCACCGGTTCCACCCACCTCTGGACATCGTCGACGGGGCGGCACGAATCGTCGATCCGATCATCGACGGAGCCAACACCGGCGTTCACGTCTGGGGTCAGTTCCTGAAGGATTACGCACCCACCGACTGGTGATCCGCCAAGGTCACCCCGATCGACAACGTTGGGAGGTTCGGCCAAAGAGAGGCCTTGGGAGAATCGTCGCCCGGCCGCACAGCGAGCCATCTACGCTTTGGTCCATGTCTGTGACGGCAACCGAGGCACGTGACCGTCTCATCGAAGCGGCCGAACAGGGCCACCTCGGACGACGAACTCGCCGCACTGGGAGTCGACCTACTGGGAATCTTCGGCAGCACCGCTGCTCGCGAGTCTGCACAGGTGCCAGACACCGAACCTCACGACCTCGACGTCGCCGCCCGATTCAACGGCCCGGTCCGACTTCTCGAACTGATCGACCTGCTCGTTCGCACCACCGGATTCGATCGGGTCGACGTCGCTGTCGTCGACGGCAACCACCCCGTCCTCGACGCCGAAGCACCCGTAGCATCCTGCTCTACGAACACGCCCCGGGGCGTTCGCCGAAGCCCAGATGGCGGCGTTGTGACACCGTCGCACACCGCCTTCGGCGACGACTGACTTGAAGCCTCGGCCGGGTGACACCCGCTCACTTCGACCACGACACGGTCCAACGCCGGCTCCGGCTACTGCGCGACTCACCGATCGGCTCACCTCCTCAGAGCACACCAGAGCGCAAGACCTCGACGTCGACCCTGCTGCGAGCCGCAGCGGAGCGCCTCTCCAGGTGATCGTTGACTTCGCCGTCGACGTCAACGGGCACGTCGCCGTGGCCTTGAGGGGAAGGCCCTTGAGACCGGACGAAGCTCCTTCACCGACCTGGCTGACTGCGGGGTCGTCCCTGGCGAATTGCCGAGAGGCTCGCTCCTTCAGCTGGCATGCGCAACGCTGGTGCACCAATCGCGACATCCGTACCGATCTGGTTGCCAGGCGGTCGGCCTGGCCCCACAGACCTACCCGGCCTTACGTCGAGGCGGGTTGCCACCTACCCGTCCACCCATCGCTGACCACCGGTGACCTACGTGCGGGCCACATCCGCAGGCTGCTGCCTCGTTTCGAGTGTCCTTGTGGACGTGGTGCGGACCTGGACGACGTCCGTCGAGGTCACCAGTTCGGCCGAGCGGGCTTGACCAGCCGGGCCGCCGCCGTCCTTGTGGCAATGGGCTATTCCCTATATTGTCCTAGGGTATGTCGACTGCATCGACCTCCGCTCTTTTGGCGTCCCTGCCGTCGAGACCGGGTGACCTCATCCGCGAGCGCCGCATGGAGCTCGGTCTGACGCAGGCGGAGCTGAGCGAGCTGGCTGGGATCGCGCAGGGCGACATCAGCAAGATCGAGAACGGCCACCTCGACGCACGCTGGTCCACGGTCAAACGGCTGTCAGATGCGCTGGAGTCGGTTCGGGAGCCCAAGGCGAGCTTGGCTAACGGCGGCTACCGGCGCACCAAGCAAACGTCGGCTGGCGATCGTTGGCAGCCAAGCGGCAAGGCGAAGCACACGGTCACGCGTTCCAAGTGATCCTCCGGCAGGCGCGAGCCGAGGACTCGCCAGCGTTCGAGGCGTTCGACCTCGGTGACACCTCCGAACCATTTCTTGGCGAGGTCGCTGAGATCGTGGACGGCCTGTGGGGCTGGGTCAGCGATCCGACCGCATCCGAGCATGATCGGGTCGTCCTTGTCGCCGAGGAAGAAGGCGAGCTCGTCGGTGTCATCGCCCACCACCTGCTCGTAGACGAGATCGGCGACGTGATCGACGGCCACCGCTACCTCTCATGGTCACGGCAATCCAACGCCGGTACCAGCGCAGCGGGTACGCCACGGCGGTTGTAGAGGCTGTGCTCGACGACCTCCGCGGCAGCGGCGTGCGAACCGTGGATTGGCTCGTCCACCCGAGGAACTAGGCCTCGATCGCGTTCAGCTTCCGCACGTTCCCGATGGCCGACGAGTCCAGTCCTCCAGAGGACCAGCCTTACGTGCGCTTCCTGCTGTCCCTGGTAGCGCAGAGGGCCTGGCGGCCCGGGCGTACCATCGCCCAGGTAGTCCTTAGGTCGAAGGGGAGAGGGTGTCTGTCAGCCAGAGAGGGGCCGAAGACCTCAAGCTCAACTACTACGGGCGAGAACTCTACCAACAACCCACGACGAACGCTCCGGCCCAGCCTCGTGAAGTCCTGACCCCTGTCAGCCGAGGGACTCAATCGACGTGTGTGCCCTTGGAACAACCCTGCTTGGCCAGACGCCAGCCTCAAAGGGCTGAGACCTGTCACGTAGCCGGAAGCCCTACGCCTCCGCCCTACACGTGTGTCATTTCTCGGATTTTGTCCGCGCCAATGTGGACGTAGCGTGGACAACGGCAAGGCGAAAAAGCCGTCAGCCGCCCCGGTGGAGCGGCTGACCTGCACGTTCTGTGGTGGGCGTAACAGGATTCGAACCTGTGACCTCTGCCGTGTGAAGGCAGCGCTCTAACCAACTGAGCCATACGCCCCGGGTGGGATGGAGGACGTTACCGCCCCACTCGCCCGAGGTGCCAACCATGTATGGCCTCGTCCCGACATCTGAGTGCTGGGGCCACACCGTTGCGACAAGAATCGCAACCGTGATCCAGCGTGAGGTCGACCTGGCCGCCCCCGACGGAGTGATGAAGACGTTCATCTTCCACCCCGAACACGGCGGCCCGCACCCGGTGGTGCTGTACCTGATGGATGCCCCCAGCATCCGGCCCGCGCTGCGGGACATGGCGTCTCGCCTGGCCACGGCCGGGTACTACGTGATGCTCCCCTACCTGTTCTACCGGGGCGGGCCTTTCCGCGAGTTCGGCCTGTCCGACGAGGACATGCACACCCGCCAAGAGCTGATGGGCACCGTCACCCCCACCAACATCGTGGGCGATGCCGATGCGCTGTTGGCCCACGCAGACACCGACCCGGCCGCCAGCCCGGGACCGGCCGGAGCGGTGGGGTTCTGCATGAGCGGAGGCCTGGTGGTCTCACTGGCCCGAGCCCGGCCTGAACGGATCAAGGCCGGTGCTTCCATCCACGGCGCATGGATGGTTCGGGACACATCGGACTCACCACACCTCGGCCTGGAGACAGTTGAGGCCGAACTGCACTTCGCGTGGTGTCAGGACGACCCGCTGGCCCCGGGGGAACACCGAGACCTGTTCACCGGAGCTCTCGACGAGGCGGGGGTGACCTACACGCTCGACCTCATGACCAAGGCGGTCCACGGATTCGCCCCGGCCGGTCCGCGCTATGACCGCTACGCCTCCGAACTGCATTGGGAACGAGTCCACACCCTGTTCCGCCGCAACCTCTGACTCACTGGGCAGCGCCCCATTCACCCTCCCGTGGACCGTCGCCGGCAGGTCAGTAGCCGAGGTCCGGTCTGATCACGCCGACGAGGTCACGGCCGGCGATCCGGTTGGCCACGTTGGTCGAGATGCGCTCCGACAGCAGAGGGCGGGCCATCTCGGGGGTGTTCGCCGTGTGCGGGGTGATGATCACGTTGCCCCGTCCCCACAACCGATGACCTGTAGGCAACGGTTCGGGATCGGTCACATCCAACGCCGCCCCACCGAGATGACCGGAGTCGAGAGCAGCCACCAGGGCATCGGTGTCGATGTGTTCCCCGCGGGCCACGTTCACCAGCCAGGCACCTGGTGCCAGTCGGGCCAGTTCTTCGGCACCGATCATCCCTCTGGTCTCTGCCAGCAAGGGCAGGGCCAACACCACGGCCTCGGCGCCATCCAAGGCGTCGGCCAGCTGATCCGTCGACACCTCCCGCACCCTTCCGCGGGACCGAAGCGCTGGCCCACCACCGGTCTCGTCCAACTCCCCCGACTCCCCCGAATTCCAACCGCTTCCCGCTCCCGC